>JALEPU010000130.1 GCA_022766905.1 Lachnospiraceae bacterium
TGTGTCCAGAATCGGAATAAAACATTCAAACCGCCTTTCCATCTCCTCAATGCAATCCAGACCTTTTGGGGTAACAATCAATTTTACTTTTCTTCGATTTTCCAGACATTTTTCTTTTTGTAACATCCCCATCTGTTCCAGCTTTGTACAAATTGCAGAAGCATTGCTCTGATTCATACCTGTAAAGTTACAAATATCTGTTACATTCTCAAATCTATTATGACAAATTCCTTTCAATACCAGGCATTGAAGTACAGTAAGTCCACAAAGCCTTGCAATTGGTTCCAGTATCTGGTCGATACTTAGTCTGGCCAGATAAGCATTAACCCAGATTTCCTGTTCAAACTCATGTATTGTCATCTTACACCCCCACGCAAATTCAAGACTCGTTCGTGAGTCTTGGCACGGGATTCGGGTCTGCAAAGCAGACAAAATACAAATCCGAATCCCTGCGCAGGCTCGCGGAACGTATATCAGATGGAGGATTGACACCCGCCAGTGATATATATTTCTTGCTCGCCGCCTGAAGAGGCGGGAGTCATCTTCCATCTGATATATATGTTTCATATATATGATTTATATGTATTTTATTCGATATTCCTTCATTTGTAAAGAAAAAAACTTTGAACAATCTGTGAAAAAGGGAGGTTGCAAAATAATCAATCAAGCCCAAAATGCAGACCATATTTTATAGAAAGCAAATTTTTCGGAATTTATAAAAAGGCATCATCTGACATGTTTATTCACTGTCTGCCAGATGATGCCTTTCATAAATTCAACAAAAAATATGCAATCATATCATATGGTCTGCATTTGAACAAAGATATGATATCCTTACTTTAAAACAGCTCCCTGTTCTTTTAAACAGAGATAATTACAGCATGTCTTTTCCGATTGCATCAGCAGTTAAAATTGCATTGTATACATCTTCTGCTGTTACAGGGAATGGCATGTTGTGAATGGTATCTGTCTCTGCTGCCGCTGCTTCTGCAACTGCCATGATTTCTTCTGGTTTTACTTCTGTAATTCCAAGTTCACCTAATGTTACAGGAAGTCCTACTGCAACACAGAAATCCATAACTTCCATCAATTCTTCTTCCGGAACATCTTCCAGAATCAGCTGTACGATTGTACCGAATGCAACTTTCTCACCATGATACATATGATGGCACTGTGGAAGAACGGTAAATCCATTGTGAATTGCATGAGCTCCAGCTAAACCGCCGGATTCAAAACCAATACCGCTTAAGAAAGTATTCGCTTCAATAATCTTCTCTACTGCTTTGGTGCACACATGCTGCTCTGCTGCATATTTTGCTAATTCTCCTTTTTCAATTAAAGTATCATAGCAAAGTTTTGCCAGTGCAATCGCTGCTTTTGTAGGAGTTCCCCCTGCACAGGAAGCTGCTCCTGATGCTTCACATGCTCTTGCTTCAAAATAAGTTGCAAGGGCATCTCCCATACCGGATACTAACAATCTGGTAGGTGCTTTCACTACAACATCAGTATCTACTAATACAACATTCGGATTCTGAGGCAGGAATAAATAGCTCTCAAATACACCGTCTTCTGTATAAATAACGGATAATGCACTGCAAGGTGCATCTGTGGATGCAATTGTTGGAACGATTGCAACAGGAATATGATGATAGTAGCCTACTGCTTTACTGGTATCTAAAATCTTTCCACCACCTACACCAATAATCACGTCAATATCATTTGCTTTACATACTTCAATGATTCTGTCGATTTCTGTTCTACAGCATTCTCCGTTAAATACTTCGTATACCACTTCGCCTTCTGTCTCAGCAAAGCTTGCATCAATTGTTGCCTGATTTCTCTTTAAACCACTTGCACTTACCAGACAAAGTGCCTTTTTTCCAAGAGGTGCAATATAAGTTGCCAATCTCTTCATCTCTCCGCTTCCCTGAACATACTTGCCCGGTGCAATAATAACCTGTGCCATAGCATAAAACCTCCCTTTTACAATCCTTGTTGTTCCTATTAATTAGTTACAACAAAAGCCCGTTACTTCGTTATTATTTTATCAAATATAAACAGAAAATACAAGAGGTTTCCTACAGGAAAATGAAAATAATCCACAAATATCATCTGCCATATGTTTTCTATCACCAATATTTCATAAATAACTTTTTTTCATTTTTTCTTCAGACACCTTTCAAACTTCCTTTTAATCCTGTATAATAGAAAAGAAGTTTGAAACCAAATGAGAAAACTTCAGTTTTAAACAAGGAAGGAATAATAACATGTCAGAAACAATGGAACAATTTGAAAAAGAAATCGACGCTTCTTTTCGTCAATTCAAAGAAGGTGATATGGTAACAGGTACGATCGTAGCTGTTTCAGATGATGAAGTTACTCTGGATTTACAATCTTATACACAGGGTATCATTAAAGCAGAAGAAATCAGCGCTGACCCTGCCTATTCAATCCGGGAAAATCTTTCCGTAGGACAGGAAGTGACTGCGGTTGTCCTTTTGGCAGAAGATGAAAATGGAAATATCAGACTTTCTATGAAAGATGCAAATGAGACTCTTGCCTGGGAGAAAGTAAAAGAATATATGGATCAGGAGACAATTCTTTCTCTTACCGTAGGCGGTGTTGTAAAAGGCGGTGTCATTGTATATGTAGAAGGCCTTCGAGGATTCATCCCAGCATCCCTCTTAAGCCTCGGATATGTAGAAGATTTGAATGAATGGCTGAAAAAAGAAATCGAAGCAAAGGTTACAGAAGTGAATCCGGAAAAGAAACGTCTGATTCTCTCCTGTAAAGCAGTATTACTGGAAAAAGCAGCCAAGGAAAGAGAAAGAAAAGTAAATTCTATCGCTGTTGGAAGCATTCTTACAGGTAAGGTAGAATCTTTACAGACCTATGGTGCATTTATTGATCTTGGGGATGGTATTTCAGGACTGGTTCATATTTCCCAGATCAGCCAGAAACGAATTAAAAAACCAGGTGAAGTTCTCTCTGTAGGAGACGAAGTGAAAGTTAAAGTCATTAAGGTAGAAGACGGAAAGATTGGTCTTAGCATGAAAGTGCTGGAAGAAGTAACAGAAACACCGGAAAAAACAGAAGAAGTCTTTGATTATAAAGAAGACGGCGAGGCAAGCACAAGCCTCGGTTCTCTTTTAGCCGGATTTACCTTTGACGAGTAAAATCATAATAAGAAGCCAGACAGGAGCTGTTGCAAAGCATAGTGAAAAAAATCTGATTTCACTATCGGAGTACAGCTCCTTTTCTTTTTTAGAAAATCTTGCAAAAAATTCTTGACATTTTTCTATTATTGTGTGATTATATTATTGTACTAAGTAATTAATACAATAATATATATGAAAGGAGGAGTTGGAATGGCATGGAATCTAACCAATGACCGCCCCATTTATCTTCAGCTTATGGAACAGATTCAGCTGGCGATTTTGTCCGGAATCTATAAGCCAGGGAGTAAACTTCCTTCTGTCCGGGATCTTTCCACAGAAGCATCTGTCAATCCGAACACCATGCAGAAAGCATTAGCTGAACTGGAACGAACCGGATTATTGTTTTCCCAGCGGACCAGCGGACGTTTTATTACGGAGGATATCGGAATGATCGAAGAATTGAAAGAGAATTATGTGAAAAGCCAGGTTCTTGTATTTTATCACAATCTGAAGGAACTTGGTTTTACAAAAGAGGAAATCATACATTGTATGGATATCATCGATGAGGAGGAGGGATTAGAATGACCCCGATATTAGAATGTACCGATCTGGCCAAAGCCTATCGGAAAAACCAATATGCTTTGTCAAATGTTACAATCAAATTAAAAAGAGGCCGTATTATCGGACTGCTTGGCCCTAACGGAAGCGGCAAAAGCACTTTTATTAAACTGATTGCAGGACTGCTTACCCCGACACAAGGAGAACTTTTGGTCGATGGCAAGACCCCCGGTCCTCAGACAAAAGCTATCGTATCTTATCTTCCTGACCGCACTTATTTAAATGACTGGATGAAGGTCAAAGATCTGATTCGATTTTTCAGTGATTTTTATCAGGATTTTCAACCGGAACAGGCTTACGAGATGCTGGAAAATCTGTCCATCAGCCCGGAAGACCGCCTGAAAACCATGTCCAAAGGGACAAAGGAAAAAGTCGAACTGATTCTTGTTATGAGCCGCAAAGCTCAGCTTTATCTTCTCGATGAACCGATTGGCGGTGTTGACCCGGCAGCCAGAGATTATATTCTTTCCACGATTATCAATCATTATAATCCGGAAGCTACTGTTGTCATCTCCACCCACTTAATTGCAGATGTAGAACAGGTTCTGGATGATGTGATATTTATCAAAGATGGCAAGCTTGTACTTTACAATTCTGTCGACAATATTCGTGAGATGGAAGGAAAATCAATCGACGGACTCTTCAGGGAGGTGTTCAAATGTTAGGCAAATTAATTCATCATGAATTTAAGACCACATCCCGGCTGTTTTTACCAATGTATATTTGTCTGGGTGTTATTACATTACTTTTAAAATTATCTCTGACATTTTCCTTCGGAGGAGATTCTATTTTTGCGAGTGATTCCAGCACATTACTTAGTATTGTCAATATGCTGCTGATTATGGTTTACGTAATCGTTCTGATTGGGATTATCCTCTTGACTTATTTTATTATTATCCGAAGGTTTTACACGAATATGTTCAGTGACGAAGGATATCTGATGTTTACGCTTCCTGTAACAACGGGACAACTTTTGAACAGTAAGCTCATTGTAGCCTTTATCTGGCAATTTTTAATGATTCCGGCTACTTGCCTTTCCTTCTTCCTTTTATTTATGAATACAGAAGTTTTAAGAGAAATGCCTTACCTTTTTTCAGAAATTGGAAAAGAGCTCCATATTCTGAACATCAGTGGATTCCATATTAGTCTTCTGATTGCCGAAATGATCCTTGCGGTAGTGGTAGAAATGTGCTCCTTGATTTTGATGTGTTATCTCAGTATGACTCTGGGACATCATTTGCTTCCGGAACATCGGTTACTGGGCTCTATTTTAGCTTTCCTTGGCATTTATACGGTAGAGTCTTTCATCACATCGTTTTTTTCAACCTTTGCCGGAAACGTTTTTTTTAATCAGGTAGAATTTTATTCCATTCAGGATTTACTTTCCTATCTGAATACCGCAATGCCAATTGGCATTTTACTGACGCTTCTTCTTTGTGTGGTCTACTATCTGCTGACACACTACCTGTTAAGTAAAAAACTGAATTTAGAGTAGAGAAAGGGGGATGTTGCAAAATAAAGATATGACATGCTTTGCAACATCCCTTCATGTCACTACAACATAAGAAAGGAAACTGCCCCAGACCGGAATTCATATTCACATGAACCGGATTCTTTACGACCGGAATCATCCTCATAAATCCCGGGAATCGGAATCCCTTTATGAAAATATCGGTCATTTTATTGATGAACACATTGAAGAAGAACTTTCCATGAATCGATTGTCGAATGAATTTTTTTGTAAGCAAATACCATATTTACTCACACTATTTCCTCTGTAAACACTTTCCTTTTTAATATCCGGTATGCCAAAAGGATGACAGCGGAAGTTACGATCCAGCTTACAGGATAAACATTCATTAACATTTCAAAACTATGATATTTTTCAAACACGGTATATATCCAGACAAAACGGATGCCGCAGACACCTGCTACCGTAATTGCCGCAGGAACAAAGGAATATCCCATTCCTCTCATGGCACCTGCCAGAACTTCCTGCAGACCATTTAAAAACTGAAGGGCCAGAATATGGGTCATCCGGATCATCGCATAGCGAGTCACGACCGGATCCGTGGAATAAAACCGGATAAAAAATTTTCCGCCTAAGACAAAACTCTCTGCCAGTGCCGTAGATGACAGAATACCTGCAATTGCACAAAGTCGTACAATTTTTTTGCATCTTTCATACTGACCCGCTCCATAATTTTGACTGACAAAAGTAACCGCTGCCTGACTAAATGCGCTTAACAAAAAATAAGTAAAAAATTCAAAATTGACTGCTGCCGCACTGCCGGCTACCGCATCAGAGCCAAATCCATTGATTGCCGTCTGAATCATTACATTGGATAAGGAAAAAACCATGCCCTGCACTCCTGCCGGCACACCAATTTTTCCAATTTCCAATACATCTTTTCTCTTCAAACACAATTTATGAAAAGAAAGCTGTCCTGCATCCTCTTCTTTCATCAGAAAAGAAACAACCATGCAGGCGCTGATAATATTGGAAACCACAGTGGCAATTCCTACACCTGCTACCCCAAGATGAAAAACAATGACAAGAATCAAATTCAAAACCACATTGATACATCCGGATAAAAACAGGCAATAAAGAGGTCTTTTCGTATCCCCTTTGCTTCTTAAAATAGCCGCACCAAAGTTATAAAGCATAAAAAATGGCATTCCCAGAAAATAAATCCGAAGATATAAAACAGCAAGATCTATCACATCTTCCGGTGTTGCCATCAAACGGAGCATTGGTCTTGCAATCATCATTCCCAAAAATAAAAGAAAAATCCCACCGATTCCTGCTAATGTCATTGTTGTATGCACAGCATCAGAGATATTTTCCTTTTCTCCCTGTCCAATATATCTGGCCACCAGTACATTGGCGCCAATGGATAAACCTACAAATAAATTGATGAAAAGGCCTATAGCCGATTGATTGCTCCCCACCGCGGCCAAAGCCTGGCTTCCGGCAAATCTTCCAACTACGGCAACATCTGCTGAGTTAAAAAGCTGCTGCAAAATACTGCTGGCGGCAAGAGGCAATGCAAACCAAAGAATTTTATCCAGCAAAGAACCATGAAGCATATCCAACTCTCTGGACTTTACCGGCTTCTTCTTATGTATTTCATTCATTTCCAATTCCTACTTTCTTTCTCTTTTTAATGTAAAGGCGGAGGTCAGCCAGCCATCTATCAGTCCTTCCCGATCTTCTCCATCTGCCTCTTCTCTCGTAAGCCCAAGGCCGGGAAGGAGAATGGCATTTTTCGTGTTTCCCTGAAATTCTGCTTCATATTCATCCATATTTTCACCGGACTGAGCCAGCCAAAAAGGAGACAGACGGCTATCTTGAAAATCAATTTTATCCAGAAATGTTTTCACAGTTTCCGACAAATTTCCTTCTTTTTCCATCCCTCCCAATAAAATCAGATTATAACAGCTTAAATCATACAAATTTTCTTTGCCGGAATAAATTCTGCATACATCTGCTCCTGTCTTTTTTCCAATCTTCTTTGCCAGTTTTTCCAGAATCCTGTCTCCCTGTTCATAAAGCACAAGAACATTTGGATTATTACTTTCTTCTTTTTTCACTTCATATTGTGTCTGGCTGATTGTCTCTTTCCTGGATGCCTGGCAGGAATAGCCGGATAAAACAATACTGAACACACCGAAAAAAACAAGCATTTTTATTTTGTAATTCATCATAGGACACCTCATTTTTCTTTCTGGATTTTGACTCTGGTTTCCGATTCCTTTTCTTCCTCCTGATAAAAAGTATATGCCTGTCCTTTGCATTTCTTTCCTGTTTTTTTTGATTGGTTGTCTCAAATACTGTTTACTTTCCTGTTAATTTCACAATGATCGGATCATGATGAACTGCTTTCAGAAAAATATCAAAAATATCCTTTGTTTTTAATTTTAAACTGGATGTATTTACGCAAGGATGACAGCCCAGATATTCTCCTTTTAACACATCCTCATCGACCAGAAGTTGTACATGATTCTCTGTATCATTCATAAGGCCCATAATACTAACAGAACCTGGCTGAATATCCAGATACTCTTCCATCGCCTCAGCAGAAGCAAAGGATAATCTCGCACTGTTGATCTGTGCAGACAATTCTTTCGTCTTAAATGGTTTCTCCCCCGGCATCATTAACAGATAATACTTCGTTTTTTGTCTGTTACACAAAAATAAATTTTTGCAGATTAAAATATCCAGTACTTTATCGATTTCCAGACAGTCTTCCATGGTATCTGCATGTTCATGGTCTGTTCTCTGATACTCTATGCCCAAACGGTCCAAAAGGTCATAGACCCGGATTTCCTTTTCTTCCCGGCCTTCTTCCTCTAGCGGTCTTCCTGTATATAGTTCCATCTGACTCATCCACTTCCTTCGTATTTTTTTCACAATGAAGCTATTTTACCACAAAAAAAATAAAAAGTATACGGGAGAACGTGCCGCTAAAATAGAAAAACCCCTGAAACCTTAGATTTTCTCTAAAGTTCCAGGAGTCTTCCTTTATTCTTTCATAGATTCTTATGTCCGATAAGACACGATCTCGTTCTAACTATTTGTTAGCGATTGCTGCCTGTGCTGCTGCAAGACGTGCAATTGGTACACGGAATGGAGAACAGGATACGTAGTCTAAACCAATCTTATGGCAGAATTCTACGGAGCTTGGGTCTCCACCATGCTCGCCACAGATACCGATGTGTAAGCTTGGATTTACCGGTTTTCCTAATTTGATAGCCATCTCCATTAACTTACCAACACCTGTCTGATCAAGTTTTGCAAATGGATCGTTCTCAAAGATCTTAGCATCATAGTAAGCATCTAAGAACTTACCAGCATCGTCACGAGAGAATCCATATGTCATCTGTGTTAAGTCGTTTGTACCGAAGCAGAAGAAGTCAGCTTCTGTTGCGATCTCATCAGCTGTAAGAGCAGCTCTTGGGATCTCGATCATAGTACCTACTTCGTATTTTAAGTCAATATCTGCTGCTGCAATTTCAGCATCCGCTGTCTCAACAACAGTTTTCTTAACGTATTTTAATTCTTTGATATCGCCTACCAATGGAATCATGATTACCGGAACACCTTTCCAGTCAGCATGTGCTTTCTGTACGTTGATTGCTGCACGAATGACAGCCTTTGTCTGCATCTTAGCAATTTCAGGATATGTGACAGCAAGACGGCATCCACGATGTCCCATCATTGGGTTGAACTCATGTAAGGAATCGATGATAGCCTTAATCTGTTCTACTGTTTTGCCCTGAGCATCTGCTAATTTCTGGATATCTTCTTCCTCTGTAGGAACGAATTCATGAAGTGGAGGATCCAGGAAACGAATTGTTACAGGGTTGCCTTCTAATGCTTCGAATAAGCCTTCGAAGTCGCTCTGCTGTACAGGGAGAATCTTGTCAAGAGCAGCTTCTCTCTCTTCTACATTATCTGCACAGATCATCTCACGGAATGCATCAATTCTGTCACCTTCGAAGAACATATGCTCTGTACGGCAAAGACCAATACCTTCTGCACCAAGTTCGCGAGCTTTCTTAGCATCTGCAGGAGTATCTGCATTGGTACGAACCTTTAATGTTCTGTATTTGTCAGCCCATGCCATAATTCTTCCGAATTCACCGGCGATTGTAGCATCAACAGTAGGAATAATACCATCGTAAATGTTACCGGTAGAACCATCCAGGGAGATTGGGTCTCCTTCATGATATTCTTTTCCGGCTAATGTGAATTTCTTATTTTCTTCATCCATAGCGATATCGCCACATCCGGATACACAGCATGTACCCATACCACGTGCAACTACAGCTGCATGGGATGTCATACCACCACGAACAGTCAGGATACCCTGAGCACTCTTCATACCTTCGATATCTTCTGGGGATGTCTCAAGACGAACCAGAACAACTTTTTCTCCTCTTGCAGCCCATTCTTTTGCATCTTCTGCTGTGAAGACGATCTTACCGCAGGCAGCTCCCGGAGATGCACCAAGTGCTTTGGAGATTGGAGCAGCTTCTTTTAATGCTTTTGCATCGAACTGTGGATGTAATAAAGTATCCAGGTTTCTAGGATCGATCATAGCAACTGCTTTCTCTTCGGAAATCATTCCTTCATCTACTAAATCACAAGCAATCTTTAATGCTGCCTGTGCTGTTCTCTTACCATTACGTGTCTGTAACATATAGAGTTTCTTATCTTCGATTGTGAACTCCATATCCTGCATATCTCTGTAGTGATCTTCCAGAGTATTGCAGATTCCAACAAACTGTTCGTATACTTCAGGCATAACTTCTTTTAACTGGTCAATCTTCTGTGGTGTACGAACGCCGGCAACAACGTCTTCACCCTGAGCGTTCATTAAGAATTCACCCATTAAGTGTTTCTCACCTGTTGCTGGATCACGTGTAAATGCAACACCTGTTCCGGATGTTTCACCCATGTTACCGAATGCCATCATCTGTACGTTAACTGCAGTACCCCAGCTATATGGGATATCGTTATCACGACGATATACGTTAGCACGAGGATTATCCCAGGAACGGAATACAGCTTTGATTGCTTCCATTAACTGTTCCTTTGGATCATCTGGGAAATCAGAACCGATTTTTGCTTTATATTCTGCTTTGAACTGATTTGCTAATTCTTTTAAATCTTCTGCTGTTAAATCAACGTCCTGTGTAACGCCTTTTTCAGCTTTCATCTTGTCAATTAATTCTTCGAAGTATTTTTTACCAACTTCCATAACTACATCGGAGAACATCTGAATGAATCTTCTGTAGCAGTCCCATGCCCAACGTGGGTTGCCGGATTTCTTGGATAATACTTCTACTACTTCTTCATTTAAACCAAGGTTTAAGATAGTATCCATCATACCTGGCATAGAAGCTCTGGCACCGGAACGAACAGATACAAGAAGAGGATTCTCTTTGTCACCGAATTTCTTACCGGTAATCTCTTCCATCTTACCGATGTATTCCATAATCTGACCCATGATCTCGTCATTGATCTTTCTACCATCTTCATAGTACTGTGTACAAGCTTCTGTTGTAATTGTGAAGCCCTGTGGTACCGGAAGACCTAAGTTTGTCATCTCAGCTAAGTTCGCACCTTTACCTCCAAGGAGCTCACGCATGTTTGCATTACCTTCGCTGAACAGGTATACCCATTTTGCCATTTGTTCATTACCTCCTAATATAAGATAGATAGTTCAGTATATAAATAACGGCAGTGCCATTATTTTATCATAGTTCGCTTAAATATTGCACTTTCACTCACATTAAGCAAAAGTATTATACCATATTTTTTCTAAAATTCTATCTTTTTTTGCCATGTATACAGTATACATTGTATTCAAAATTCATTTTGAAGGACAGAAACCTGTCTCCCTTCATTTACAAAGAAAGAGCTTATTCTCCTGATGAGAAGAACAAACTCTTTTTTTGAATAAGGATTCTTCCAGCTTAGAAACGGAATTTATCCTCAAAATATGTTTTTAAATCTTCGATTTTTACTCTTTCCTGTTCCATCGTATCTCTATCACGAACAGTCACTGCTCCATCTTCTTCAGAATCAAAATCATAGGTGATGCAATAAGGAGTTCCAATCTCATCCTGTCTTCTGTAACGTTTTCCGATATTGCCTCTGTCATCGTATTCACAATTATAGTATTTGGACAATTCTGCATATACCTTTTCGGCACCTTCTGCCAGCTTTTTAGACAGTGGAAGTACACCAATCTTTACAGGTGCTAACGCAGGATGAAAATGAAGGACAGTCCGTACATCGCCTTCTTTGATTTCTTCCTCATCATAAGCTGCACAAAGGAATGCTAACGTAACACGATCTGCTCCTAAAGATGGTTCAATAACATAAGGAATATATCTCTCTTTCTTAGCATCGTCAAAATAAGACATATCTTCTCCGGATACATTCTGATGCTGGGTCAGATCGTAATCGGTACGGTCAGCGATACCCCAAAGTTCGCCCCAGCCAAATGGGAATAAGAATTCAATATCTGTCGTTGCTTTTGAATAAAAAGACAGCTCTTCCTTCTCATGATCTCTGCATCTCATCTCATCTTCTTTGATTCCTAAAGACTGAAGCCAGTTAATGCAGAAACCTCTCCAGTATTCAAACCATTCCAGGTCTGTATCCGGCTCGCAGAAGAATTCCAGTTCCATCTGTTCAAACTCTCTGGTACGGAACGTAAAGTTCCCGGGAGTAATCTCGTTACGGAAGGACTTACCAATCTGACCGATTCCAAATGGCACCTTTTTTCTGGATGTTCTCTGTACATTCTTGAAGTTTACAAAAATACCCTGTGCTGTCTCCGGTCTTAAATATACGGTGTTTTTTGCATCTTCAGTAACACCCTGGAAAGTCTTGAACATCAGATTGAACTGTCTGATATCTGTAAAATCATGAGCTCCGCAGGTTGGACAAGGAATCTTATGTTCTTTGATAAAATCCATCATCTCCTCAGGACTCCATCCGTCTACGGAACCGGAAAGCTCTATTCCGTTCTCTGCACAGAAATCTTCTATAATCTTGTCTGCACGAAAACGTTCATGACACTGACGGCAGTCCATCAAAGGATCTGAAAATCCTCCTAAATGACCGGATGCAACCCAGGTCTGAGGATTCATCAGAATCGCACAATCCACACCTACATTATATGGACTTTCCTGAATAAATTTATGCCACCACGCTTTTTTTACGTTGTTCTTCAGTTCCACACCAAGGTTACCAAAATCCCAGGTATTTGCCAGGCCCCCGTAAATCTCGGAACCTGGATACACAAAACCACTCGCCTTTTCCCGTGCAACGATTTTTTACATTGTTTTTTCCATTTTACCTCAACCTTTCTAAACACA
>JALEPU010000151.1 GCA_022766905.1 Lachnospiraceae bacterium
AATCTTGTCAAAACCGGTTGCATCATTCAGCATGTAAAAGACCTCCGATTCTGCTTAGCAGTTCCGCAGAAGCCGTGTTTGAAATCTCTATCGAAAAGGAGTTCTTTCGAATGATCACATCCGGTCTGAATGCAGCTGATGAAACGGCGGATTGTTCAGGTAACCTTAATTCAACAAAATCAACCGATGGCTCTTCCGGTACACTTACTGCTGGAAGTGAAGAAGAAGACTCTATTGTAGAGATATAAGCCTCTTCACGTAACCGACGTTGCCAATAAAAGAATGCTTTGTCAGAAATACCATGTTCTCTACACCAGGCGGTTTTACTCATTCCGCTTGCCAGGCATTCTTTTATGATCTTAGTCCATTGTTCGCAGCGGACTTTGTGAGTGATTCTATCCATGAGATAACCCTCCTTGAAAAACCTTAGATTTTATAAAGGGATTATCGCATAAAAACTAGTGTTTGACACGGTACTCGCTATTGTGCGTTTACTTTGTCTTTCCTGCTTGTTATGGTGGTATTGTAGAGCCTTTTCCCTTCTTTGTCAAACCAGCATTTTTTGTTGATTTTAACGAAACTTTTCCATAAAAAAGGAGTAACTCGTCATCTCTTCTCAGAGATCACTTGTTACTCCTTTAAAATCTATCTCGCCAATCGGCTAGCAATTATTAGATTGAGACTACACTAATTCAAGAATTACTTCCATAGCAGCGTCACCTTTACGCTGACCAATCTTAATCATTCTTGTGTAACCACCGTTACGTCCGGCATACTTAACTCCATATTCGTTGAATAACTTCTCTGTTAAGTCTACTTTTTTCGTGTTTGCTTTTCTCTTAGCAGCTTCAGTAGGAACTTCTGTTACAGGATATAATACTTTTAACATCTGTCTTCTTGCATGAAGTTTGGATGGCATATCCTTTTTTACTTCCTTCTGAATCGTATCGTAAACAGTTACTTTCTTTCCGTCAACAACTTCTTTCACTCTCTTACCGTCTTTATCTTTACGAGCAACTTTAGCGTCAACAGTAACTGTTTCGAAATTGTCTTTTTCTTTTACCGCTAAAGCAATTAAGCTTTCTGCAATTTTGCGTACTTCTTTTGCTTTTGCTTCTGTTGTTTTAATCTTACCTGTGTAGATCAGCTGTGTTACCTGATTACGCAGTAATGCTTTTCTCTGGGAAGAAGTTCTTCCTAATTTTCTATACTTTGCCATAATAATGGGACCTCCTGAAATGGTTATTCACTATGCTTACTATTCTTCAGCGTAAGTGGGTCTCTCAAGACACCTCGCTGTAATAAAAGCTAGAGTGTTCTTTCCCCTCATAAATCGGGGATGTTACCTGGCTTTGCAAAAAATAATATCTTATTCTTCGCTTGGGTTTAAGCTTAAGCCTAACTCTTTTAACTTGGCCAATACTTCTTCTAAAGACTTACGTCCTAAGTTACGCACCTTCATCATATCTTCCGGTGTCTTATTGGTCAATTCTTCTACTGTATTAATACCTGCTCTCTTCAGGCAGTTATAGGAACGAACAGATAACTCTAATTCGTCAATGTTCATCTCTAATACTTTTTCTTTTTCGTTATCTTCTTTTTCAACCATAACTTCAGCAGCTTTGGCATTTTCAGAAAGATCTACGAAAAGATTTAAATGCTCACTTAAAACTTTGGCAGCTAAACTAACTGCTTCATCAGGAGCCAGTGTACCATTGGTAAATACATCCAGTGTCAGCTTATCATAGTCAGTAATCTGACCTACACGAGTATTCTGAACAGTGAGATTTACACGTTCTACTGGTGTATAAATGGAATCTACTGCAATTACATCGATAGACTGTTCTTCTGATTTATTTTTATCAGCTCCAACATATCCACGTCCTTTGGTGATTGTGAGCTCCATCTCCAACTTGCTGTCTGCACCGCCGCTTAATGTGGCGATTACAAGATCAGGATTTAAAATCTCGATGTCACTGTCAGCATTGATATCTGCTGCTGTCACAACGCCTTCTCCTGCAAACTCAATATAAGCCTGTTTCGGCTCATTTGTCGGGCTGTTATTCTTGATTGCCAGTTCCTTGATGTTCATGATAATCTCGGTCACATCTTCTTTTACCCCAGGAATGGAACTGAACTCATGTAAAACACCTTTAATTTTTACTGAGCTGACTGCGGCCCCTGGTAAAGAAGATAACATAATTCTTCTAAGAGAATTACCAAGAGTTGTACCATATCCTCTTTCAAGAGGTTCTACGACGAAACGTCCGTAGCGATTATCTTCGGATAACTCTGCAATCTCAATTCTTGGTTTTTCAAATTCAAACACTAATAGGACCCTCCTTTAGTTGGGTGATTGAAGTTTCGAGGGTATCTTTTCATAGCAGCGGACAAGTTCTCCTGCAGGCTCTGAAAAGAAACCATGCAAGGAAAACCATCTTCTGGCTAGTATTAAGAATA
>JALEPU010000154.1 GCA_022766905.1 Lachnospiraceae bacterium
ATGACCGGTCTGATGCATTCTTTCCGTCAACTTTTCTACAAAGCTGATGTAACCTTCTTTGTCTTCTTTCCGGATATATTCAAAATCCACATCAACACCACGATAATTTTTTGTAAGCACCTGAACTTCCAACTCATCCACCAGCCGATTCTGTACTTCCTCCTGACTGGCGACAGCAGAAACAAGTTCATTGGAAAAAATTCCTGTATCATCAGAGGGAGTTAAGACCAGAGTAACAGAAACCCCATATTCTTCTGCCAGATTTCTAAGTCCCAGATCCATAGGAGGATATAATGCGCCTTCCATGGAAAATCCTGCAGAAAAAGACAGTAGGTTTTCTAACACCGAAAATGCTTCCCTCAGATATTCCTGATACGTAAAGGGATACGCATATCCTTCCGGAATCAAGTTCAATTTCTTTTCTCTTTTTTCCGCCTCCGTCTCATTTGGCGAGCCCAGAATCAAAAGAGCCTGACCAGGTACAAGCCGGTCAGGCAGTCGAATCTGATTATCATATATTATTTTCCATACAGGGACCTGATAATAACCGGCAAGAAAAGATAAAGTCTCTCCTTTTTTTACTACATGAATCAGCATACATGAAAATTCCTTTTTCTTTACTATATGTATCCTGCGATGCCGGAGTCAAAGACTTTTGACCCCAACATCCTCCTGATTCATGGAAGCACAAAAAACTTACTTCGTCATTTTCCTTTTTTATAACTCTACGTCTGCTTCGTAATCTACCCCGTCAATCCTGAATCCAAACATGTGGTAAAAATCATCCCAGTATCCTTCAATATCGGCAAGTTCTGTCACATTTTCAGAATCCACGATTTCATAACGTCTCATAATCTCATCCTGAACTTCCTGCTTTAATTCCCAGTCATCCAGACGGATCATGCCATTTTCATCCAGAATCGGATCTGTCGTAAACTGTTTTTCCCGGAACAATCTGTCCATCTGCTCCAGACATCCCTCGTGAAGATCTTTTTTCTTCATGACATCATACATAATTGCAATGTATAAAGGAACAATCGGAATTGCTGCGCTGGCCTGGGTTACCAGAGCTTTATTGACAGAAATGTACCCTTTTACATCCTGATCCCGGAATCGCTCTGTAATCTCAATTGCTGTCTTTGCCAGGTGTTTTTTCGCCTGTCCAATGGTTCCATGATTGTAGATCGGATAAGTCAGTTCCGGCCCAATATAAGAATAGGCAACCGTCAAAGCTCCTTTTGCCAAAAGGCCATTTTGAGAAAGGGCCTCCATCCAATCCATCCAATCTTCTCCGCCCATTACTTTTACGGTATGAAGAATTTCTTCTTCATTGGCACAGTCTACTGTTTTTTCTGAAACAGTATTATCTTTTAAATTCAGTGATTTATTGGTAAACGGCTCCCCTGTTGTTTTTAACACAGAGGTATAAACCGTCCCATCTTCTACGGTTCTTCGTGGTGCAGCTAAGGAATAGACAATCAGATCTATCTGACCCATTTCTTTTCGGATCATCTCTATGGCTTCTTCTTTCACTTCTTTGCTGAATGCATCACCGTTAATCGTCTTTGCATAAAGTCCCTCTTTTGCTGCCTCTTCTTCGAATGTTTTTGTATTATACCAGCCCGGTGTTGCTGTTCTTTTACCTTGAGCCGGACGTTCAAACATAATTCCCAGCGTGTTTGCCCCTGCACCAAATGCAGTCACGATTCTGGTAGCCAGTCCATATCCTGTGGAAGATCCAATGACCAGAACATTCTTTGGTCCGTTTACAATCTTTTCTTCCTGTCTGATTTGATCAATCTGATTTTTCACATTCATTTTACATCCAACCGGATGTGCTGTTGTACAAATAAATTCCCTTACTTTTGGTTTTACTACCATGTGTTTTCTCCCCTAACGGTCTTTCATGCTGATGGATTCGATTGCAACGACTCCGCCCCGCACAATTTCCACATTTTTAAATTTCTTCATTAAAAGGTCAATAATATCGTTATTTCTGCTTTCCGTATTAACCGATTCAAGCAAAACACTATCCATTCCATAGTCAATTGGTTTGGCGCCAAATACCTGAGCAACGCGGAAAATCTCTCCTTTTTCAAATTCTGAACATTCCTTGATATGAATAAACAAAAGTTCCTTCATATGAGTCGGTGCATCTGTGATATCGATGACTTTAATGGTCTCCACACAACGATTCAGCTGTTTCTTGATCTGTTCAAACGTTGGTTCATCAGAATAGAGTCCGATGGTCATTCTGGATACTGTAGGATCTTCTGTTGTACCAACTGTAATACTATCGATATTATAAGACTTTCCGGACATCATGCCGGATATTCTGGCAAGAACACCAATCCGGTTCTCCACATACATGGAAATCCATCTTTTTTTTAACATCTTGTTTCCTCCTGTTAAAGAATAATATCATCGAAGGATTTACCTCCCCGAATCATAGGAAGTACCAGTTCATAAGGACCGACTGCCAGTTCAACCAGAACAGGTCCATTCTCCTTTATCGCTGCTTCTCTGGCTTTTCGAATCGTATCCTCAATCTCTTCATCTTTTGTAACTCGAAATCCGGATATTCCATATCCTTCTGCAATTTTTACAAAATCCGGTGTATATGGCGGGCACTCAAAACCAGGTGTACCGCACCGTCCTTTGCATTCTTTGTGATAACGCAGGCAGGTAATAGCATATCGTTTGTTATGGAACAATTCCTGCATCTGTCTTACCATGCCCAGATAGTTATTATTGAATACCAAAAGTACCATTGGAAGTCTCTGGGTCACTGCTGTTGCGATCTCCTGCATGTTCATCTGAAAACCACCGTCACCGGAAATGGATACAATCATCTTACCCGGACATCCAATTGCCGCACCGATTGCGGAAGGAAGTCCAAATCCCATGGTTCCCAATCCACCGGAAGTAATAAGATGATGGGTCTCATTCAGCTCCAGATATTGGGTGGTCCACATCTGATGCTGTCCTACATCTGTTGTTACAATGGTATCATCATCTTTGAACACTTCATTGACCGCTTCGATGATTTTCTTTGGATTTACCCCATATTTGATTCTGGAGTCTAAAGGAACCTGTTTGTTCCATTCTCTGATCTCATCAATCCAGACGCTATGATCCATCTCATCGGTATGTTTGATGATCTTTAAAATTGCTTCTTTGGCATCTGCTACAATCGGGATATCTACTTTTATATTTCTGGAAATCGCCGCAGACTCAATATCGATATGTACAATCTTTGCATGAGGAGCAAATTTCGAAACATCACCGGTTACCCGGTCATTGAATCGACATCCAATGGTAAACAGCAGGTCACACTCGTCAATTGCTCTGTTTCCTGCATAACATCCATGCATACCAATGTTTCCAATATAAAGTGGATGTTTGGTATTAATTGCTCCTCTTCCCATAATAGATGTGACAACCGGAACACTTACTTTCTCACAAAGTTTGGTCATCTCTTCACAGGCATTCGCTCTATGAACTCCTCCTCCAATCAGGAAGAGAGGTTTTTTGGATTTTTTCAAAAGACCGATCGCTTTTTTTAACTGTCCCATATGAACGCCCTGGCTTGGCTTATATCCCCTGATATTGACTTCGGTCGGATAAGATGTTTCACCCAGTGTCTTCATAACGTCTGCCGGCAAATCCACCACGACAGGACCTGGCTTTCCGGACCTGGCAATGTAAAATGCCTCTTTAATAATTCTGGACAAATCTTTCCGATCTCTTACCATAATCGAATGCTTTGTAATATTTCGAGTAATTCCGACAATATCCACTTCCTGAAAAGCATCATTGCTGATTAAGTGAGCCGGAACCTGCCCTGTAAAACATACAAGAGGCACACTGTCATAATTGGCATTGGCAATCCCTGTTACCAGATTGGTTGCGCCCGGTCCGCTGGTAACCAGGCAAACGCCTACTTTCCCTGTTGCTCTTGCGTATCCGTCTGCTGCATGAATCAATCCCTGTTCGTGGCGTGGAAGCACCAGATTAATTCCCGGATGATCATAAAGTTCATCCAGAAGGTCAATGACATATCCTCCCGGATAAGCAAAAATGGTATCCACACCTTCTTTTTTCATGGCAGTAACAAATAGACTGGATCCTGTTACCTTCATAGTATTTGTTAACCTCCTCTGTTTCAAAAAAAGCTGCCGGTATTCGACAGCCCTTGAAAAATCTCATCGTATTGCCTGCTTTTTCTTCTGTAAGATCCGGCGGCGAACATGTTACTTTAGTATAGCAGTAACTTCTTTCAAAGTCAAGAAAGCAGAAAAAAAGAAAAAAGCCCTATTTCACAAAAATGGAAATAAAGCTTTCTCCAAAACCCTAATTGTTAGTTTTATCACAATTTACAGCATATTAAGAACCAGCACCTCGGCGGTTCCTATATTGGTTGCGATCGGAATATTGTATAAATCACATAACCGGGTAATCTCATCCACATTCGGTTCTGTTTCATCACAAAGATAAGGATTATAGAAAAAGATCACCAGACCTAATTCCTGCCTCTCAATCTGTGCTATGAACTGTCTGTCTCCTCCCAGACTTCCCGGCAGTAATGTCACAACAGGAAGTTTGGTCACTTCCTCAATTCGTCTTCCTGTATTCCCGGTCGCAATAATCCTGTGCCGCTCCAGCAACTTCTTATAAGCAATGCAAAAATCCTGTATCAGGTCTTTCTTTGCATTGTGTGCAATAATACCTACATTCATCTGTTCCCGCCCCATTCTTATTCGGTCAGGTACGCCCCTTCTCTGGCACCTGCCTTACTTTTACTCTATAAATAAATATAGAAAAACCTGACAGAAAGTCTCTGTCAGGTCTATTGTATACCATTTCCAATCGAAAATCTATTAATACTTTATAAAAATTATTTAATAAATCTTCCAATCTTAAGCGGAGTACGGTAGTTCCACTTTGAAATCTTAATTCCATCCTTTCGGTTGCTGGCATGGATCACCTTACCATTGCCTATGTACATAGCAACATGACTCACTCTCTTACCGCTTCCATAAAAAATCAGATCTCCCTGTTTCATCTCTTTAGAAGAGATTCTCTTACTTGCACTTGCCTGTGTTCTGGAAGTTCTTGGAATCTTGTAGCCAAATTTCTGATAAATTCTCATGGTAAATCCGGAGCAATCCGTTCCTTTGGTCAGGCTGGTTCCTCCATATACATAACGGTTCCCCAAAAACTTCTTCGCATAGCTTACCATATTCTTACGCAAAGATGTCTTCTTATCTTCTACTTTAACAGTCACCTTCACAGCTTCTGTTGTTGCTTCTGCTGTTACCTCTTCTGCTGCTTCTGTTGTCTCTATGGAAGTCGGATCCTGGACAGCTGCTTCTGCCTGAACAGTTCCTGTATAAAATGCAAATGCGGTCAAACAAAAACATCCGCCAAAAATCATCTTCTTTAATCTATGAAACATATAATACCCTACTCTTTCTTTTTTATTAAAAAAATATTACAAAAATAAATTATCTGCTGTAATAATACCTCAAAATATAGGGTACTGTCAAGATTATATTAACAATTTTGTCCATTATTTATAACATATTTTCCTCATATCGTTACAGGGTCAAAAGTCCTATACCTCTTCCGTAATAGAAAAACGGGTCAACTGATTCAGATTCCGGAAAAACTCTTTCCCATGTTCCGTACATTCTGAAAGAGCGTTCTCCCAGTCACCATAACCAAATAATATTTTTGTCAAAGTCTGAATGGACACTTCCCACTCAGGTTTTTCATCCACCTTTGTAACAGAACTTCCATCCGGACCAACCTGCCAGGAAAAACAGCCCTGATTATCCGTTAAAATATTATCATTGACACGAAAGACGAAACGGTCACTCTTTTTCCCACAAAAACAGGACAAAAATCTGGTAAGGCATAGAATCCGAACCATAATTTTCGGCGTCTTTTTAGTCTTCTCTTTCTTCTCGTTTCCCGGAAACACAAGAGATATCCTCTCTTTTTGAAAAGAACGAGCCAGATAAAATCCAAGTTCTTCGGCAGAAATCTCTTCCGGTTTCCACACATTGGTACAGGAAATATCCGTTTCATCCATGGTGCAGGCAAAATACCCGATTCTTTCTCCATTCCGGCAGAGAAAATATAATCCGCCTCCTTCGCTTCTCATCTCTGCATCCTGCTGTTTTATATAAGCTGCATCGGCTTTCACCCACAAATCAAACCGCTCTTTTCTCATTTGGTTCAGCCAGGAAGCCGCTTCTTCATATAAAGAAGGGGTTATTTTTTCCAGAAAACAGGATGTAACATTCTTTTCCTCGTAACTGTCATCTTCTTTACTCTCAAATTGGACAGACTCCCAATCCATCACGTATGCGAAATCAAAAGGTGAATAATAGGCCGGATTGGCTGGAATCAGGTAGGTAAAAGGCTGACTCTCTTTCGAAAGATCCGAAAATGCTTTTTTTAAAAGAGCTGCCATCATTCCCTGACGTCTGAAAGAGGAATCTGTTGCCACTGCAACAATGTAGCTGGCATCAAATTCTTCTGTCCCCCAGCAAAGCTGATAAGGATTCAGATGCACCATCGCCGCAAGATGGCTATCTTTTTCCAGTTTTAATACTCTGTTTTTAGGATACAGAAAATGAAAATAATAGGTTGCAAATTCTTCCGGATCCTGAAAAATATCCTGATACATCTGGAAAATTTGTTGTTCTTCTCTTTTCCTTTTCTGATCATAGGAAATCAGTTTTTCCCAATTCTCATCTTTTAAAGCCATACATTACCTCCGTTCACAGCCGGGACAGCCGGAACACCCATTTTCTTCCTGAGAAAAATGATCTACATAATTGGCTGCCTGAGAAAGCATACAGATTGCCTGGGCACTGATTCCTTTTCCTTCTCCTGTAAATCCCATTCCTTCTTCTGTCGTTGCTTTAATATTGACCTGATCCATAGAAAGTTTCAGTCGGTCTGCAATATTTTTTCTCATCTGCTCTATATGAGGCGCCATCTTAGGCTTTTGGGCGATAATCGTTGCATCAATATTTTCAATAAAATACCATTTTTCTTCCAATAACTTTCCAACATGTTCCAGTAATTTCATGCTGTCAGCTCCTTTATAGGCCGGATCTGTATCCGGAAAATGTTTTCCTATATCACCAAGTGCTGCTGCCCCCAGCAAAGCATCCATGACCGCATGAACTAAAACATCTGCATCAGAGTGACCTAAAAGACCTTTTTCATAAGGAATCTTTACTCCACCCAGAATCAAATCTCTGCCTTCTACTAATTTGTGAACATCATATCCCATACCAACTCTCATATTCTATTCTCCTTATATCTTGATTACAGTATCAAACGTCCAAATTCACGACATGCCAGCATGTCATGCTCTACGCATTTGAAGTGAGGAACTTACTTGATTCGGT
>JALEPU010000164.1 GCA_022766905.1 Lachnospiraceae bacterium
TGGGCTATCGCCAAGCGGTAAGGCACAGGACTTTGACTCCTGCATTCGCTGGTTCGAATCCAGCTAGCCCAGTTTATTGCAGAAAGTCAGCATATATTATCATATGTGGCATATTTAATACGGGATATTAGCTCAGTTGGTAGAGCACTTGACTTTTAATCAAGTTGTCCGGGGTTCGAATCCCCGATGTCTCATTACTCACCTGACCAGGTGAGTTTTTCTTTTCTACGGACAATTATTGCTGTTCCCTGAACAGCCAATTGTAACAAGGCAGAGTGGAATCCACTCTGACAGGCGGATATGGCGGAATTGGCAGACGCGCTAGATTTAGGTTCTAGTGTCCACGACGTGCAGGTTCAAGTCCTGTTATCCGCACTAGGAGGCTGCAAGCCCTGTATTTACGGGGCCTGCGGCTTTTTTTTGTTTTTAGAAAAACGGCAGCCAGAGCGGAAACAGCCTGTTTTGACACAATTTTGACACAAATTTGACCCCATTTTTGACACAAAATCCTTTAAAATAAGGATACAAAAAACATCTGAAACACTGATTCACGAAATTACCCACCATAGATATGATATTGGAGGAGATTAGTGGTCTAAATGTGTTTGCAGGGCGCAGGAATCAAAATACAGAAATACCGGAAAAACTAGACGACTTCCAGGAAGCACATAGAGATGTATATTGGCAAAGAACAGCTTTAGAAAAAAAGTTTCAGGAGAACTTCATTCTGCTTCGACGTATAGCGTTCACAACAGTGTCTACGATAATTACAAAAGTGGAAAGTTGATACAAAGAAGATATTATGGAGAAACAGGAAATCCGAGATTGGATATCGATATGACAAATCATGGAAATGCAAAAAATCATCATGTCGTACCACATTTTCACAATTGGAATGAAATAGAGAATGGGAAAATCATGAGAGATACATCTTATGATAATAAATTGAAATTAGGACATATAATTGCAAATAAAGATATATTATAAAAGGAGATGAGCGTATGGGAAACCTATATAAATTAAATAGCCTTAAAGAATTAATGGATGAAATTGATATTGGTATGGACATTGAGTTTCTTCTCTATGGAATAAGATATAATATATCCTGGGATAATGGTAAACCATTTATTTGCACTTGCCCAGATGGGGATGCTGTTTTTTATGATTCGCCGGTTGAACTGTTTGAAAAGTATAAGATTAGAGAAAAACCATTAAAAGATATGTGGAAGGATTTTGAAATCTTGTTTATGTAGATACCGCCAGTCAGAAATGGCCGGTGGTATTTTTACACTTATTATTCAGGAAAAGGTAGAAAGAAATGCTGTGTGATTATCAATCCGAAAAAAGACAGGACATAAAGTTTCTAAAGACTCTATTGCCCTGTCTTTTTGTCAGCTATCTATCATGTTTTCAAATTCTTCCGGAATCGGACTAGGATCGGAAATAGGTTTTAATGGTCTTACGGCTTTTGCCGGTTAAAGTGATTCGATCGACACCGATATTATTGCCGATTCCCGGACGGAAATATTCAATGATCATCCATTTCTTTCCGCCAATGACATCGCTGAAGCTGGTTCTGGAACAAACCTTTTTCCAGCTTTTTTTCTTGATGTTGTAACGGCGTAATTCCTGATTCTCACCTTTTCGAACCGAGTAATAAATCTCTCCGTTATATCCGGTATAAAGCATTCCCTTCATAAAATAAGATACTTTTCCGGTCTTTAAATCTTTTTTATAAATGCAATCGCCTTTTGTGTTATAAACAGTCAGGTAAATGGCATTCTGGTAAAAATATGGCATAGTTGTGTAGTATCCGGTTGCTTCTTTTTTCAGGTCTTTTCCGGATAGATTTACAGAGTAGACACCGCATTTGGTGGAATTATCTGTGGAAGCACAGAAATAAATACGCTTGTTATAAAGCTTTGCCCAATAGTAGTATTCACCGGGACTGCAAAGTTTTTTCTTTTCTGTTCCATCCAGTTTCATACGATAGAGACCGGGATATTCCGGATATTCATCCTTTGTTTTGTCGAATTTCCAACGTATATAATAAATATAATTTCCATAAACAAAAGAACCGACGCCCTGCCCCATGGCTTTAAAACTCTTTCCGTTGGTTTTGATACGGCAGACATAAGGCCAGCTTTTATCGGAGCCATGCTTACTATAGTAATCGTCCAAAGTAAGATAAAGCCAGTCACCTTTTACAGCAAAAACATCTACGGTGTCAGATCGTTTGAAACTGGTAATCTTTGTAATAGTACCTTTGGTGTTATGCATTTTATAAAGTGTTCCGTCTTTTGCAAAATAAGTGTAAGATCCTTTACTTACAGTCTCTGCTGCTTCTGCTGTAACGGAACCCAAAAACAAAAGACCGGCAGACAGACAAAAAAGCATAATCATCATTTTTGTAATTTTTTTCATAAATCTAACCTCCTCTTCCATAACGGATAAAAATTATTTTCTGATAATAAAATAGTATCACATCATAAACAAAGAATCCAGTTTCATTTTATTACTTTTTTCTGTCAAAGTTTCGATCATATAACAAAGCTGCTATCAGTACGACCAGACAGGAACCGGCGTTGTGGACAAGAGCTCCTGTTGTTGGAGTCAGAATTCCCAGTACGGAAAGAGCAACTGCTACAAAGTTAATGCACATAGAAAGAGAAATACTGAATTTTATGGTGTTTACGGTGGCATTGGAAAGCCGTTTCAGATATGGAATTTTTTGAATGTCATCACTCATCAAAGCAATATCAGCGGCTTCAATAGCAATATCACTGCCCATGCTGCCCATGGCAACGCCAACGTCTGCAGCTTTCAGGGCAGGAGCATCATTGACACCGTCTCCGATCATACAGATGGGGGTACCATTCTTTTGAAGGCTGGAAATCATATTCATTTTTTCTTCCGGAAGAAGGGCGGCGTAGACCTTCCTGATTCCAATCCTGGAAGAAAAATAGTTGGCTGTGAAAGAATTGTCTCCTGTCAGTAAAAGAGTATCTGTATTCATAGCAGACAATTTTGCAATCATTTCTTTGGCTTCCGGTCGGATGAGATCGGAGAAAGCCAGAATACCAATACAGGTTTTTTCTTTGCCCATCAGAATGGTGGCTTTTCCCTGAGAATGAAGATTCTGTAGCATTTTAGAGAGACTTTCGTCCCATTCTATTCCATTTTCCTTCAAATAGGTTTCATTACCGCAATAATAGAGATTACCATTTAAAGTGGCAGAAATTCCTTTGCCGGACGTCATCCGAAAGGAAGCAGATTCCATAAGAAAAAGGTTTCGTTCTTTTGCGCAGGAGACAATTGCTTTTGCAAGAGGATGTTCACTCTTTTGTTCCGCGGAGGCACAAAGTGCTAATAACTCATTTTCCGTAAGGGAAGGGTCGCAGGATACAATATCACTGACCGTTAGTTTTCCCATGGTTAAAGTCCCTGTTTTATCAAATGCGATGGTATGTATTTTCCCCATTTTTTCCAAAGCTTCTCCGGATTTAATGATAACCCCATGTTTGGTTGCCTGTCCTATGGCTGCCATAATTGCTGTAGGGGTGGCAAGAACCAGAGCGCAGGGACAAAATACAACTAATACGGTGACGGCCCGGACCAGATCCTGGGTAATCAGTCCGGCCAGAATTGCAATCAGACTGGCGATTGGGACAAGAAAACTAGCCCATTTATCTGCAATTCTCTGCATAGGAGCCTGTTTTTCTTCCGCTTCCTGAACCAGACGAATCATTTTTTGAAAAGAACTATCTTCTCCGATTTTGGTTGCCCGGATGTCTATGGCCCCAAAACAATTCAATGTACCGCAAAAAACAGAATCTCCCATTGATTTATCAACCGGCAGGGATTCACCGGTCATAATGGATTGATCTACAGAGCTTTCACCGGATAAAATGATGCCATCGATCGGGATTGTTTCACCGGGAAGGACACGAAGAAGATCATCCACCTGAATTTCGTTTGCAGGAATGATTTCTTCTTTTCCATTCTTTATTCTGCGGCCTTTTGCCGGAGCAAGGGAAAGGAGCTTCTGCAATCCTTTTTTTGCCCGGTTTGTTGTCATATCTTCCAGAATAGCCCCGATTGCCATGATAAATACGACTTCTCCGGCAGCAAAAATGTCACCGATGGCGATTGCTGCGAACATGGCAATGGTAATTAAAAGAGCAGATGAGATTTTACGAATGCCGGGATTGTAGATGATTCTCCAGACAGCTAGGTATAAAAGTGGAATTCCGCTAATGAAAATCGTTGCCCAGGCTGGATCGACGGGAAGAGAAATGCCTGCACGTGGCAAGACAAAACTTAAAATTAAAAAAATGCCTCCTAAAAGAGTCATAGGAAGCCCGGCCAGAAAATCATTGATTTTTTTGTACATGTTGATTCCTTCTTTCTTGACAAATAAAATAAATAATCATACACTTTATATGATACAGAACATTTTGTTTTATAAATATTTTATCGGAATCCGTTCTATTTTCAACAATCAAAAAAAGGCAAATGTATGTTATGGAACATTTTTTTCGTTTTGTTCGGAAGGAGAGAAGAGATGGACAGGAGACAACAAAAAACAAAACAGGCTATTTTCCAGGCATTTGGAAGAATGCTGGAAAAAAAGAGTTATCATAATATAACGGTACAGGAAATCATTGATGAGGCAAATGTGGGAAGAAGCACCTTTTATGCCCATTTTGAAACAAAAGACGAATTGTTAAAAGCTATGTGTACGGAGATTTTTCATCATGTATTTCATGAGCAGCTTTTAAAAGAAGAAACCCATGATTTTTCCCAGAAATCAACCGGTCTGAAAGATCGTCTGACCCATTTGCTCTATCATTTAAAAGAGAATCAAAAAAATATTTCCGGTATTTTATCCTGCGGAAGCGGGGACCTGTTTCTTCAATATTTAAAAGAATATCTGGAAGAGATGTTTCGGGAATATACCGACGCCTTCTCTTTACATGTGCCTGATTCTTTTGCCCTGCCTTTTTTGGCAGGAAGTTTTTCAGAAACGGTACTTTGGTGGTTTCAAAAGGAAGAAACCATGCTTCCGGAAACGGTGGCAGAGTATTATCTTAACATGGTAAATTTATTGGAGAAATGAAAAAGGGGATTTGGGGGGCAAAGGCAACGATAGATTGTATGATTGAGATAAAATGGAAAAAAAGGAATGACTAAAATGTATAGGAGGAATGGGGATAATTGGAAATCAAAAAAATGAATTTATTAATAATAGACAAAGAAAAGCCGAAAAAAGGCTTTTTTTTTGTGGAGAAATCAAAGGTGTGAATTATTTACAAGAAGAAATAGACAAATCAATGAAAAATATTAAATAATTGTTAACAAATCGAAATAATTGTGATATAATTAGTTGCAGATGAGTAATAAATGTCATATTTTATGCATATAATTTAGAAAAAAGAATTGGGAGGATTCCATGAAGAAATTATTTCGATATACAATGTTAATTGCATTTACCTTATGTCTGATTCAGCCGCTTAAGATAAATGCGGCTACAGTTTCGGATGTATCCAGCGTATCTGTTGAAGAGGAACCGGTAGCAGATCCGAAATTAAAAATGGATAATACAAAAGTTACTTTAAAAAAAGGTGCGACCAAATCACTGGATGTTGATATTACAACTCATGAGTCAGATAATAATGATTATGAAGTTCGCTGGAGCAGCAGTAATAAAAAAGTAGCTACTGTATCCAGTACGGGTAAAGTAGTTGCAAAAAAAGCGGGTACCTGTACCATTAAAGCCAGATTAAGCGGAACAGATGTAGAAACAAAATGTAAAGTGACGGTAAAGACTACAAAGAAGATTTCTTTAAAATACGGTTCCCGTTATGATAAGAAGGTAACGACAGCTTCATTGAAAAAAACAAATGCAGCGACTTATAAAGATAATGCAGGAAATACCTATACCAAAGGGAAAAAAATTGGAAACTTTGTGATCACCGGCTATTGTACCAAATGTAATTCCGGAAGTGCAAGAGCAACCAGCTCAGGAAAAACAGCGACAGCAGGAATTACAGTTGCTGTCAATTCTTCTCAGATTCCACTGGGTACCAAATTGATTATCGGAGATCATGTATATGTAGCTCAGGACCGTCATGGAAATGGCCGTTATTCAAAAGTCATTGATGTCTTTTTTGGAACAAGCCATGGTTCAGAATGTTTCCTGAAAAATATTCCGGTTTATTACGCAAAATAAAAATAATTTATCAGTAAGAATTTTCTTTTTATCAATAAAAGATATATCGAAATGGTTGTATCCTATTCGATATATCTTTTTTACTTGTATCAGAAAATCATTTGTGCTATGATAAAACCTAATAGAGACATAAAACAGGAGGAGATCAAATAGATGGAGAACGAAACAGTTTCAAAAAACTTTATTGAACAGTTTATTGATGAAGACTTGGCAGAAGGAAAATACAAAGAGGTTGTGACCCGATTTCCGCCTGAGCCGAATGGATACCTTCATATCGGACATGCCAAATCAATTTTATTAAATTCTGGCTTAGCACAAAAGTATGGCGGAAGATTTAATCTCCGTTTTGATGATACAAACCCAACCAAAGAAAAGACGGAATATGTACAGTCTATTATAGAAGATGTAAAGTGGTTAGGGGCTGATTTTGAAGACAGACTCTTCTTTGCTTCTGACTATTTTGATCAGATGTATGAAGCAGCAGTGAAACTGATCAAAAAGGGAAAAGCCTTTGTCTGCGACTTGACTCCGGATCAGATTCGTGAATATAGAGGAACTTTAACAGAACCTGGAAAGAACAGCCCATACAGAGACCGTTCTATCGAGGAAAATCTGGATTTGTTTGAAAGAATGAAGAACGGGGAGTTTGAAGACGGGTCTAAAGTTCTTCGTGCTAAGATTGACATGGCTTCCCCGAATATGAATATGAGAGATCCGATTCTTTATCGTGTGGCAAGAATCAATCACCACAATACAGGAGATAAATGGTGCATTTACCCGATGTATGACTTTGCCCATCCAATTGAAGATGCCATTGAAGGAGTTTCTCATTCGATTTGCACCTTAGAGTTTGAAGACCACAGACCATTGTATGACTGGGTCGTACGGGAACTGGAATATGAAACACCTCCAAGACAGATTGAGTTTGCCAAGATGTATCTGACCAATGTCATTACCGGAAAACGATATATTAAAAGATTGGTGGAAGAAGGGATTGTAGACGGATGGGATGATCCTCGTCTGGTAACTTTAAGTGCTTTAAGAAGAAGAGGATTTACTCCGGAGTCCATTAAGATGTTCATGGAGATGGTAGGCGTTTCCAAAGCAAACAGTTCTGTCGATTATGCAATGCTGGAATATTGCATCAGAGAAGATTTAAAACTGAAAAAAGCCAGAATGATGGCAGTTTTAGATCCGGTAAAAGTCATTATTACCAATTATGAAGAAGGAAAGATGGAATATCTGGATGCTCCGAATAACCTGGAAAATGAAGAACTGGGAAGCCGCAAGATTCCATTCTGCCGGGAACTTTATATTGACAGAGATGACTTTATGATTGATCCTCCGAAGAAGTATTTCCGTCTGTATCCGGGCAATGAAGTACGTCTGATGAATGCATATTTTGTAACATGTACGGATTATAAGACCGATGAAGAGGGCAATGTGACAGAGATTTACTGTACCTATGATCCGGAGACAAAGAGCGGCAGCGGATTTACAGGACGTAAAGTAAAAGGAACCATTCACTGGGTAGCGGCTCCATATGCAAAAAAGGCAGAAGTTCGTCTTTATGAGAATATTGTAGATGAAGCAAAGGGTGTATATAATGAAGACGGAAGCTTGAATCTGAATCCAAATTCTTTGACTGTCTTAAAAGACTGTTATGTAGAACCGGAACTTGCAAAAGCAAAACCGGGAGACAGTTTCCAGTTTGTAAGAAAAGGTTTCTTCTGTGTTGATACCAAGGATTCTACAGAAGAGAATCTGGTATATAACAGAATTGTATCGTTAAAAAGTTCATTTAAGCCAAATAAATAATAAAATAACATAATAAAGCAGGAAGAGTTCATTGTGTTTTGATACAATGGACTCTTTTCATATAAAAAAGGAGAAAATGATGCAAAAAGATTGTATAAAATGGAACGACATACCCATAGAATATGAATGGAAGGCCAGTAACAGAAAGTCTATTAGTATTTCAATTTCAAAAGAAGGAAAGATTTCTGTTCGTGTTCCATTGGGAATGCCTTTATCAAAGATACGGGAATGTGTATCCAATAAGGCTTCCTGGATTATAGCAAATCAGGCAGAAATAAGAGAGAAAAATAAAAAAGCACCAAAAAGAGAGTTTCAAAATGGTGAAGCTTTACTTTTCCTGGGAAAATCTTATCGGCTTTGCATTCGTCAGGATTCTTCGATAGGAAAAGAGACAGAAGCAAGGATCAGACTGTTGGAATCGACGGGAGAGCTGGAGCTTTCCTGTCAGAATCTGAACTGGACCATGGAGGAGAAAAAAGAGGTGCTGGAACAATGGTATCGGCAGGAAGCCAGAAAATATCTGACAACTCGGGTAGAATATTTTAAAACGAAGATTCCATGTACGGTGGGTAGGATTTTTATTAAAAATCAGAAGACCTGCTGGGGAAGCTGCAGCACAAAAGGGAATCTAAATTTTAACTGGAAGATTATGATGGCTCCTCCTGAGATTGTAGATTACCTTGTGGTTCATGAACTTTGTCATCGTCTGGAAATGAATCATTCGGAAAATTTCTGGAATCTGGTAAGAAAACAGATTCCGGATTATCAGGTCTGCAGAAAGTGGCTGAAAGAAAATGGGATTTTTTTAAGTTGGTAAAGAAAAAATGGAATTATGAGAAAAAATGAGATTAAGTGAGAAAAACGAATAAAATACAAAATAATCCATTAAAAATGAGAAAATCTGGATTTGCAATTCAGGAGGAAAATCACTAGTATATGTATTAACGATTAGCACTCAACTTAAATGAGTGCTAACAACCACGATACACATTTGAAGGAGGTTTTATCATGAAATTAGTACCATTAGCAGACAGAGTTGTTTTAAAACAGTTAGAAGCAGAAACTACCACAAAATCAGGTATTGTATTAACAAGTTCCGCACAGGAAAAACCACAGGAAGCAGAAGTAATCGCAGTTGGTCCAGGAACAGAAGATGTTAAAATGGAAGTTTGTGTTGGACAGAAAGTCATTTACTCTAAATATGCAGGTACAACTGTAAAAGATGGCGATGAAGAATATATGATCGTAAAACACAGCGATATTCTTGCAATTGTAGAATAATAGAAATTTGCAGTATGAATTAGGTATATGATATAACAGGAGGTTTTTGACAATGGCAAAAGAAATTAAATATGGTGCTGAAGCCAGAAAAGCATTAGAGACAGGTGTAAATAAATTAGCAGATACTGTTAGAGTTACATTAGGACCAAAAGGAAGAAACGTTGTTCTTGATAAATCCTTCGGAACTCCATTGATTACAAACGATGGTGTTACCATTGCAAAAGATATTGAATTAGAAGATGCATTTGAGAACATGGGCGCTCAGATTGTAAAAGAAGTTGCTACAAAGACAAATGACGTAGCAGGTGATGGAACTACAACAGCTACTGTTCTTGCACAGGCTATGATCAATGCAGGTATGAAAAACCTGGCAGCAGGTGCAAACCCAATCATTCTTCGTAAAGGTATGAAGAAAGCAACAGACGCAGCAGTAGAAGCAATCAGCAATATGAGCGCAACAGTAGGCGGTAAAGAACAGATTGCAAAAGTTGCATCTATTTCCGCAAGTGATGAAAGCGTTGGAGATTTAGTAGCAGATGCTATGGAGAAAGTTTCCAAAGATGGTGTTATTACAATTGAAGAATCCAAGACAATGCATACAGAACTGGATTTAGTAGAAGGTATGCAGTTTGACAGAGGATATCTTTCCGCATATATGTGTACTGATATGGAAAAAATGGTATGTGAGATGTCTGATCCATATATCTTAATCACAGATAAGAAGATTTCCAACATTCAGGAGATTCTTCCATTATTAGAGCAGGTTGTTCAAAGCGGTGCAAAATTATTAATCATTGCTGAGGATATCGAAGGGGAAGCTCTTACTACTCTGATTGTCAACAAACTTCGTGGTACTTTCCAGGTTGCAGGTGTAAAAGCTCCTGGTTATGGTGACAGAAGAAAAGATATGTTAAAAGATATCGCAATTTTAACAGGCGGTACTGTTATTTCTGATGAATTAGGATATGACTTAAAAGATGCTACCATGGATATGCTTGGACGTGCAAAATCTGTTCGTATCGACAAAGAGAACACAGTTATCGTAGATGGTTTAGGAGCAAAAGAAGAGATTCAGGCAAGAATCAGTCAGATCAGAGCTCAGTTAGATGAGACAACATCTGAATTTGATAAAGAAAAATTACAGGAAAGACTTGCAAAACTGTCCGGTGGTGTAGCAGTTATCCGCGTTGGTGCTGCAACTGAGACAGAGATGAAAGAAGCAAAACTTCGTCTGGAAGATGCTTTGGCAGCTACAAAAGCAGCAGTAGAAGAAGGTATTATTGCAGGCGGCGGAAGTGCATATATCCATGCATCCAAAGAAGTTGCAAAACTGGCTGAGACATTATCCGGTGATGAAAAGACAGGCGCAGAGATTATATTAAAAGCACTGGAAGCTCCATTATTCCATATTGTTGCCAATGCCGGTCTGGAAGGTGCAGTTATTATCAACAAAGTAAGAGAGAGCGAACCAGGTGTTGGATTTGATGCTCTGTCCGAAGAATATGTAAACATGGTAGAAGCAGGTATTATTGACCCAACAAAGGTTACAAGAAGCGCTCTTCAGAACGCTACCAGCGTAGCTTCTACACTTCTTACAACAGAATCTGTTGTTGCAGAGATTAAGACCAATGAACCAGCTCCAATGCCTGCAGGCGGCGGAATGGGCATGATGTAAAAAAGATCATTCAGATAGACTCCACAAAACAATGGTACAAAAGGGAACCGGGAAATCAGATTTCCCGGTTCTTTTTTGTCAAAAACAGGATTTCTACGGAAAAGGTACTTTCCAAGCTGAAAATTTTGTTGTATAATACCTAGTGGTTTTGTATTTTTCTATAGACATGACTATAGGATAGGAGGAAAGTATGTATAAAATTGTAAGTAAAGAAAAGCTGAACAACGCGGTTGAGCTTATGGAGATTCATGCTCCTTATGTGGCAAGAAAATGTGAACCTGGCCAGTTCATCATTATCCGCGTCGATGAAGATGGAGAGAGAGTACCTCTTACCATCGCTGATTATGACAGAGAAAAAGAGACGGTAACCATTATTTATCAGGTAGTTGGATATTCCACAGAACTGCTCGCCAAGAAAGAGGCTGGGGACTATGTCCAGGATTTTGTAGGACCTCTTGGAATGCCTTCTCCTCTTCATAAATCAGAGAAGAAAGTCATTGGAATCGCAGGCGGCGTAGGAGCTGCACCTTTATATCCACAGCTTCGTAAGCTGGCTGAGATGGGCGTTGGCGTGGATGTCATCATCGGCGGAAGAAGCGAAGAATTTGTAATTCTGGAAGAGAAATTCCGTGAATTCTGTGATAACGTATATATTGCAACCGATGACGGAAGCAAAGGAACCAAAGGTTTTGTAACAGATGTATTAAAAGACCTGTTAGACAAAGGGGAAGAATACGAAGAAGCTATTGCCATCGGACCATTGATCATGATGAAGAACGTGGTAAAAGTGACGAAAGAGGCAGATCTTCATACGATGGTTTCCCTGAATCCAATCATGATCGACGGTACCGGTATGTGTGGCGGATGTCGTGTTACCGTTGGCGGAGAGACCAAGTTTGCATGTGTAGACGGACCGGACTTTGACGGATTCTTAGTTGATTTTGATCAGTGCATGAAACGTCAGGGCATGTTTAAAGAAGAAGAACATCAGTGCAAGATTGGAAGGGGTAAATAAAATGGCAAAAAATATGAGTCCAACAAAAGTCCCAATGCCGGAACAGGCACCGGACGTGAGAAATAAGAACTTTCAGGAAGTTGCTTTAGGCTATACAGCTGAGATGGCAATGGAAGAAGCAACCAGATGCTTAAACTGTAAGCATAAACCATGCGTACAGGGATGCCCGGTTAATGTACCGATCCCTGCATTTATTGAAAAAGTAGCAGAAGGCGATTTTGAAGCTGCATACGAAGTGATTACCAGTGAGAATGCACTGCCTGCAATCTGCGGACGTGTATGTCCTCAGGAAAATCAGTGCGAAGGCAAGTGTGTCAGAGGAATCAAAGGAGAACCGGTCGGAATCGGACGTATGGAACGTTTTGTGGCAGACTGGCATATGGCAAATGCTGCACAGAAGGCAGTTGAGATTGAGAAGAACGGCAAGAAAGTAGCTGTTGTCGGTTCCGGCCCTGCAGGAATTACCTGTGCCGGAGAGCTGATCAAAAAAGGTTACGATGTAACTGTATTTGAAGCCCTTCACAAACCGGGTGGAGTTTTAAGCTATGGTATTCCTGAATTCCGTCTTCCAAAAGATCTGGTAGCAAGAGAGATCGAGAGCGTTGAGAAGCTTGGCGTAAAGATCGAGACCAATGTTATCGTAGGCCGTTCCATTACGATTGATGAGTTAATGGAAGATGGCTACGAAGCAGTTTTTGTAGGAAGCGGTGCCGGCCTTCCAAGATTTTTAAATATTCCGGGCGAGAACCTTCTTGGAGTATATTCTGCCAATGAATTCCTGACTCGTGTCAATCTGATGAAGGGATATCAGTTCCCTGAAATGCCTACTCCGGTAAAAGTAGGAAAGAAAGTAGCTGTCGTAGGTGCAGGAAATGTAGCCATGGATGCAGCAAGAACAGCAAAACGTCTCGGAGCAGAAGAAGTATACATTGTATACAGAAGAAGTGAAGAAGAAGCACCGGCCAGACTGGAAGAGCTTCATCATGCAAAAGAAGAGGGAATCATTTTCCGTTTCCTGAACAATCCGGCACAGGTACTTGGCAATGAAGATGGCTGGGTATCCGGTCTGGAAGTGGTAAAACAGGAATTAGGAGAGCCGGATGCATCGGGAAGACGTTCTCCGGTTCCGGTAGAAGGTTCTAACTATGTCATCGATGTAGATACCGTTGTCATCGCCATCGGACAGAGCCCGAACCCATTGATCCGTCAGACCACACCGGGTCTTGAGACACAAAGATGGGGTGGAATCATCGTAGAAGAAGAGACCATGGAGACAAGCAAACCATGCGTATACGCAGGCGGCGATACCGTAACAGGAGCAGCGACTGTAATCCTTGCTATGGGTGCAGGTAAGAAAGCGGCAGCAGCCATTGATGCAAAACTTTCTGCAAAATAAGACTAGGCTACCAGCCTGATATCGTGTATAATAGAATAAGACAACAAAAGGGAGACAAATTGTTTGTCTCCCTTTTTGAATCTCAAGAACATACAACTAATTGGAGGGGTTTTATGAAAAAAAGAAATATTTTATTTACATTGATCCTTTTTATGATGGGCCTGTGTTGTATTCAGAAAACATTGGAGGCAGAGGAAGTGTATGATGGTCCCCCATATCTGGATTCGGATTTAAAGCTGACATCAGGTTCTGTTGTTCATCCGGGAGAGACGATTACGTTTTCCGGTGATCTTGTAACGAATCCGGCAGGATGTTTTTATGGAATGATGTTGAAAAATAACGACGAATATTATTATTTTCAGGATTACAAAAAATACTTTTCCGGAAGCAATCAATTCCGGATTACATTGGATGAAAATTATCAGCAGGGCACCTATGAATTATATTCTTTTTGTTTATCCTATGGCTCTTATACAAAATATTATTCTGTAAATGAGGAAGAGGAATCCGGTCATTCGCTGACAGGTTCTTTTCAATTTGTAAATCCTTCTTATGTTGAGAAGAAAAATCCGGATGTGATTGGGCTGGATTATCAGAATCAAACGATGAAAAAGGGTGGAACCGTAACCTGTAGATTGAATCTTCGGACAAATGGAAGAAAAATTCAATCTTTTACTCTTTTATTTTGGGATGGGAAACATGAAATTTCAGTCGGAACAGGCTTCGAAGTTATTTCAGACGGAATAAAAGAGTACTGTTTATCTTCTCTTGCCCATGAAAAAAGTGGAAGCTACTATTTGATTGGAATAGAATTGAGAGATAGTACCAATAGAAGATATACTTATAAAAGGCAGGACAGTCAGTGGATCTATACGGACCAATGGAACAATGATGACATTCTTTCGGTTTCAGGAAAACAATATGTGTTACAGTATGAAAACCCGGATTATGACACATCGTTCCCTGTTATTTCCTCTGTTTCTTTATCAGAACATGCCGTAAAAAGTCCGGGAAAAATTCAGATGACCTTAGAAGGAGATCATCTGGATAATATTGGTCAAATTGAATTTAAGTATAAAAAGAAGAATGGCTTGTCAGAAGTTTTTAGTGCAAAAGGAGAAGATATTAAGGATCAGCAGATTACGATGATTGTTCCACGTTATGTGTGGGGCGGCGATTATTATCTGGATTCTTTTACGATCTGGAATAAGAAGTGGATTCAAAGGGTTTATCACAGAAATTCTGTCATAGAGAATCAGAATATTCCTGTTACGGAACAGGCAGAATTTTATTCCAGGACAGATGATACCATTTATAGTTTTCGGGGTGCTTTAGATTTGACTGTAAAGGGAGAAAATCAGGTCGATCTTATCGTAGACGGTTCAGATCCGTCTCTTTTAAAGAAAATTTCCGGTCTTACCTCTGGAAAAACGGCAGTCATTCATTATCTGGCTTATTCGGACTATATTGTACCAAAAGCTGTTTTTGAAGCAATCTGTGGGAAAGATGTGACACTTGTTTTGGAATCTGAAGGAATTCAGTGGGTCTTTTATGGAAAAGATGTGATAAAAGAACAGTGTAAAAATATCAATGTTAAAACCAGTGTTTTTCGAACATCAGGTGTTCCATACGGATGTAAAGAAGATGTAACAGAGATTATTTTTCCGGAAAACGGAACTCTTCCGGGAACCGCGACTATGAGAATTCAGCAGGATTATGCCCGGTATTTGTATCATATCAAACAGAAGCTTTATCTGATTTATGTGAAAAATGGAGAAAAGACAGTGATTCCATGCGATCCGGCAATGGAAGCAGATGAATACCTGAGTTTTCCAATCAAACATAATTCCACCTATTTACTTGCCGGAAGCATTCCAAAGAGTACGGCAGGAGAATTAAAGAAACAATATATTCTGCTCAGTGAAACGGATAATTCCATTTATGCGACGCAAACAAAAGAGCTATATTTGCTGTATGACAGATCCAAAGAAAAAATTCTGTCCGTAACCAGTTCCAATCCTTCTGTTTTGAAAGCAGGTAAAGATGGAATGATTCAGGGAATTAAAAAAGGTACGGCAACTGTCACTGTAAAAATATCAAACGGTTTGACAGCGTCAGCGAAAGTAAGGGTTCTTACGCCTTCGGTGAAGCTGAATGCAAAATCGATTCCACTTCAGATCAAAACAACTTCAAGAGCTTTGAAAGTATCGAAAAAGATTAGCTCGGACTCTGTGAAAAAGTGGACGTCATCCAATAAAAAAATTGTTGAGGTAGATGTAAGAACCGGCAAATTAAAGGCCAGAAAAAAAGGAACAGCAGTGATTAAAGCTTATATGAAAAGCGGTGCTGTAGCAAGCTGTAAAGTAAAAGTTCAGAATACACCGGTAAGGGTGATTCGTTTGATTTTTGGACAGGAACAAATCACTGTGAAAAAAGGAAAGACTGCAACGATTAAAATAACCAGAGATCCAATCACAGCAACGGGACAAATCTATTTCCGTATCAAAAATACGAAGATAGCGTCTGTCAATACAAAAGGTGTTGTGAAAGGAAAAAAGAGAGGAAAGACAGAACTTCAGATCAAAGTCGGAAAAGGAGGCAATTATCCTTATTCTATCCCGGTGATTATAAAATAATAGATTCAGGAGGAGAAAGATGACGAAGAAGATGAATGTTGGAGGATACCGATTAACGCTATTGGGCATACTGTTGTTTTTTGTAATGATGACATTTTGTACCTTCCGGGTATCCGCCGGAACGATTCAGCCGGAACCGGCCACACTTACTACTGATAAGTACGATATGAATGGTGACGGTGAAAAGGACGAAGTGTACGAAATCAGCAATGCCGCACAGCTCTACTGGTTTGCAGGACTTGTGAATGGCACATTGGAGGGAGAGGAACAAAACAGTTTTTCCAATGGGGTTCTTACAAAAAACATTACGGTAAATCGATATGTTCTGGATGATGATAAGAACATCCTGGAAGATGCAGGTATAGATGATTTTGTCAGCTGGACACCAATGGGAACGAAGGATAGCCCTTACCAGGGCAGATTTGATGGCCGTGGGTATACCGTTCGAGGGTTGTATTATGAGGATGTAGATTCTGATTATGTAGGATTTTTTGGCTGCCTTGGAGTTATGCAATCCAGTGAAGCAACTACATCGGATGCAATTATTTCTAATGTTCATATCAGAGATTCCTATTTTTGCGCCGGTCAATACGTAGGCGGTCTGTGCGGTTACAATCATTATGGAAGTATTACCAGGTCTTCTTTTGATGGGAAAGTGAAGGGAACCGGTGATGTAGGCGGCCTGTGTGGTTTTCATACAGGAATGCTTACCTTAAGTTACAACAAAGGAAATGTAGTCAACAGTGGAGAGAAGGCAGGCGGTCTGTGTGGTTCTTCTGCAAACGGCAACGGGTATGTAATTTCAAATTGTTATAATACAGGAGATGTCGAGGGCTATAATTTTGTTGGTGGTATTTGTGGGTATGTTGCGGATGATGAAACGGGCGGAAAGTGGTGCTATAGTAGCGGGTCTTTTACCGGAACCGGAACGAGTGCAGAGAAGGTATATGTAGATGGATTGTGTGGCTTTGGGGTAGGAGCAACAAAGGCTATTCTGAATTCATGCTATCTTGAGAAAGATCCTTCTCTCTGTTCCGTGAATGGCCCTGGATGTTCAGCAGATGACTTTGCAAATGGAGCCATTGCCTACTATCTGGCAGGACAGGCAGGAGTCGGAGTCTGGGGGCAGACATTAGGAGAAGGAGGCGATGAGACGCCTGTATTATATGGAGAAACTGTTTATTTGAGTAAAGGTGATTCAGATCAAGATGTGTACCATAATCACCGCAATCAGGATCTTGACGTGGATGGAGTTTGTCCTTATTGTGACCGATATGTTGCCGAGCCCGATCAGATAGGTGGTGTTTATCAGATTGGGAATGCAAAGGAACTGGACTGGCTTTGCTGGTATGTAAGCGTAGGAAATATTTCTGTTGATGCGGTTCTTACATCGGATATTGCATATAATACAAATCTTCTGACAAAAGACGAGGAAGGAAACTACAGTTTAAACAGTGCACCGGAGAATGGATTTCGAACGTGGACACCGATCGGAAAAAAGAAGATATACCAGGGAATCTTTGACGGGCAAAATCATACCATATCCGGACTGTATATAAATGATGATAGTATTAATTATGCAGGCCTGTTTGGTCGTGCAGACGGCAGTGCGGTAGTTAAGAATATAACAGTATCTGATTCCTATGTTTGCGGAAGAGCCGATGTGGGGATGATTTGCGGATGGTCCGCGGGGAGAATCGAAAATTGCCATTCATCCGGCAGTGTGACAGGTTTATCATCAGTGGGAGGTATTTGTGGGGAAAACACCGGAGGAACGATTCGGAACTGTTCGAATGAGGCGAAAATATCTACGAATAAGGACCAATATAGCCTTGTTGCAGGATATTATGCGGGAGGAATAACGGGAGAGAATGGTGGAAATATCAGTTACTGCTCGAATACAGGAACGGTTACAGCTGCCTCTCGATATGCAGGAGGCATTTCAGGTATTGAAGATAGCGGCAGTATTTCCTGTTGTTATAATACGGGTCATATCACTGCTACTGATGATTATGCAGGGGGAATCAGCGGGGACTATAAGGTTGTAATTTCTCATTCCTTTAATGTGGGCAGGATAGATGTTACGAATAGAAGTGCGGGAGGAGTTGTGGGAGGTATATATGCTTACTCTTCCGTGAACAGTGGGAACTCTACGATGACAAATTGTTATTACCTGGAAGAATGCTGTTTTATCAAAGGCAATTCTGTTACGGATGGTTCTGCTGCAACAAGTAAATCATCAGAACAGTTTCAACGTGGTGAAGTAACTTATCTTCTCAATCGGGATGACGATCATGAAGTACCTGTCTGGTTCCAGAATATCGATAATGGTTTTAAAGCGGATAAGCATCCGTCCTTTACCGGAGGTATGGTCTATTGCGACGAGACGGGTGCAAAATATACGAACAGTGTTCCCGGAAGTCATACGTTGAAATATTCTGCAGAAGGAGCAGTGATTACGGAAACATGTACCGGTACAGATCGTTGTGGACATACAGCGACTGCCACGTTACAGATGGACCCGGGCAAAAATACGATTTATACAGGAAATCCAATTGAGCCGATGAAGGTTACCTATAGCAGCAACTGGCAGGGAGGCGCTCTTACAATTACATATGATAATAATACGGATATTTCTGAAAATGCAGCAACAGCGACCATAAGCATAGGAGAAGTAACAGCAATCCTTTCCTTCGGTATTCAGGCTCATGAGTTTTACTATGCCACAAACGAGACTACTCTTACCGAAAAATGCAAATACTGTGACCATAAAGAAACGGCTGGGTTGACAATGAATACCGGAGCAAACCTGACCTATACGGGCGAGGCACTTACCCCGGTCAGTGTAGATTATAGTGATGGCTGGCAAGGCGGTGACCTTGAAATCCGCTATGACAATAATACAAAAGTTACGGAACAGGGAGCAACAGCGAGCATAAGTGTAGGTGATATAACTGCAACCCTTACGTTTATGATTACAAAAGCTGATCGTGATGTCCCCAATGTTTCCATTGACCATGAAGAAACAATTAAGGGCAAAGGAGACGGCAGGTTAAGTGGACTTACAACGGATATGGAATGGTCTGCAGATAACAAATTTTATCATACGGTCACAGCTTCTGATATGGAGTTTGCTCCGGGAACTTACTATATCCGATATCAGGAAAATGAGAATCAGCATGTTTCAGCCTCGAAAAAAGTCATATTTGTCGAAGGAACAAAGTTGTTATCGGTTCAAATGCCGGAAGATATTCCATCTGCCTTTACCCTGACTGCTGATAAGACCAAACTAGGATGGAAAGAAGATGTCATTTTACGTTTAACCGGTCCTGTCAATCAGTGTGTCTGTATTTTAAAAGTAAATGGAGAAGAAATCGCTCCGGATTCTGCGGAAAACGATGAAAATACTCGTAATTACACATGTTCAAAGGTGCAACAGGACTTAACCATTACGTTGGAAATAGAGGATAAGGAGGCACCGAGTATTCAATTCTTATCCGGTAATAAAGAAACAGAGTTGAAATTTATGGAACCGGAGCGTGAAAACAAAGAACCGGTACTCTTTTATAAGAACCGGAGAGACTTCTTCTTCCGCATTGTCGATGTGGTCAGTGAAGTGGAATCGGTAGAATATCTGTTGTCTGAACAGAACTTTACAACAGAAGAGGATGTCGTTGGTCAGTGGAAGAAGCTGTCACCGGAAGAGAAAGGATTGTATCGAATCAGTTGTTCTCCGGGTACAAAAGGGTACAGTTATTTCCGCGTAACTGATACAAAAGGAAACCAGGCAATTGTAAACACACCAAAAATGGTGATCTTCGAGGATGCAATCCTGAACACAACACAGATTACTTACCAAAAAGAATCGGGAGCAGACCAGTCATTTTCTGTTGATTTAAAGGGGAATACGGTGAAAGCAGTTTATCTTGGAAACATCCGGATCAATCCGACCAATTATACAGTGTCTGTGAATGGAACCGTTACCTTGAAAAATGCTTATCTGGAGACTTTGGATGCGAAAAAAACTCCTTATCAGCTTCGGATAGAATACAATCCACAAGGAGAAATTTATCAGAAATTGGGAGAAGATGTCATCAATCTGCTTGGAATTGAATATACAAATGAGGTACCGAAAGCAACAACCTTGAATCTGACAGTGAAAAATCCATCCTACACAATTGAGGCAAAAGCAGGAACGAATGGAAGTATTTCACCCGCCGGTACAATGACAGTTGAAAAAGGAACAGGAAAGATATTTACCTTTACACCGAACAAGGGATATGTGGTTGATACAATAACAGTGGACGGAAAGAGTGTGAAACCTGCACCTACTTATACGTTTTCCAATGTAACCGGAAACCATACAATTTATGTTACATTTAAGAAAGAAAGTCAGACTTCAAATCCAACAGCAACAACTGTTTCTACCGCTCAGATTAAGAAAAATTCCGTAAAATTAGATACAGAAATAACCGCTGTATGGAAGAGCAATAAACTTACCGTAACCTGGGGCAAGGTAAGCGGAGCATCCGGATATGAGATTTTCGCAGCCCAATACGGAAAAACAATGAATGCCAAATCTCTTGTAAAAACAGTAAAAGGTCAGACTGGAACTGCATCCTTTACCAAGATCGGAGGAAAAAAACCTGTTTCCACCAAAGCATATAAAGTAAAGGTAAAAGCATACAAACTGGTTAAAGGCAAAAAGGTATATCTTGGAACCAGCAGTTCCTATTGCGTCGTACGAAATGACAATAAAAAATATACCAATGCCGGAAAAGTGACGGTAAAGAAAAAGTCCGTTACGTTGAAAAAAGGAAAAACAAGTCAGATTAAAGCATCCATTACAAAACAGTCAAAGAGGAAGAAACTACTTGGCAGAACATTTGGACCGTCTCTTCGTTATTACTCTACCAATACAAGCATCGCAACAGTAACATCGAAAGGCAAGATAACGGCAAAGAAGAAAGGAAGCTGTTATGTCTATGTGGCTGCATTAAACGGAATGCACACCAAAGTAAAAGTAACAGTGAAATAAACCACAAGTCTCACTTTGGTTTTTATTCTAATTGCTGTCGGTATGATTCTATAGTAAATGGGTTCTGTAAATGAAACAACATTATGTACAAATTATAATGTTGTTTCATTTACAGAACCCATTTACATTTTATTTACAACTCGATGTCATTTTTCGTCTTCAATTCTGTTATAATAAAATCGACGTCAGGCTCATTTGGCGGGCAACTCATATGATGCCGGTGTCAATATGGAAAAGGAGACATTGCATCGAAAGTAAAAGGGTTAAAAGAAGGTGCTGAAGATTACATGGTGAAACCTTTTGAAATGCTGGAGCTTCTGGTTCGTATTGAAAAGATACTGGAACGTCATGGAAAAACAGATGAAATTCTGAAAATAAAAGACATAGAAGTGAATATCGGAGAACGAGAGGTCAAAAAAGAAGGGGTAGAAATTTCACTAAAACCAATGGAATTTGAGCTTTTGATTACTTTAATGAAAAATAAAAACCGGGTACTGAGCCGGGAAAAACTGCTTTCCATGGTGTGGGGACAGGATTATATGGGAGAAACCCGAACCGTAGATGTCCATATTGGCCAGCTTCGAAAAAAACTGGATCTTCACAAGGAGATACGTGCCATTTCAAAAGTAGGCTATCGTCTGGAGGTATAAGATGAAATTATGGAAACGAATTTTATTATTAGTATTGACGGTACAGGTACTGTCTTTTGCCGGTTTTTCCATTGTCTTTTTGAAATATATGGAACAAAAACAGATTTTGGCGCTTTTAGAGACAAGGGAAGAACATATGGACAATCTGGCCGAAATACTGGAAAAAGTAACAGAGGTAGCAGATTATTCGGATATGACAGAGATTACAAAGCGTTCCATGGCAGCCTTTTATCTAAAAAAATACGCACCGGAAGGATATGCGGTAACAGGCGGAGAAACTACTCTGGCTTCCACCTGTGATTATGAAATAACCCCTTATCAGCCCTGGTATGAGAAAGACAAGGGAACTGTTTTTCACACCATGCAGACCATCCATCATAAGACCTATTTGATTTTATCAGAGAATGTAACTCTCTGGCAGGAGAAGTATGCTTTGTATGGAATGAAAGATATTACTTTTGTCTATGCAGAACTAGAACAGATGGCCCTGCGTCTTTTCACTGTCGGTATGCTGATCTTATCGATTACCTGTTTGATTCTTATTATTTCTATAAAAAAAATGTTTTCTCCATTAAAACAATTAACAACAACTGCAAAATCAATCCAGGAGGGTGACTATAAGGCGAGAAGCGGATCTTTATCAGAAAAACAGGATGAGATTGGAACGTTGGCCTATGCTTTTGATCAGATGGCAGAAGAAATTGAGCGTCATATCAGTGAATTAAAAGAGGGCTCTTTGAGACAGCAACAGCTTCTCGGTGCGCTGTCCCATGAAATTAAAACTCCGGTGACCTCTCTCATTGGTTATTCCGATACCCTTCTCCATGTAAAATTATCAGAAGAACAAAAAGAACAATCCTTGAACAGAATCTATGAGGAAAGCAAACGAATGGAACGGCTGTCCTCGAAGTTAATGTCTTTGATTGGATTATATGAAAATGACGCAATCAGAATGGAATGGGAAAAAATAGGAACTGTCATGAATCATGTAAAAGAGGCGATACGGTATTCTCTGGAAGAGAAGGAAATAAAGGCCGATTTTTTCTGGGAAGATTTTTCCATGAAGATGGATGTTGATTTGATGGAAAGCCTTTTACTGAATTTGATTGATAACAGTAAGAAAGCATCACCACCCGGAAGCAGAATTGAAATCCGAGCTGAAAAAGGAACAATATCTGTCCGGGACTTTGGATGTGGGATTTCAAAGGAAGAATTAAAAAAGGTAAAAGAACCATTTTATATGGAAGATAAAGCCAGAAAAAAACGAGAAGGAAACATTGGATTTGGATTGGCTCTGTGTAACCAGATAGCAATGCTCCATGGAGGAAGACTGGAAATAGAAAGCAGGATCGGAGAGGGAACCTGCGTCAGTTTTCTTTTTTATGAAAAATAGAAGAATAGGGTTACTTACAAATTGTTTACAGCTTACTGAGTATTATGAGAAGGAGTCTTTGATATAGTAAAAATATCAAAGAAGGGGGAAGGTATTATGGAAGAAAAATACAAGAAGAGAGAAAAGCTTCAGTTTCAATTATGCTGTTTGCTGGCTATGATTATTACAATGGTTGGCCTGGCGGGAACCTGTCTGCTATTAAGCGGTTGTCAGAAAAGACAAAAAACAGAAAATCTGCACATTTTATCAGAAAAAGAAACCGCTCATACAGGTGAGACGAAAAAAAGTGAAAGCGGCCTGAAAGAAGTACTCCAAATTCCGGATAAGCTGGAAAAAGAAATGAAGACTATACAATTGAAGAAGAAAGTTACTGCCAGGTGAGCGGATGGAATAAGGCATATAACGGAAAAAAATATATGTTTTTTCTGACAGATTATCATAGATTGCAAAATGAACTTTCTTCTGCCACAGCGATGATTTCCGGTCCGGCGATTCAACTTGTTCGCTCAGGAAGTGAAGAGGATGAATGGATTGCAGAAGGACTGACAAAGGAGGAAGTGGAAAACAGGCAACAATATACTTTACCCAAAATTACAGAAAAGGAAGCATTAGAAGCTGCCAAAGAAATGATGGAAAAATGCTTTTTAACGGATTACAGTCTCTTTTCCACAGGCTATACCTTGCTACTGAATTCAGAAAACGGAAACAAAAAAACAGTCTATGAATTTTTATTTTTCAAAGAAGTGGATCAGGTGAGAGTATTTGCGATTGAAGATATTTTAGAAGTTCCGATTGGTCAACTATCGATAACCCCTATTTTAAGCTGGGCGGCAGAGGGAGTAAAAATAGTTGTAGATGAAGACGGCGTTTATAGTCTTGACGGAGGAAGTGACGGGGTATATTCCGAAGCAGAAGGTACAAACACCTTGCTCTCGTTTCAGGAAATAGAAAAAATCATGGAAGCGGCATTGCTGGAAGAAGGACAGGATGAAAAGACAATGAAAATCAGCCATATTGAACTTGGCTATGCAAGGGTGTGGAACTCATCGGATGAAAAACCGGAAATGAAGGCAACCTTAAAGCCTGCCTGGGCATTTTATGGAAAAGCGACAGGAAAATCCGGTAACAGGGAAATCACCAGTGAATATGGAGATAAAAATCTGCTTCTTGCCATTGACGCGGCGACCGGAGAGGTGCTGGAATTGACTGAATAATCAAATCAAATCAATACAATTTTTATTATTTTGTTGCTTCTCTTCATTGACAAGACACATTTTATTTGCTAATATAGTTAACTAACAACCCAAAGAAATAAACAAAAGTTAAATCTGGAAAGTGAGGAAATATAATGGCAACAATTATTGGTGAAGGAATTACTTTTGATGATGTTTTATTAGTACCGGCTTATTCAGAGGTAATACCCAATCAGGTAGATTTATCTACAAAGTTAACAAATAAGATTGCACTGAACATTCCATTTATGAGTGCAAGTATGGATACAGTTACAGAACATAGAATGGCAATTGCGATGGCACGTCAGGGTGGTATCGGAATGATTCATAAGAATATGTCCATTGAAGCACAGGCAGAAGAAGTTGATAAGGTAAAACGTTCCGAGAATGGTGTAATCACAGATCCATTTTCCTTATCTCCAGAACATACAATTAAAGATGCGGATGACTTAATGAGCAAGTTCCGTATTTCCGGTGTGCCGATTACTGAGAACGGCAAGTTAGTTGGTATTATTACAAATCGTGATTTAAAATTTGAAACAGATTACAGCAAGAAGATTAAAGAGTCTATGACTTCAGAAGGCCTGGTAACAGCCAGAGAAGGAATCAGTCTGGAAGAGGCAAAAGAGATTCTGAAACGTTCCAGAAAAGAAAAACTGCCAATTGTAGATGAGAACTTTAATTTAAAAGGTCTTATTACAATTAAAGATATTGAAAAGACCATTAAATATCCGGATGCAGCAAAGGATTCTCAGGGAAGACTTCTTTGTGGTGCTGCAGTCGGTGCAACACCTGATATCCTTGTTCGTGTGGATGAGCTTGTGAAGGCACATGTAGACTGTATCGTAGTTGATACTGCTCATGGACATTCTGCAAATGTTATTAAGACATTCCGTCTTGTAAAAGAAAACTATCCGGATTTACAGGTCATTGCAGGTAATGTAGCAACTGCAGCTGCTACAAAGGCACT
>JALEPU010000001.1 GCA_022766905.1 Lachnospiraceae bacterium
CTGTCCGGATTCCAAAGACAATTTTGATTGTCTTATGGAAGACGAACAGAATTCCACGAAGTACTTCTATCGGTGTGACTTATACTCTGATGGCATTTTTCATTCAAAGACTACGGGTCGCAAAATAATGCGACACCCCCAAAAAAATAGACAGAAAGAAGAATCTTATTATAATAGGAAGAAGCTGGGACGATGAAAATTGGAATTGGTATTGATACAGGCGGCACTTGTACCGATGCAGTTGTGTATCAGTTTGAAAAGAAGGAAATATTGGCCTATGCAAAAACGTTGACAACAAAAGAGGATTTATCCATCGGAATTGGGAAAGCCCTGGATAAATTACCAAAGGAACTGGTCGATCAGGCGGAAGTGATTGCTCTTTCCACGACTCTGGCTACCAATGCCTGCGTGGAAAATAAAGGGGGACGGGCAAAACTGGTTCTGTTTGGCATAGAACCATCTACCATTGCACAGGTTGGAGAGGAATATGGTCTTCCTTTGGATGAGACCTTGTGTTATATTGATAGTAAAACAAAGCCGACCGGCAAGATTGTAAAAAAACCGGATTGGGATGAGTTTGAAGAAAAATTGCATCAAAGGTTTGATGAGTGCGACGCGGTAGGCCTTGTGGAAATGTTTGCAAAAAAATCAGGAGCCCAATTAGAAAAAAAGGCGAGGGATCTGTTAAGAGGGGAACTTTCGATTCCAATTATTTGCGGACACGAATTATTTACAGAGAATAATATTGTAAAGCGAGGAGCCAGTGCCCTGTTAAATGCAAGGTTGATTCCGGTGATTCAGGAGTTTTTATCAGCAGTGAAAAAGGCCTTGAAAGAGAGGGAAATCAAGGTGCCTTTTGTCATTGTGCGTAGTGACGGAAGCCTGATGACAGAAAAATTTACGGCAACAAGGCCGGTAGAAACTTTGCTTTGCGGTCCGGTCGCCAGTGTCATGGGAGCCGTAGAGCTTACAGATGAAAAAAATTGTATGATTGTGGATATCGGAGGAACGACAACGGATATTGCATTTGTAAAAGATGGAAATCCTCAGTGTGTCACATCCGGTGTTCGAATTGGAAAATGGAGTACCTTTGTAAAAGGCCTTTTCGTCGATACCTTTGGCTTAGGCGGCGACAGCGGAATCCGGGTAGAGGAAGACAGGGGAGTTGTAGTAGAAGAAGAAAAAGTAATGCCTCTTTGCATTGCCGGACAGAAGTATCCAAAGTTAATTACTTATTTGAAACGGGAAAATGAAAAGGCTTCCAAAGTAAACAATTTCCAGAAGGATATTTACCTGGCAGTGAAGGATATCTGCTATCATAATGCCTATACGGATTACGAAAAAACCATTGGAGCAGCTCTTCATGATCATCCGATGAGTCTGGAAAAGCTCAGTGAGGCAATCGGGGAATTTGTCATTCCGGCCCATATTGAAAGACTGGTTCGGGAAGGAATTATCATTCGCTGCGGTGTCACACCGACGGATGTCATGCATATGAAAGGGGATTTTGAGCATTACAGCAAGGAAGCCTCGATTCTGGGTCTTTCGATTATGTCCAGATATCTGAATGTAACACCGGAAGAACTGGGAGATATGATTTATGATGCGGTAAAGAAAAAACTATATTTTAACATTGTCCGCATTTTAATAGAAGATTCTTATCCGGAAATCCGAAAGACAGGAATTGGAAGACAGCTGACAATCCTCATTGAGGACAGTTATGAAAGAGCAAAAACCGGAGAACCGAATATTTTCTTCGATATGAAGATCAAGACTCCCGCCGTCCTGATTGGAGTTGGAGCTCCGACCCATATTTTCCTGGAAGATGTAGGAAAATTGCTTGGAACCGAAGTAAGAAGCTACGAATACTCCAAAGTGGCCAATGCTCTTGGCGCTGTTGTAGGAAATGTCAGTGCCAGTGTGACCATGGAAGTTACTTACAACCAGGAACAGAATGTGTATACTATATTTGGAGCCGGTGTCAGAGAAAATGTAGAGCAACTGGAAGAAGCGAAGGAAATGGCCAATAAGCTTGCTTCCCAGAAAGCCATGGAAGAGGCAATCAATCGAGGTTCTGATGAAAACGCAGCTGTTTCTCTGGATGTAAAAGAAGATATTGTAGAGACAGATTTTGGCGCAGTCTATATGGGATATAAAGTAGTGGCGACTGCAACAGGAAATCTGAAGCTGGACGGAAAAGATTGATGCCACCAACAGATGAGATATGATATAATGAGTCATGCGCTTTCTTGCGCTTGCGCAAAAGAAAGCATATGACGAAAACTTCAGCGAGACGCCAGTCGAGCGGATATAATGAGTTAGACTTATCAATAGATACAGGAGGAATACGAATGGGAAAACAGCTTATTTTTGATGCACTTGCACATAAACCGGTGGAAAGGGTGCCGTGGGTACCTTTTGCAGGAGTTCATGCAGGAAAGTTAAAAGGCTATACAGCAAAAGAAATCTTATTAGATGAAGATAAATTATATGACTCCTTGATGGAAGTACATAAAATTTACACACCGGATGGAATGCCGATTGTATTCGATCTTCAGATCGAAGCAGAAATCCTTGGATGCAAACTTTTATGGGCAGAAAACAATCCGCCTTCTGTGAGAAAGCATCCTTTTGCAGCGGTAGCAGGCGTTCCGGACGAAGACAAGATTCCAAAGAAGACAGATGGACGAATTCCGCTGGTTTTAAATGTGATGGATCGGGTGAAAAAGTCTGTTGGAGAGGATACAGCATTATACGGCCTTATTTGCGGTCCTCTTACGCTTGCTTCTCATCTTCGTGGAAGTGAATTCTTTATGGATATGTTTTTAGACCCGGATTATGTGGCACAGTTGATGGAATTTTGTAAAAAAGTAAGCCTTAAGATGGCAGAATACTATATTGATGCCGGTATGGATGTAATCGCAGTGGTAGACCCGCTGGTCAGCCAGGTGTCACCGGATTCTTTTGCCGCACAGCTTTCTTTCGCTTTTACGGAAGTATTTGACTATATCAGAGAAAGAGGAGTCTATTCCGCATTCTTTGTATGTGGAAATGCAACCAATCAAATTAAGGTAATGTGCGATACTCATCCGGATTCCATTCACGTGGATGAAAATGTGGACCTTTATGCAGCAAAAGACATTACCGATGAGTACAATATTTTAATTGGAGGAAATATTCCTTTGACTACGACTATGTTGTTTGGAAATCAGCAGGATAACATGAAGTTTGTCATTGATATGCTGGATAAGTTCAAAGGAAGAGAGACAAACCTGATTATCAGCCCGGGCTGTGATATGCCTTATGACGTTCCGATTGAAAATACAGTAGCCGTTGCCCAAGCAATTCTCCATACAGAACAAAGCAGAGGATTTGTAGAAAATTACTCCGGTGCGGCTTTTGATGATATTGAAATTGAGATTCCGGACTATGAGAACCTGGATAAAGTGCTGATTGAACTATTTACCTTAGATCCGGATCAGTGCGCTGCCTGTACCTATATGGTAAGAAGTGTAACAGATATATTTGAAGAGATTAAGGATAAAGCAGATTACGTGGTATACCGCTATAATATAAAAGAAGATATTGCCCGTACTCAGAAAATGGGACTTACCAATCTGCCTACAATGTGTATCAATGGAAAACCAAAATTCATTTCCATTATTCCAAGCAAGGAAGAACTGATTGAGGCAATCGAAGAAGCAGAAAAAGAATAATGAATGGAGAAAGGAAGAAAGCTTGTTGTGCCGGTTTTCTTCCTGAAAGAAAAAAGAAAAGCACGCTTGCGTCCGGCGTGCTTTTCCTTGATTTATTCTTTTCTGGATTTGGAAGCGGGACAGGTGGGACTAAGGGGGCAGAAATCACATGGAATTAAATCCTCTTCTTCCGGAATGTCTTTCGGTACAATACCTATGATTCCGGAAGTGGATTTAAACGGAATCATGCGAAGGTGCTTGTCCAGCTTGCATCCAATGTCTTCCGGCTGTAAAAGTTCAAATAAAGGATGTTGATTGGCAAGTTCAAATTCGTGCTGACCCGGATTCCAGGCAGGAGTTTTTCTGGTATCTGAATTCTCAAGTATGGTGTCCAGATAATCTTTGAACCAGGCTTCCCCCGCCTCGACATAGACAGTGCCCCAGGTGTCCAGAAAATAATTTTCCATCACATCAATCACACTGTCATGAACTTCGTGGAAGCCGGGAAGGGTGACGACAAAACAGATCACTTCCTTTGCATGCTTTAGGATACGGGGAGCCATTTTCCCCGTAAAGCAGGAAGAATCATGGACGATTACTTTGTTTTCCTCAATCCGGTTTACAGGAAAACGGTCAAAAACGACGGTCAGGGTAAGCTGTTCCATCAGAGTTTTCTGTGCGTTTATAACAGAAGAACCGTATTTTTCCGGAATATCGGAAAGATCAATGCCGGTATGCTTTTTCAGATAATATGCGGTTTTGCTGCATTGTTCATAGGGAACCTGCAGTATGGTTCTATGATTTGTCATTGTAAAACTCCTTTCTTCAAAAAATGACCATCCAGAAAAAGGATATCTTTTCTATTTATATAAAAATATAGCAAAACATAATAATAATGTTAATTTACATTGTAACGTAATGGAGGGAAAATTCATAATGATTCTATTATTTCAGCCTGATAATAAAAAATGTGAAATAGAGCGAGAAGAGAATCTGCTTTTCGGGGCGGAAAAGGCCGGTGTTTTAATCGACGGAAGCTGCGGTGGTGCCGGAATCTGCGGGAAATGTAAAATAAGAGTGATATCGGGAACCGTCAGTCCCTTGACCGAAAAAGAAAAAGAGATTTTGACAGAAGAGGAACTGAAAAAAGGATATCGTCTTGCCTGTCTGACTTATCCGGTGGACGACCTTGTTCTGGAACTTCCGGGAACCCATAAAGGTTCTTCCAGAAAAAAGGACATGGCGGCTTTGCCGGAAGGCTTTGAGCCGGAACCACTGATTAGCAAAATTCATCGAAAAGTAAAAAGACCGTCCATGAAAGATCAAAGAAGTGATTTTGACCGAATAGAGGATACGTTTGAAATCCATAATATGAAGATAGACTGGGAGCTCCTTGGCGGAATCCATGGTGTACTGGACGAAAAAAGAGGAGATGTAACCGGAGTTTTCCGCGGGAATCGTTTGATTGCGCTGGAAGCCGGAGATACCGAAGATTATTCTTACGGAATGGCATTTGATATCGGAACCACAACCGTAGTTGCCATGCTGTGGAATTTAAAAAAGGCGGAAGTTTTAGGAGTAACGGCGAGAACCAATCCACAAAGCATTTACGGAGCTGATGTAATCTCCCGTATCCAGTACTGCAATGAAGGGGAAAACCATCTTGCCAATATGCAGCAGAAAATCCTGGACTGTTTTCGGGATATGATTGGAGAGCTTTGCGAAACCTGTCAGGTGGATCCTGCAGCTATTTATGATATTACGGTAGTGGGAAATACAACCATGAGTCATTTGTTTTTAGGGGTTCATCCAAAGTCTCTTGCCAGAACCCCGTTTGCGCCGGTCTTTTGCCGTAGTGTGGATGTGCCGGCAAAAGAACTTTGTCTGGGAGTGAATCCGGGAGCAAATGTCTGTTTTCTCCCTAACATTGCCGGACATGTGGGAGCTGACATCTCTGCCGTCTTACTGGCAACCGGCTTAAAAGAGAAAAAAGGAGCCAATATAGCCATTGATATCGGAACCAACGGAGAAATCCTGCTGGAAAAAGACGGACAGCTGTATGCCTGTTCTACGGCAGCAGGTCCTGCGTTTGAAGGAGCAGCTATTTATATGGGAATGCGGGCAGCCGATGGAGCCATCGAAAAAGTAAGGATTGAAGATGGAAAATTGTACATCCATACCATTGAAGATGCTCCGCCTCTTGGTATATGCGGTTCCGGCCTGATCGATGCGGTTGCCCAGCTCTTAGAAGCCGGAATCGTGCTTCCGACAGGGCGTATGCTTACCGGGGAAGAGGCACTGGAGACAGGAATTTCCCCGGAACTTGCCGGAAAAATAGTCCAAAATGATCAGATCCCGGCTTTTGTTCTGGCCGAGAGGAAAGACGGTGACCCTATTATCTTAACTCAGCAGGACATTCGGGAGGTACAGCTGGCAAAAGGAGCAATCTATGCCGGTATGAAGACTATGATGAAAATGGCCGGTGTAGAAATCGAAGATTTGAACAGTATTATTCTGGCCGGTGCATTTGGTAACTATATTGATAAAAAGAGTGCTTTAAAAATCGGGCTTTTGCCGGACATCGGAGAAGAAAAGATTATATCTGTAGGAAATGCAGCCGGAGCTGGAGCCTGCATGGCTTTACTGTCAAAGACATCAAGAGAATTGGTAAAATCCCTGGTAAAGGAAGTGACTCATGTAGAGCTGTCCGTCAATATGGATTTCCAGGAAGAATATATGATTGCGATGAATTTTTAAGGGAATTGGATTATGTATGATCAACACATATCGACAAATGCCCGCAGTATGTTACAAACTTCTTGAAAATAAAAGTTTGTAGTATCAATTTAACAAACTTGATTTTTTCGGGAATTTGTGATATGATTTTAACCGAAAGGCGGTGCTTTCTTTATGCAAAAAACAACGCTGCGAAAACGAGACCTTTATCTGAAAAGGATTATCGCATTTCAAGACACTGAAATGATTAAGGTTATGACAGGTATTCGACGCTGTGGAAAATCCAGCTTGATGAAGCTGATGGCGGAGCATTTGCGGAATACTGGAGTGACGGATGACCAGATTATCGAAATGAATTTTGAGTCTATGAGTATTCCGGACATGGACGCAAGAGGATTTTATGAATATGTCAAAGCGCACATTTGCCCCGATAAACGGACCTATCTCTTTTTTGATGAAGTACAGAAGGTGCGTGGTTGGGAAAATGCGGTAAACTCTTTCCGGGTAGACTTTGACTGCGATATATATATCACTGGTTCCAATGCTTATCTGCTTTCTTCTGAGCTCTCCACTTACCTGTCTGGACGATATGTGGAAATCAAGGTATTGCCATTATCCTTTAAGGAATTTCTGGAATTTCATGGATATACCCTGACAGAACGGAAGTCGCCTGCAGGCGGTGTTAGAAAGCGAATCACAGATGCTGAAGGCGAAACTTATGATGTAAAAGAACTTTTTGACGCCTATGCCAGATTTGGCGGTATGCCGATGCTGGCAGATGTGGGATTGGAAATTGACCGGGTGACAGCCACTTTAGACGGTGTATATTCCGCTGCCGTTATCAATGACATCCTGGAACGGGAAAAGCGCAAAGGTCAAAGAAATATCACAGACCCGGTGCTGCTGAGAAAAATTATCTTGTTTTTGGCAGACAATATTGGGAATAATACTTCTGCCACATCCATTGGAAACACCTTAGTCAACGAAGGTCTTTTGGAGAATGGAACCCGAAAGACGAAGCCTGCCGTACAGACAATTCAGGCATATATCGAAGCTCTGACAGAAGCCTATATTTTCTATGAAATCAAGCGCTTTGACATTAAAGGCAAGGAGTATCTGCGCACGTTAGGCAAATACTATATTGTGGACATTGGTCTGCGAAATTACCTGTTGGGTTATCGTGACGGTGACAGCGGACATATTCTGGAGAATATCATTTATTTTGAACTGTTGCGTCGTGGTTATGATGTAGCCATCGGTAAAATCGACAATCAGGAAGTCGACTTCATTGCCACTAAAGCAGATGAAAAAAAATATATCCAGGTTACAGAATCTATGAACGCTCCGGAAACGAGA
>JALEPU010000024.1 GCA_022766905.1 Lachnospiraceae bacterium
TACATTATAACATGTAACGGAGGGAAAGATGGTTGTCGTTAGCCATCTTTTTTTCTTTTTATGGAAAAAGTTAGTGCGAGGTGCGGCTCATATGAGCCGTCCCTCGCACTATTTAGAACTGTCTATTTCCCGACAGCCCCCTAACCTAATTTTTTCTTACGGTTCGTTGCCGTATTATTGATAAATTTGTATTTTGTATAAGTTTTAAAATACTGTTTATATTTTGCATTATGAGTACTCTTGCTGACATTTTTTGCTGTTTTACCGGAAGTGCCATACTTATAAATCATCTTCGAAGATCCATAACTTTCCGCACCGCTGTAAATATAACGGTAGTTCGTTAAATTCGTACCGGATACACGAAGGAGTTCATAACCCATACCTCCTACCCCGTTTACCCACCAGTAACAATTGATTGCTTTGTACTTGGAAGAATACCAAAGGTCTGCTTCTGCCTTCTGGTAATAATAGCCACAAAAATATGTCTTATTGCCTTTCACTGTAAATACAAAACGTCCGCTGGCGATACCGTCACTGGCTACCATATCCTTGATAATCAATTCAGGAACTCCATTTTTATCAATATCCAGCAATAAAAATGATTTTGGCTGAATGATAAAATAGCCGTTGCTTTTCTTGTCATTTACAGTAATACTGGACTTTTCAAGAAGAGCCTTATAAAGGGTCTTATAATTGCCTTTTACCGTCACTTTACAGGTCAGTTTTTTCTTTCCAACCGTTGCTGTAATGGTTGCACTGCCTTCCGTTCTTGCTTTTACAGTTCCTGAAGAAACAGTTGCTACTTTTTTATTGCTGGACTTCCAGGTTACTTTGCTCTTGGTTCCCGTAACTTTCAACGTATACTTCTGTGCCCTTGTTAACGTTAATGCCGTCTTGGAAATCTTAATCGTTGCCGCATCTACCGATGACATGGACGAAATATCCGGTACCAATGCAGATACCCCAACCGCCATAACCAGTACCAGGCTAAGCCAGCAAAACAGTTTTTTCATTTTTTTCATCTTACGCTCCTTTCTATGCCACAGTAAAGCATAAAATTATTCTGATATGTTCATTATAACAAAATATAATTTTTCTGCAAAGCCTTTTCTTCTATTTGACTTTTTTTATAAAAAAATTATAATAAAGAACAGAAACAAACGCACATTTTATTTTGTAAACAGTTTTTCATATATTTTGTACAAAGGAGAACCCTATGTATTACTTTATTATTAATCCGAAATCAAAATCCGGTCAGGCAATGGATCTGTGGCGAAACATAAAAAAAGAACTGGAAATAAAAAAATCCATCCGCTCCTATGTAAAATCCATTTCCCGGATTGGCCTGTCTCACATATCAGGAGAAGAATACCGGCATCACTCTATGGATTACCGTTACGTCTTTACCCGCTATCCCGGCCATATTACGGAAATTATGAAACGGCTGACTGCTTCGAAAAAGCCAAAACACATTGTTATCATTGGTGGTGACGGAAGTTTTAATGAAGCAATCAATGGATTAAAAAATCCTTATCTTCATCGTATTTCTTTTCTCCCATCCGGCTCCGGCAATGATCTTGCCCGAAGCCTGAATCTGCCGGACCAGCCAAAGAAACTTCTTGCAAAGATTCTGGATGCAGAAAAGAATAACACGATCTCCTTAGATCTTGGCAGCAGTTGTTTTTATCAAAATGGCAAAAGAAAAAAACGACTTTTTGCCATCAGCAGCGGAATCGGGTTTGATGCAGCAATCTGCGAAGATATCAATCAATCCCGTTTAAAAAAACTGTTGAATCAATTACATATTGGTAAACTGGCTTATCCCCTGATTGGCATTAAACAACTGTTTTTATGGAAGCCCCAGCAAGCTCTTTTGTATATAGACGAAAAACAGGAACCAATGATTCTAAATCGATTCCTGTTTTTAAGCGCTCACATCCATCCTTTTGAGGGAGGCGGATTTCCATTTTGCCCCGATGCCGATTATCAGGACGGCCTTTTAGACCTTTGTGTTGTATCTGATATTACAAGAGGAAAAGCACTGACTTTAATCCCTCTGGCTAAACAGGGCCGTCATGTAGGGCAGCCCGGTATCCAAATCATTCGCTGCAAAAAAGCCCGCATCGAACTGGAATATCCCGTACCGGTCCATACAGACGGAGAAGTATCCTGTCATAGCAAAGTACTGGATATCAGCACTTATCCGGAGAAAATTCACATTATATAAACATGATTATATTGGCAACAGGCTCCCTTGTTCTATTTTACGAATATAAAACAAGGGAGCCTGCTATTCATTTTTCATCAAAACTAAATTGTTTTCTGAATATTATTTTTGTTTTATCTTATTTTCTAATAAGTAAAGATTTTCCTGTCATTTCAGCAGGCTGTTCCATTCCCATCATTTCAATCAGGGTTGGAGCAATATCTGCCAGGCATCCGCCTTCTCTTAATGTATATGCAGGATCATAGTTTACCAGAATAAATGGTACCGGATTGGTTGTGTGGGCTGTAAATGGTGCCTGTGTATCATAATCTACCAGCTGTTCTGCATTTCCATGGTCTGCACAGATAAACATCTGTCCATCTACTTCTTTGATTGCCTCAACTGCTCTTTCTACACATCCATCTACTGTCTCGATTGCCTTCACTGCTGCATCAAGAATACCGGTATGACCTACCATATCCGGATTTGCAAAGTTTACAATGATAACATCGTATTTGTCAGATTTAATGGCATCAACCAGTTTTTCTCCTACTTCTAAAGCACTCATCTCCGGCTGAAGGTCATAAGTTGCAACAGATGGAGATTTAACAAGGATGCGGTCCTCTCCTTCATTTGGCACTTCTACGCCACCATTGAAGAAGAATGTAACATGTGCATACTTTTCTGTCTCTGCCAGACGAAGCTGTTTTTTGCCGTTTGCAGCGAGGAATTCTCCAAATGTATTGGTAATCTCTACTTTATGGAAAGCAACTATCTTATTTGGAATTGTTGCGTCATACTCTGTAAAGCATACATAAGTAAGAGGCATAAATCCTTTCTTTCTTTCAAAATGGTCGAAACTTCCATCACAGAGAGATCTTGTAATTTCTCTTGCCCGGTCCGGTCTGAAATTAAAGAAAATAATAGAGTCGTTTGCATTGATGGTAGCAACCGGTTTTCCATCTTCACAGATAACGGTAGGAAGAACAAATTCATCATTCACATCATTCGCATAGGAATCTCCTACTGCTTTTACCGGATCCTCTGCCAGAACGCCTTCGCCCATTACAAGAGCATTATAGGCTTTTTCTACACGGTCCCAGCGATTATCCCTGTCCATAACATAATAACGGCCTTCAATCGTAGCAATTTTACCTACTCCGATTTCATCAATCTTATCCTGTAATTCCTGAACAAATCCCTGTCCGGAGGTAGGAGCTGTATCACGTCCATCTAAGAAACAGTGAACAAATACTTTGGTAAGTCCTGCTTTTTTTGCAAGCTCCAATAATGCATACAGATGAGTATTGTGGCTGTGAACACCGCCATCTGATAATAATCCATATAAATGAAGAGCAGAATCATTCTTTTTGCAATTATCAACTGCTGCCTTAAATGCTTCATTTTCAAAGAAAACGCCATCCTGAATTTCCTTTGTAATTCTTGTCAGCTCCTGATACACAATTCTTCCTGCACCCATGTTCAGGTGACCAACTTCAGAATTCCCCATCTGTCCGTCAGGAAGTCCTACTGCCATTCCACTGGCATAACCTTTTACAAAAGGATAGTCCTTCATCAGCTGATCCATAACATGAGTATCTGCTAATGCCAAAGCATTCCCCTCTGTTTTATCATTGAGCCCATATCCGTCTAAAATCATCAAAACTGTTGGTTTTTTACTCATTCTAATCTCCTTCTTTTTTATTTTTCCATCAGGTATATAGAAAAGACTGCTGCAAAAATAGTCTTATTTAGCAGCAGCCCTTTTATTCATGACAATCAATAGTCTACATAAATGCTCTCTATTGTATCATGTCGCTCCGATTTCTCAAAATCGAATTCTTATTTGTAGTTTACGATTTTACCAAAATCAGCTTTTAAAGATGCACCGCCTACAAGGCCGCCATCAATGTCAGGCTGAGCAAATAATTCTGGTGCGCTTGCTCCGGATACACTTCCGCCATACTGAATACGAATTGCTGCTGCTGTAGCATCATCGTAAATCTCAGCGATACATGCACGAATTGCGCTGCAAACTTCCTGAGCCTGATCGGAAGTAGCAACTTTACCGGTTCCGATTGCCCAGATTGGCTCATAAGCGATGACAGCTGTTGCTGCCTGCTCTGCTGTTAATCCTAAGAACGCAATCTTAATCTGCTGGCGTACAAAATCAATGGTAACACCCTGTTCTCTCTGAGCCAGAGTTTCACCACAGCAGATAATTGGTGTAAGACCATGTTCAAATGCTTTTAATACTTTCTTGTTGATCATCTCATCTGTTTCTCCGAAGTATTCTCTTCTCTCGGAGTGACCAAGAATTACATATTTTACTCCTGCATCTACAAGCATTGCCGGAGCGATTTCTCCTGTATAAGCGCCGCTTTCTTCGAAGTACATATTCTCAGCACCAACTGCAATGTTTGTTCCTTTTGTTGCTTCTACAACAGGAATAATGTCGATTGCAGGAACGCAGAATACAACATCAACATCTTCACTTGCTACTAATGGTTTTAATTCATTTACTAATGCAACTGCCTCACTTGGAGTCTTGTTCATCTTCCAGTTGCCTGCTACGATTTTTCTTCTGGACATGGTTATTTTCCTTCTTTCTTTTCTATGTTATTCTTTGCACTTCGTTCTTACGAAACACGTGCCGCACTTTGTTTGCACTCGTTAAGTGTTCACAATTATTTGTCGTTTGCTGCTGCAACACCTGGAAGTTCTTTTCCTTCTAAGAACTCTAAGGAAGCACCGCCACCTGTGGAAATATGTGTCATCTGGTCGCCGAAACCTAACTGATTTACAGCTGCTGCAGAGTCACCGCCACCGATGATTGTAGTTGCTTCTGTCTCAGCTAAAGATTTTGCAACTGCAATGGTTCCTTTTGCCAGGATTGGATTTTCAAACACACCCATAGGTCCGTTCCATACAACTGTTTTTGCAGATTTTACTGCATCTGCATAAAGTTCAGCTGTCTTTGTTCCGATATCAAGCCCCATCATATCAGCTGGGATTGCATCAGAAGGAACAACAGAAACAGAAACTTCTGCATCGATTGGATTTGGGAAATCCTTTGTGATTGTTGTATCTACAGGAAGTAATAATGTCTTGCCAAGGGAAGCTGCTTTTTCAATCATCTCTTTACAGTAATCGATCTTTGTATCATCTACTAAAGATGTACCAATCTCTTTGCCCTGTGCTTTTAAGAATGTGTAAGCCATTCCGCCGCCAATGATCAAAGTATCACACTTTTCCAGAAGATTGGAAATAACGTTTAACTTATCTGCAACTTTTGCACCGCCTAAAATAGCAACAAATGGACGAACCGGATTTTCTACGGCATTTCCTAAGAAATCGATTTCTTTCTGCATTAAGTATCCAACAACAGCTGTATCCACATATTCTGTTACACCAACGTTAGAGCAGTGTGCTCTGTGAGCTGTTCCAAATGCATCATTTACAAATACATCGCAAAGGCTTGCCAGCTCTTTACTGAATTCTTCGCCGTTCTTTGTCTCTTCTTTTCTATAACGTGTATTCTCTAACAGAACAACTTCGCCATCTTTCATAGCAGCAACTGCAGCTTTTGCATTTTCACCAACAA
>JALEPU010000037.1 GCA_022766905.1 Lachnospiraceae bacterium
CAGATTATAGATTCCCATTTTCCCAGAATCATCTAAGTACCCACTACACTTAATTCCTGTCTTACGCATTGATTCATTAAATGCCTTTGTTAAAACATTCTTAAATTGCTGCCGGTCCATTTTCTGAAATTCATTCGGAACATTGAAATTCACTTTAATGTACATGCAGTTTTTCTTTTTTTTAAGGCACCTAACCATATAATTTACCAACCGATCGTAGCTGGAAACAAAGCCTCCTGCCTTAATCACGTAGTTATATTGAATTGCTGTACACTTTGGTATGAGATGACTGCTGTGCAAATGTCGTTCCTGATCATCTTCGGTTCTAAAGTTAAAATAGTCATAACGCATAATCCCTTTATGAACCATTCGTCCCATATCAAAAGTGACATCAAGATTGTATTCAAAGTCTTTTATTTTTACGATGTTCCACGCATGTCCTTGTCCTTCTACCTGTCCATCAACAACAATACATTTAACATCTAATATGTTCAGCAGTAGTTTTACTGCTTTTGCTATTCCTTCACAAACCGCTTTCTTTTCTACAAATACGCCATAAACTGTATATGGTTCGAGTCTGGCCCCACCATTCCCCAGAGTATGATCGTATTCAACATTGTTCAAAATAAAGTCATGAACAAACACTTCTTTTTGAAAATCAGACATTTCTTTGAGCCCTGGCGTTTTGAGTATCTCATTAATGACTGCCTGAACTTGTTCTCTGTATACCTTCTCCGTATTTGGGTTGCATAGCGCTGTTATCTTGATTTTCTTTCCGTTATCATATACTGCTTGCTGCATTGCATATTCGCCAATTGCGAAAAAAAATGGATTATCCCAAAGCACACAATGATATACGTATCCAACATTAGTATTGTTCAGCGCAACACCAGGCACTTCCACATACGGTCGAAAATTCTTTATGCCTTCGTAAATAGCTTTATATATTTTTTTGTTATTTTCTGAAAGTATTGAATAGTAATATCTTGCTGTAATCATCCATTTCACCTAAGAAAAGCCGACAGCATCCCGCTGTTTTGGAAAATATCTGTCGGCTCTTTGTTTGAAGCTTATGTCTCGTCGTAATATGCAATTACTGCTGAGATGTCGTCTCCACATCCCATAGCGCTTGTTTCTGACAACCATCCAGGAAGATTTTCTTCTACAACCTTGCCGCCATGTTCTCTAATCATGTCGAAATACTCCTGACAACTCTTATGGAATTCACCTTCAGAGATATAACTGTTAGCCATTCCATCGGTTGTCAACATATACATAAACGGAACTTGTTCTTCCGTTTCCCGATTAATAACTCTTGTCAATGCATTCTTCCATGCATCTTTCTTGGAAAGTGAATGAGTTTCCACTCCCAAGATTTTTTCCGTTTCCAGTACCGGCTTCACACCAGTTTCATCCACATAGGAGATGTCCCCGTCACCAAGCTGAAATACAAAAGAAAACTCCTTCGTAATGACTACACCCAGCAGAGTGGTGCCATACATTTTGTAAATAGCCTCTTTGTCTTTTTCGCTCTCAAACACTAAAGATTGGTTTGCTTTTGCCATCTTCAATTTATGCTGATTCAATACTCGCTTTTTCCACTCGGAATCTATAGCTTTAGCAATCCTCGTATCAGCTTCTCGATTAAAATAGGTTCTCAGAGACTCCATGATATCCTTATACTTCAAACAGAATTCCGCCATCAAATCACAAAAAACATTGATTGCAATTGCCGATCCAGTTTGGCTAAAAGGACACGATTCACTACCGTGGCCGTCTGCAACACTCATAATAAGAATGTCTTCATCTAGCCCTGCATAAAGTTCATTCGTCTTGCTTTTCTTTTTCGGATAAGTAAAATTTCTATCTCTGAATGTACTATTATCCTGGCATGGACGACCTACTCTTATATGTGATGAACCCTGGACGGATGTTCCAAAAACATATCGTCCCATGTCCGTACCTCCGGATTACCAAACATCACCATCGCCATCAGTATCTGGATCCGGTATATTATTGATATCCAAAATAAGCGGTCCATTTCCACCTGTACTTGAAGTTGGATCAATCGGTACAGAATCACCATTATCCACAATGTTGGGTCTGCTCGCCGGTGCAGACACAACAGATGCAACTGTCGAAGCCCATTTAATCATCTTTGTAAGCATGGTTGCATTGTTCGCCTGAAGTACCAAGTCTCTATTACCAGTAAACTCCTGAAGCACATTATCATCAGCATCCTGGCCGATAGAAATTGCAATTCTAACTGCCTTCTTTCCCCAAGGAAGGTGAAGCAGTTTATCAAGAGATTTCTTATAATCATCTGTAGGCTGTCCATCAGACAAAAGGACAATAACTGGAGGAAGTGCTCTATCAGACATTGGTGGAATTGTCAGCTGTGCAGCTAATAATTCAAATGCCTTTCCAAGGTCAGTCACTCCGCCTGCCTCAAGGTCTTCCCATGCGAAATTCTCAACTTTAACAGGATCTGCTGTAACCCATGAAGCTCCTGTTGAAAACTTCAGCGTACGAACTAATAACTGCGCATTAGGGTTGTCTTCCGCAGCATCAACCATCTCCGGAATAACTTCCTGAATAGCATTGTTAACAGTTCCAATTTTTTCTCCCCACATGGATCCGGAGCAATCTACTACCCAAAAGAAATGTAAAGGTCTGCTTGCTAATTCTCCACCTGGTCTTTTTAATTCTGGCATTGTTATATCCTCCTTAGTTTTTTACTGGTATAAGTTCTACAGTCCAGCGACCGGAAGTGTCTTTAATCTCCATCATTCCGGTTTTAGATGTATCAATTCTCGATGCATCAAACATCTTTTCTTCTTTGGGTTCTGATGCAATGATTACTGTATGTTTCCTGTTTGTGGCATCATAAAAGTTGACAGTCGGTGCTCCAGTAGCCTTGACAATATATAGTATTTTTTCGAGTTTTACACCTGGAACAATTTTTGTCGGATCACTGCTAGAAAACTTTAATGTTAATCCACTAGAAGCATAAGAAGACAAATCTGTATCTGAGTAATCAACTATGCTCCCTTTTTGTTTTATCGATGAACCAGAATTCTCAGCAAAACTTACTGGAACATCCTCTGCATCAATCCCCAACGCTTTCGCCCAGTTCATGATTGCCGTTTTCGCAACAGCCTCTGATACACCGTAGTCGCTAGCAATTCCCTTAATGTATCCAAACATCTGGAACTTATTAATACGACTTTTCCCCTGCATATC
>JALEPU010000044.1 GCA_022766905.1 Lachnospiraceae bacterium
ATAGGACTTCGTTCCCAGACAGACCATCAAGCAAATAGAAAGAATTGTACCAAAAATAATTGGTATCTTCATTTGTTTTATTTCCATTTTAATTGATCAGCTCCTTTCTATATCCTAATTCATCTTCCTATTTTTTTACTAATTTCAATCGATACCAGCCACTATCCGTTTTTGTTGTCTTATATAACCTTATATAATATGTTCCCTTTGGTAAAGTTGTTGTCTTACCATCAAGTAAACTTTGTAATTTAGTTAAAGTAGTAGCTCCAATAGCCAAAATCTGAATTTTCTTTGTACTCTCTCCACTAACTGTTAATTTTACTTTCGTTTTTTTACTTAGGGTAAATTTATACCAGTCTCCCGCACTTCCATTTTTGCTGGACCTGGCATCCGTCAAAGCCAAAATGCCCTGTTTCGTTGAACCTAATTTCATGGCAACTGCTTTCTTTTTGGTAGATCCAGTCTTAGATTCTGTCAAATATTTTACCTGAGATATAATTGCATATTTGTTTGGAGCAGTAATCATGCTTCCATCTGCTGCATATCCCGTTAAAACAGCACTTCTCATCTTAACTTTAATATAATAGGTTCCAGCCTTCAATGCATATAAATGCTGAACCTGGCTATTGATACTACTTTCAAAATTTGTATAGGTCACATCGGAAAGCCTGCTTTTTCTATTACTATTGTAAACAGTTATATCGCAGGGATTCCATGAAGGAGCGGCATCCTGATATGCACATAGAGCAGTTATGTAGATATATCCACTTTTTTTCATTGTTAATTTGTGCCATTCTCCACTTTCTGTTGCAGTAATAGGCCCAACCGTCTCAACCTTTCCGCTTACCTTCAAAGTTGCCGCATCTGCCTTAGAACCTGGGATTGCTGCTAAAAGAAACAGAAATACAAAAAGGCCAACTGTTGCAGAAAACTTCTTTAATATTTGTTTCATAAAAATCTCCTCCTTCAAAAAATGGCTCATAAGCCATACACTATAACATTAATTTACCATAATATACCCAAAAAAACAACCTGTTTTGCTCATCTTTTTGTAAATTATATCACATTTATTTAATTGTCTATACATATTTTGTTCATAAAAATTTGTTATTTCTACAGAAAAAAGAAACAAGCCAGGTCAAAACTGACCTGGCCTGTGGATAATTCCTGTATCAATTGTCAATTCTAGAATTCCGGCTCAATGAGGCCGTATGTATTGCCTTTTCTCTTATAAACTACATTTACTTCAAAAGTCTCTGCATTACGGAATACATAGAAGTTGTGTCCTAACAATTCCATCTGGATACAAGCTTCTTCTGCATCCATTGGTTTGATTGCAAACTTCTTACTTCTGATAATCTTGATTTCTTCTTCATCCTCATAATCCTGATCCAGAAAATCACTGGTAAAGGTCTCGTTGCCTTTGTTATAGTTCGTAATCTTGGTCTTGAATTTACGAATCTGACGTTCTAACAGTTCAGCTACTACATCGATAGAAACGTACATATCATCGCTTTCTTCTTCTGCTCTTAAAATGTTGCCTTTCATAGGGATTGTAACTTCCGCTTTCTGTCTGAACTTCTCCACGCTCAGAGTGACCATACACTCTGTCTCCTGGGCAAAAAACTTATCCAGCTTATCCAGCTTCTCATAAATTGCGTTCTTCAGTCCTTCTGTCACCTCAATATTTTTTCCGCTAATAATATAACGCATATTACTTCACTCCTTTTTCTTATATTTAGGGAGCTACCCTACTGTAATCCGGTTTTTCCCCGGATAGAAAGAAAGCCGAACATCAGGCTGAAGCAAAACCAGCCTTCTTATTTTGACTTCCGGATTCTTCTTTTGTTTATTATAACATACAACGAAGATGATTCCAATGGTTTTCCAAAAAAAACAACCTACAAAAGTGTCACAACTTTTTGAATTCTCAAAAAGTAATTCTAATTTTCACACTTTTTCTTTTTCCCTTCTTTTTCATTTTTCTGCTTTTTTTACAAAACATCTGTTTCGTTTTTCGAGGCTTTTTGCACAGTGGATATTTTCCATCCACTGTGGATAAAGTGGATAACTCTGTGTATAACCGTTTTTCGGGCTTGTCTTCCTTTTAAAATTGTGGATAACTCTAAATCTTTTACACAAATTTTTCCTTCTTTTTCGATGAAATAAACCCTTCTTCGATTTTTTTGTGCAAATTAGCAATATTTCTCCAATTTCAAAAATAGGGTTGACAAAATAATTGAAACTATATTTTTCAAAAAGACACACAATTTAAGTTTATCCACACAAATATACAACCAGTTTCAAAAGAAGAGAAAAAAACAGCGAAACCTGAATCATCATCAAGATCCGCTGTTTTTCATTTTTTATAACTTCATGAGATATTGCTCCAGAGAAAAGACACAATTTGCCCCATCTGCAGCCGAGGTAACAATCTGGCGCAGCTTTTTCGTTCGGCAGTCACCGCCGCAAAAGACACCTGGCATACTGGTTATTCCATCTTCGCCTGCTACGATATATCCGTTTTCATCCAAATCCAATGTGCCTTTCAGGGCTTTTGTATCCGGCACCGTACCAATTGCAACAAAAACTCCATCTAACGACAGTTCGGATTTTTCTCCTGTTTTCACATTTTGAAGGGAAACCCCTGTAACAAACTGATCTCCCTCAATCTTCTCGATAACAGTGTCCCAAAGTACTTCCACATTATCCAGAGAAAGCAGCTTGTTCTGAAGAATCTTTGCGCCTCGAAGCTCATCTCTTCTGTGAATCAGATACACTTTTTTACAGCCTCTTGCAAGGAAAATGGCATCTTCCAAAGCAACATCTCCTCCTCCGATTACAGCGGTTGTCTGATCCCTGAAAAATGCTCCGTCACAAGTCGCACAGTAGGAAACCCCTTTCCCCTTCAGTTCTTCTTCTCCCGGTACCATCGCTTTTCTGTGAACGGATCCAAGTGCCAGAATCACACCTTTTGCATAGATTCTCTCTCCATTCGATAACACAACAACTTTTTTCTTTCCTTCCTCACAGAGTTCTATCATCTCCCCGGTATAGAACTCCGCTTCCAGATTCCTGGCATGTCCATGAAACTTCTCACTTAAACTAAATCCATCAATTCCCGGAAGCCCCGGATAGTTGTCAACTTCATAGGTGTTTAACACCTGGCCGCCACAAAATGGCTGTTTTTCTATAATTAAAGTATCCAGAGCAGCTCTCTTGGCATAGATTGCTGCTGTCATTCCTGCCGGACCGCCGCCCACAATAATTACATCATATTCTTTTTTCATGCTGTCTCCTTTCTGATTGACTTAATATTTTCTTACTTTTCTATTAGTATATCATAATCAAAAACTTTCAATCAATTACTTTTCCCAAATCGCCTTGTTTTCTTTTTTTATTTATCATATAATAAGCATGTTCAAAAAACACAAAACGATAAAAGGAGGCTTTTTCATGAAGAAATTATTATATGTATTTTTGTGTATGGTAACCTGTATCGCTTTTTTAACCGCCTGTGGAAAAGAAAAGTCTGCAACCGGACAGGTTGGTTCTGATTCTTCTCAGGAAACAGAGAATACATCTTTTCAGTCAGAAGATGCAGAAGAAGAGACTTCTACCGCTGTTCCGGAGGATGAAGTCATCAATCCGGATGCAGAAGATGAACCTGGCGATGAAAATTTAACTTCCGACGATGACGGGAACGTCACCATCCAGGATGGCAGTGAAGAAGAATCGGAAGAACCGGATGACAGCACCACCGATGTACAGGATAAAGTCAGTAAAAATCCATCGGAAGAATTTAACGGTTCCGGAACTTTCAATGGTTTCGTTGACAGCAGTTCTGTAGAGATTACAATGTCTGACGGATCCTACCAGACATTTTTCGTTTATGATGAAGATGTTCTGGCAAGACTGCAAAAGTTAGAAGAAGCAGGAAATTCTCCTACCATTCAATTTACATACCGGGGCATTGAAGGCCAGGTAAATCCAGAAATCATTTCTGTTCAATAAAGAAAAAGGGATTGTTGCGAAATAAAGATATGATATCTTATTTTGCAACATCCCTTTTTTCGATTATATTATTTTTTCTTACATTCTCCCAGGACCACCAGAACACTTCCAAGAAAAATACAAAGATCAGATAAATTAAAATACAAATCTTTTATTTTGGGTAATCCCAGATAGTCGACTACATAGCCTCTGTAAAACCGATCAAACAAATTGGATGCTCCTCCACCCAGGAGAAAAGACCAACCTATAAGAGCAATCTTCCCTGTCTTAGAAAAGCACATCCTGATTCCGGCATAAACACCAACCAAAATCATCATAAGACTTTGCAGGGTTTTGACCCAATCCGGATGACTCTCCCATTTATTCAGGGCAAAGCCTTTATTATGGACCAATTGAAGGGAAAAGCCTGTTTTTGTACTTTTTAATTTCCCTTTTCCTTTTAATTTTTTTTCTGCCAGATTTTTTATAAGAAAATCCAGCCAGAAAATCAATGCTCCAACACACAACCAGGTTATCATCGTTAGATTCTCGCAGTCACAAAAATATGATAAATTGCATTAATTGCTTCTTCAAAATCGTCGTTACTTACTCCAATGATAATATTCAGTTCACTGGAGCCCTGATCGATCATCTTTACATTCACATGAGCATGAGCAAGTGCAGAGAAAATTCTTCCTGCCGTTCCTCTTGTAGAACGCATTCCTCTTCCAACTACTGCAATCAATGCCAGATCTGTCTCAAGCTCCACATGATCCGGTTTGCACAGACGGTGAATTCCACTTAAAATCTTCTGTTCTTTTTCTTCAAACTCCGGCTGATGAACCAGTACGGTTAAAGTATCAATGCCGGATGGCATATGTTCAAAGGAAATCTGATTTTCCTCAAAAACAGTCAGAACCCTTCTTCCAAATCCGATTTCCGAATTCATCATATCTTTCTCAATATTAATAGAAGTAAATCCTTTTTTACCGGCAATTCCGGTAATAACGAATTCTGATTTTTTCGATGTACTCTCTACAATAAATGTACCGCGGTCTTCCGGTGCATTGGTATTCCTGATATTAATTGGAATTCCTTCTTTTCGAACAGGGAAAATTGCATCTTCATGAAGAACGGTAGCACCCATATAGGAAAGTTCCCTCAGTTCCCGATATGTAATCGTATCAATAACTGCAGGATTTTTCACAATTCTTGGATCTGCAACCATAAATCCGGATACATCTGTCCAGTTTTCATAAACATCTGCATGGCAGGCTTTTGCAACTAGAGAACCGGTCACATCAGAACCGCCTCTGGAAAATGTCTTTACACTTCCATCCGGCTTTGCTCCGTAAAATCCCGGAATGACTGCTTTCTCTGACTCTTGTAATTTTGCAGATAAAACTTCCTGGGTCTTCTCTTCATCAAAAGTACCATCTTCCATAAAGCAGATTACCGTAGCCGCATCGATAAATTCATAGCCCAGATAATGTGCCATAATAATTCCATTCAAATATTCGCCTCGGGAAGCAGCATAATCGGTACCGGCCTTTTTCTGAAACTGATCTTCAATGACAGCAAACTCTTCTTCCAGGGAAAGGTCCATACCCAGCCCATCAATGATTTCCTGATATCTTGCTTTAATTCTATCTAATTCTTTTGTAAAAGATTCTCCGGTTTCTGCCAATGCATAACATTCATACAGCATATCCGTTACTTTTATATCATTTGAAAAACGCTTTCCTGGTGCGGATGGCACAACATATTTTCTGGATTCTTCTGCCAGAATAATCTTTCCGACTTTCTGAAACTGCTCTGCACTTGCAAGAGAGCTTCCGCCGAATTTTACTACCTTCTTCATTCGTCATTTCCTCCATCTATCTTAATGCTTGCATTTTCCCATCTATCATATAATTATTTTGCAATTTTTGCAAGCAAAAATTTCTTTTTTGTCAGGCTTCCATGATAAAAGGCATTTTCGGCTCCTTCTCTTCTTCCGGATCATTTTCCAGAATTGAAAAAGCAATATTGGTTGCGTGGTCAGCAACTCTTTCCAGATTGGACACTAAATCGGAGAACATCATACCGGCTTCCGGTGTACATTTATTCTCATTCATGCGAAGGATATGATTGTTCTGCAATTCTCTTTCCTTATTATCGATCTGGTCTTCCAGCTTCATAATCGCAACCAGATTCTCTCTTTTATTGAATTTAAACATTTCCAGGGACAATTCCAGAATCTCTTTTACCATGTCGCGCATTTCTTTTAATTCTACTTCCCCTTCTTTGCTGAATTTCAGCTCCAGCTTTGCTTTACTTACTGCATCCTCTGCCACATTTTCCGCATGATCGCCAATACGTTCAATATCACTTACCACATGGAACATGCCGGCCAGATTCTTTCTATCATCCACAGGCAGACTTAGCTGATTTGCCCGAATCAGGTAACCGGTAATTTCATGTTCCAGGAAATCTACGGTATGTTCTACCTCAAACACCTGATTCGCCTTTGCTTCACTGCCTTCAATCAAGGCATCCAGAGCAAGCATAAGGTTTTCCATGGCAATGGTTCCCATTCTGCTGATTTCCTTTACACCCTGAGGAATTGCAGTTGCAGGAGTTAACATATAATGCTCTCCAATATATTTTAATTCTTTTCTTTCCTTCTTTCTTTCTTCTCCCGGAACGATCAGATAGGTCAGCTTCACAATTGCATCTGAGAACGGAAGAAGGATGATTACCTGGAAGATTTTGAAAATCGTATGAGCATTTGCGACACATCTTCCGATATTGTCATGAGAAATGGTACGAATCATCGCTTCGATAAAATCACCGGCTCCCATTAACAGGATAAACAGAATAATCGTACCGATTACATTGAACAGCAGATGAATTAAAGCTGTTCTTTTTGCTTCTTTTCTTCCGCCTAAAGAAGCCAGCAGACAGGTCGTACAAGCTCCGATATTACATCCTAAAATCATGAACAGACAGATATGTAATTCCAATAATCCCTGATTTGCCATTAAAAGAATAATACTTACCGTAACAGAAGAACTCTGAATCATAGCTGTAATAACCGTTCCTAAAAGGACAGCTAAAAACGGATTGGTCAGGCCGCCTAAAAGACCGGTAATGGCAGGAGAATCCTTTAAGTTTGCCATAGAGCTGGACATCATGCTAAGTCCGACAAATAAAATACCAAACCCAACAATAATCTCTCCAACCTTTTTAACAGTAGGATTTTTAATCAGCATAATCATCAATACACCGGTTAAAACAAAAACCGGAGCATATGCCGATAAGTTAAAAGAAACCAGCTGAGAAGTAATGGTCGTACCAATATTGGCACCGTAAATGACTCCGGCAGCCTGAAACAGGTTCATAAGACCGGCATTTACAAATCCAACGACCATAACGGTGGCTGCACTGGAGGACTGAATAATTGCTGTAAAAATAGCACCTACCAGGACTCCAATGTATTTATTTTTTGTAAACATTTCCAAAATATTACGTAACTTTGCACCGGCGGTTTTCTCTAAACTATCGCCCATTAATTTCATTCCATACAAAAACAGGCCTAAACCACCTACAATGGATAATATGATTTCTGTACTCATTCTCTTCTTCTCCTTTGCATCATCATCGGTCCATTTACTTTACACCATTTTTCATCTTACCTTTTTAGGGCTGTCTTGTCAACATGAAACTTTACCTAAAATTAACGAAATATTTACAATTGATATTTACAATTTGTTTTGTTTGAAAGAAAAGACCTTCCATCCTTCAGATTTTTCATTCTGAAGGTGAAAGGTCTTTTTGTTTCTCCTATCTTAATCAACGAGATTATCCGTACTAAAGAAATTCTCATATCGATTTTTATAGTCTATCACATTATTATATTGAAGAATCTTATAATTGGAAATATAATCGGAATACTCTGATTCGTCTCCCTGTTCGTAATAAATTCCATCATCTCCAATGTATCCGACAGAATTGATGACCGGAAGCTTTTTACTCAAATCCAGCAGATACCGCTGATATGGGGTCATCTGAAGGCCTGCTGTCTGAAGGATATAAGATCCCAGATAATTTGCACTCATGGCCTCGATTTCTTTTTCTTCGATATCGTAATTGGCCCAGATTACAAAGGGCACCTGATATTTCTTTTGCAATTCCTCCACAGAAAGCTCGCTCATGTCCTTCCCATAGAGTTTCTGATAGAACTCATCATGAACGCTTGGTTCATGATCTCCCCACATAATAATCAAGGTCGGTTCTTCCTGCTTTTTAAAATACGAAACCAGCATCTTAAAAGCATCGTCTGACTTCTTAATCAGGGAAAGATACTGTTCCGCTTCATCGTCCTTTAAGGTAGGATCTGTGATTTCAATTTCTTTTTCCAGATTCCCATAGTCTTTGCTGAATCCGCCATGATTCTGCATGGTCACAGTAAATAAAAAGCAAGGAGAATCCGGATTCTCTTCTTTATTCTCTTCATAAAGAGAAATTAATTTTTTATAATCCTCTTTATCACTGATATATTTTCGAATCATCTCCGGATTTTCGAAATCATCCTGAGATAAAAATTTTTCAAATCCAAAAAGGGAATATACGGTAGGACGGTTCCATCCATCTGCCAGATAGGGATGAACCGCAATGTTTCCTATATACCCCTGCGCTTTTAACGTCTGTACCAGATTCGGCATTTCATCCTTCACGTATTGGGTATATCCAATACTTCCGGAAGGAAGAAAAGCCATGGAATTACCTGTTAAAACTTCAAATTCTGAATTACAGGTTCCCGCTCCGAAAATAGATACAAACAAATTTCCTTTTATTGTATTTTTTTTCAGACTGTGAAGAAAGGGCATATAATCCTGATTCGTCTGAATTGGATGAATGACCTGAAGATCACTGAATGCCTCATTCATAATCATTATGATGTTGGGCTTTTTTTTTTG
>JALEPU010000056.1 GCA_022766905.1 Lachnospiraceae bacterium
TGATGGGAATCGAACCCACGTATCTAGCTTGGAAGGCTAGTGTTCTACCATTGAACTACACCCGCATATCTATGAAGTTCAGTGCCCAGAACCGGAATCGAACCAGTGACACGAGGATTTTCAGTCCTCTGCTCTACCAACTGAGCTATCTGGGCATCTTGTTGTTTTTCAACAACACAAATGATTATACAAGATTGTCTCCTAATTGTCAAGAATTTTTTTCTGTTATTTTTAGTCCCTGCCCGCCACTTCATGGTCTGCCCATTTGAAGTTGGGACTTACCTGATTCGGTTAAAAAAAAGAAACAAAAAAAGTCTTTTCTGTTAATTTTATATTGTCTTACCCCTTACTTTCATGGTATTATCATTTTATGTATACTGTTACGACAGAAAATATTTCTTTTCGATTTTGATCGAAGCACTATTTTTTTATTTGAGGAGGTTTATGATCTTGTTTAGCTCAACTGTATGGGCAATTCTGCCCCCAATCATCGCCATTGTATTGGCTCTTCTTACGAAGGAAGTTTATTCTTCCCTTTTCATCGGAATTTTCTCCGGTGCTTTATTATTTACCGGATTCCATCCGATTACATCTATTGAAACGGTTTTTGATATTATGGGAAACAAGATTGGAGGAAATGTAGATATTTTACTGTTCCTCGTCTTTCTTGGAATTATCGTTGCTCTGGTTACCAAATCCGGTGCTTCAGCTGCTTACGGCAATTGGGCTTCCAGAACCATCAAATCCCAGAGAGGCGCATTGCTTGCTACAAGCTGCCTGGGCGTTTTGATTTTCGTAGATGATTATTTCAACTGTCTGACTGTAGGTACTGTTATGCGTCCGGTCACAGACCGTTATAAAGTAACAAGAGCAAAACTTGCATACATCATTGATGCAACTGCTGCCCCTGTCTGTATTATCGCACCGATTTCCAGCTGGGCTGCTGCTGTTGGCTCTTCTCTTCCGGAAAACAGCCAGATTGATGGTTTTTCTCTATTCCTGAAAACAATTCCATTTAATTTTTATGCTCTCTTTACGATTATATTCGTTCTGTTCCTGATTATTACAGAAATCGACTTTTCTAAAATGAAAGCATTGGAATTATCCGGAGAAACAGGAATTGACGAAAGTACCATCGAAGATCAGGAAACCAAGCTTGGAAAAGGAAAGGTTCTGGATTTGATCCTTCCTATCTTATTCCTGATTATTTCCTGTATCGTTGCCATGCTTTATACCGGTGGATTATTCCAGGGTGAAACCATCATTAATGCTTTTGCAAACTGCTCTTCTGCACGAAGCCTTGTACTTGGTTCCTTTATTACAATTTTATTTATTTTTGTACTTTATATTCCAAGAAAAATCATTACTTTCACAGAGTTCTGTGACTGTTTTGTAAAAGGTTTCAAAGCAATGACTTCCGCGATTATGATTCTTTGTCTTGCCTGGACATTATCCGGAATCTGTAATGATGAATACTTAAACATCGGTGGATTTGTAAGCTCTATTGTAAATGCAAATTCCTTTATTGGATCTCTGATTCCATTCCTGTTTTTCCTGATTGCCCTTGGATTGGCATTTTCTACAGGAACTTCCTGGGGAACCTTTGGTATCCTGATTCCAATTGCCATTGCAATTTTTGGTTATGGCGACATGTTAGTATTAAGCGTAGCAGCTATTTTATCCGGTGCTGTATGCGGTGACCATATTTCACCGATTTCCGATACAACAATCCTGTCTTCTGCAGGAGCTCAATGTAATCACATTGTCCATGTATCGACTCAGATTCCATACGCGATGACGGTAGCAGCCTGCTGCAGTGTTGGTTTCCTGGCAGCCGGACTTTTAAACAGTGGTTTCATCGGATTCCTCATCGGCTTTGCCGCTTTACTGATTGCTTGCGCAATCATCTATAAGATGAATAAGAAACCATCTGTATCCACAGAATCCTAATGATAAAATTTTTTAGATTTTAGTTTAAACATACAAAAAACGCAGGAACTTTCCATTCACTCACGGAAACTCCTGCGTTTCTTTGTTATAAATTCACTTTTGCTGCAATACTTTGTAAATATCTACTCTTCTTCTTATCACCTGAGAAACAATACCCGCTTTTCATCGGATTTCTCCCAAAAACTGCTGCATACATAGAACTGGCCGATAAAAAAGAGCCATATCTGCTTGGGTGATTATTGTCCTTCACATAGAGAGCAATGTTCTTGTTCTGCTTCCTGCATTGTAAAAATGCATTCCCTGCCCAGGAAATCTCTCCTCCGGTTGCCTTTGCCGCCTGACGATAATGCTGATTCAAAAGCTGCTGCATCTTCGAATAACTGTAAAACTTACCGGAAATCCTCTTTCCCTTCTGGTAAGCCCACGTACAATTATAAATCAGCCTGGTATCAGGATTGTTCTTATAAATCACTCCGGAAAGTTTCTTCGCTGCCTTCTGAAAGCTGCTGTTGTGAGCTGTGGCATAATCCGTATTCTCCTGCAGAACAACAACATCCCACTTCTTTTTGCGAATCGCCTGATAAGCTCTCTTCCCATCTACATTCCCCTGATTCGCCCAATTGGAAAGCTTCTGGCCTCCTTTGGTAACACGACTGATCTGCACCTGATATCCTGCCTTCCTTGCCATCTTCTCAAAGTAAAGCAGAAAATAATTATCCTTACCATGACCTCTTAAATAGGTCAGACTATTACCAATAAATAAAATGGATATCTTATCTTTTGTAATAGGTACTATTTCCTGCGCCTGTACCGGAATACATCCATTTACCGCAATACAAATACTCAACAATATACTGCAAATAATTCTCTTCATCCTGTCACCTTACTTTTCTATTAATTCTAATTATTTACAGTTATATTATATCTTTTTTTCCAGTTTTTTCAAGGTGTTTTTTACATAATTCCCAAATGTTCTATTAAAATTTTAATTCCAAGCAAAATTAATATAATACCTCCGGCCAGCTCAGCTTTTGCTTTATATCGATTTCCAAATACATTTCCTACCTTTACGCCCGCTACCGAAAGAATAAATGTAGTAATTCCGATAAAACTAACCGCCGGTACAATATGAACTTCCAAAAATGCAAGGGTAATACCTGCAGCCAGGGCATCGATACTGGTTGCAACCGCCAGAATCAACATATCACGCGGAGCCAGAGAATCATCCGTCTCTTCTTCATCGTCTTTCTGCACAGCTTCCTTGATCATATTCACTCCAATAAAGCCAAGAAGCAAAAATGCAATCCAATGGTCAATGGCAGTTATTTTATCTTTAAACTGAACCCCAAGTAAATAACCCAAAAGAGGCATCAAAGCCTGAAAACCTCCAAACCAAAGACCTACAATGACTGCTTTTTTCACATCCGTTTTTTTCATCGCAAGCCCTTTACAGATTGCAACTGCAAAAGCATCCATGGATAATCCTACTGCCAGAGTAAATAACGTAAATAAATTCATGTTGATTCTCCTTTTCATCCCAAGCAAAGAAAAGACTCAAAGACAACGCCCCAGCTCTTCTTCGCTGTGTTATTGTCTATGAGTCTCATTTTTTAAGGCAATACCAGATTTCCATCATTATGTTGATATTGCCACAGGATTCCTGCAAACTACTCCCTCATAGGGTTTTATACTGTGTCTGATTGTATTATAAACGAGAATTTTTGTCAATTCTTTTTTTATTACACCAGAAAACTGCCAGGCTGATTAAAATTCCGGATAGGGTTCCTGCTAAAACATCTGTTGGATAATGGACTCCTACATAAAGCCGTGAAAAACCAATTAACACAGCAAGCAACAGAACAAGCCATCCCGCCGCTTGCGGAAAATAGAATTCCTGTCTTCCTGTCTTTTGGTATTCTCTACTACAAATCCACATCAAAAATCCGGCGCTGAAAGATGCTGCCGTATGACCGGAAGGAAAAGAAGGATCCATGGCCCGCCTTGTAATCAGCTCCAGTCCATCTATTACTTCATAAGGTCGTATTCTGTCGATCCAGTTTTTCAGCCACAGGTTATTGATCAATAGGGAAAGTAATAACGCTTCCGCAGACATGATTCCTACTTTTCGCATCTTAGGAATGCACAACAGAAGTATGGTAATCCCTATCCAGATCAGACCTCCATCCCCCAGACTTGTAATTTTTTGAAACAGCGGAGTCAGAAAATCATTTCTCATATGCTCCTGAATCCAAAGCAGAATATTCTCATCGAGCCATAGTATTTTTTCCATATGCTTTACTTATCTTCCTGAATCCATTTTGCTACATCTTTTGCATGGTAAGTAATGATAATGCTGGCACCTGCTCTCTTAAAGGAAACCATATTCTCCATTACAATGCGCTTTTCATCTACCCAGCCATTCATTGCTGCTGCTTTTACCATTGCATACTCTCCACTTACGTTGTAAGCAACCAATGGATAGTTCGTCTCCAGAGAAACGCTCTTCATAATATCCAAAAATGCCAGTGCCGGTTTGATAATAATTAAATCAGCACCTTCTTCAATGTCATCTTCCACATCCAAAATGGCTTCTTTTCCATTGGCATAATCCATCTGATACGTCTTACGATCTCCAAATCCCGGTGCTGAATGAGCTGCCTCCCGGAATGGTCCGTAATAGGCAGATGCAAATTTGGCACTGTAAGCCATAATCGGTGTATTAATCAGGCCTGCTTCATCCAAAGCTTCCCGAATTGCTGCCACATGTCCATCCATCATGTTGGAAGGAGCTACCATATCAGCTCCTGCCTGAGCACAAGTAACAGCAGTCTTAGCCAGAAGAGGCAATGTCTCATCATTTAAAATTTCACCATCTTTAATCACGCCGCAATGACCATGTGAAGTATATTCACAAAGACAGATATCAGCAATCACAACTAAATCCGGATAGTTTTTCTTGATAAAACGAATTGCTTCCTGTACAATTCCATGTTCATTATATGCTTCTGAACCAACCTCATCTTTATGATCCGGAATACCAAAAATCAGAATCCCTTTAATTCCCAAAGCCACTACTTCATCCAGCTCTTCACTGATCCGATCAATGGAATACTGGAAAATTCCCGGCATAGAATCTACCGGACTTTTAATATTCTCACCTTCCATGACAAAAACCGGATAAATCAGATCTTCCAGGTTCACTTTGTTCTCTCTTACTAAATCCCGAATCGCTGGGGTTGCTCTTAATCTTCTTCTTCTCTTCATCTTTGATACACTCCAATCTTCTCTTCAGATACTATAAATTTTTTTTTATTTTATCACTCTGTAAAAATGCTGTCAACGAAGGGAATCCTTATAACGCTAAATACTGAATCATTCCCGGGCCAAGATGCTCTGTCGGTCTAGCTATAAAACCATGTTTTTGATAAAACTTTTCCCTGCCTTTTGCACACATCAGGTCAAACATCATTTCTGTACCTGGAATTCCTTCCTGCTTCACATAGTTTTTCAATCTTTCTAAAAGCAGACCTCCGATTCCGTCTTTTTGCTTTTCAGGAATGACAATCAAATCCTGTACATAACAGATAATGGCGCCGTCTCCCACAATTCGCCCCATGCCGACTGCTTCTCCATTTTCATACGCTACTACAATATATAAACTATTGGAAAGCCCCTTTTGTGCCTGTTCCTTTGTCAACGGCTTCCAATTTACTTTCTTCCTTAAATCCAGATACGTCCCTACATCTAACTGATTTTCAACTAATTCTACCATCTTATACCATGTTGCCTTTCTCTATCATTCGTTCAAAATCTTCCCGGGATAAGTTTCCTTCCTGTTCCAATCCCTTTAAAACCAAATTACGAAATATTTCCCGCCTTTTCGGCTCATCTTTCACCCTCTCTTTTAATTCCTCTCTCCACTCTCCCAGTTGAAGAGATAAAATTCCATAATAATCCGGAACTGCCTTCTCCACAGACTTTCGAATCGTAGAAGATAATACCGGACTTGCCCCGGATGTGGTAATTCCAATACTGATATCTTCCCGCTTTACCGTAGCCGGAAACACAAAACTGCATTCTTCCTTGCAGTCAATTACATTCACAAAAATATGTCGTTTTTTACAGTAAACGCTGATCTGATGATTCACTTTTCGGCAATCTGTTGCTGCAATTACCAGAAAGCAATCCGAAAGGTCTTCTAATTCCACTTTTCTCTCTATCCACTGAATGTTTCCTTCCAGTTTTTTTATCTCTTCACAGATATCCGGAGCGATTACTTTCACCTGCCCTTCGAATTTTAACAGACTCTCTGCTTTTCTAAGGGCAACATTTCCGCCTCCGGCTATCAGGCACTTTTTTTCTTTTAAATCTATAAACATTGGAAAATAGGACATTGTTTTTCTCCTCTGAACAATTAAAACATATTTTCAAAAACATTCTTACCTATTATATACTAAAAAAAAGCCTTTTCTCAAGCCCTAATAGTCTATTGCACATTTGTTCATTTTTTGTTACAATATAACTAATGATTAATTTGAGTAGATAGGAGAATACAGGATGATTAATTTACAGGAAAAAAATTTTCTCGTTGAAATTGCAAAGGAATACTATGAACATGGGAAAACACAGGCGGATATAGCAAAACGTTTTAATATTTCACGACCTATGGTATCCAGAAAATTAGCTGAAGCCCGCGAAACAGGTATTGTCAAAATTTTCATCGATTCTTCTTTTGATAATATGTCAACCTTAGAGCAAAAGTTATTTGCAAAATTTAATTTAAAAGGTCTTTGTGTTGCTTCGGTCCCGGATAATGATGAAGCTTTAGCGGTTCAGTTGACCGCCAGGGCAGGAGCACAATATCTTAGCAAATTTATTAAACCCGGTGATCGGATTGGTGTTGGCTGGGGATGGACCCTTTATGAAATGAGCTCCTATTTTCCTCAGCTTCCGATTGGAACATCTCTCGTTTGTCAGATTACAGGCAGTGTAGATAACGCCATGACAAGAGGATATGCGAATGAAATCGTAAGTAATTTCTACCAAAAACTATCTGCAAGAGAAGCATATAGCTTTCCATGTCCGGTTATGGTTTCCAGCAATCATATTGCCAATGCCCTGACCAATGATCCAAAAATTAATAATGTCCTCTCTCTTGGAAAAGAATGCAACAAATTATTTGTTAATATTGCTTTACCCGATCGAAAATCCTGTTTATATCAGGCCGGATATATTGACGACAGTGATTTAGGCCGTTTACACAGCCATCAAGCTGTCGGCAGCATCTGTTGTCGTTTTTTCAATCAAAACGGTGACATCTGTGATGAAGAACTGAATAACCGAACTCTTGGCATTTCCATTGATGAGATTAAAAAATCAGAATGCGTTATGGCCTGTATCACCGGCCGGGATAAAGCAGAAGCAGTTTATTATGCGTTAAAAGCGAATTTTATTGATGTTTTAGTCATTGATTCTGTCACTGCAGAAGCGATTCTTGCCATTGACGAAAAATAAGAAAGAAGCCTGTTTTGCAGAATTCTCGCTTGCGGCGGGTTGCCTCCGGCAACATGCTTCCACTCCGCCGCAGTGCGTTCCTGCCCGGAGGGCTTTTTGATTGCATAGGAAATGCAGAATAATTTCCTATGCAATCAAAAAAGGGTACGGAAACCCTTATCATATAAATAATTGGATTCCGTACCTTTTCTATTTTCTTCTACCAGAATGATTTTTTCCGTTCATTTTCTCATCTGGCTTACATTTGAATTTATTTTTTCTAACAACTTATCCCTGGAAATTATTTTTTGCTAAAAATTCAGTTCTGGCTTCCCAAGCAGGAGCTAATGCTGCCGGAATCTGTTTGTATACCTCATAAAGATCTGCATATATCTTCACATTCTCAGGAATTGGCTCATATACACGTTCTACCTGGCAAAAAGCATCTGAAGCTTCTTTCCAATCTTTAAAATATCCAGCTGCTAAAGCTGCATTCCAGGCTACACCCTTTGCTCCAAACTCTGTTCCGCCTGGCATACTAATTGGTGCATTGCAAATATCAGCGAAAATCTGACACCAAACCGGACTCTTGCTTCCTCCTCCGGATAGGCGAATATCAGATACCGGATAGGTGTAAGCATCCAAACAATGTTTATTGGCAAACGCCATTCCTTCGTAAACAGCCCGGTGCATCAAAGCTCTGTCACTGTGTAAATTTAATCCAAAGAAATTTCCTCTTGCATTTGTGTCAGTAAACGGTGCTCTTTCCCCTGCTGCATTCATATATGGATGATATAAAGTTCCATTACAACCTGGATTAACTTTTGCAATCTCCTCATCAAAAAGTGCATAAACACTTCTTCCTTCTTTTTCCGCTCTCACTTTATCTGCATAAGTAAAATTCTTTACAAACCAGTCTGTATTTGGTGTTCCGGTAAGCGGAGCAATTAATTGCTGCCATTTTCCAGGAATATTATGAATCGTCTGGCATCCCAGCATTGGAGATGTTGCAAATTTAGGCATAGTAAGCATAATTACTCCTGATGTACCCAGAATAATATTGGCCTGTCCATCATCTACAGCACCTACACCAGCACTACAGCATACAACATCCCATCCTATACTTGCTACAGGGGTTCCTTCTAAAAGACCGGTTTCTTCTGCTGCTTTTTTTGTTACGTGACCTACAACATCCCATGGATTGTTTAATGGAAGGAATTTATCTTTCAAGTCTAGAATGCCTTCAATTTCCATAACTTTATCACTGTATTGTCTCGTTTCATCAATCTGAGAATACATATCTGTTGCATTTGCACCAAATTCACCAGTTAAATTGTAACACATCCAGTTGGTGTTCACACAAAAATACTTTGTGCGTGCAAGAATTTCCGGTTCATGCTCTTTCATCCAAGGCAGCAAAATTCCAACATCACCTGTCATCAGCCAGTTTGCTGTCTGCCCAAAAATTTCTGCCATTTTTCCGGATTCAATCCATTCTTTCGTCATTCCTGCACATCTGGCATCATTCCAGAGGATACCATTTCTTACTGGCTTTTTATTTTCATCCAGAAAAGCAACACCAACTCCTTTACCGCCTAATCCTACCGCATGTATTGCAGAAGGATCAACGCCGCTTTTATTCATTAAGTCTCTTAATACACCAGCTACTTCTCTCCAATCTGTTTCCAAATTAAATTCGGACCATCCAAAATGGGGCTCTTCTACAGGAGTCGAACGAGAACTAACACAGATTTCTCTGCCTGCCATATCAAATAAAACTGCTTTTACCATTGATGTACCGGAGTCAATACCTATTACATAACCATTATTCATCATAACAAAACCTCCTCGAATCGAAATCGTTCTTTCTATTCATCTGATTCATCTCTTTATCGCAATTGCATTCATTTTTTCCCTGATATTTCCACAATTTTTCCTTGTATGATTTCATTTCTCCGAGTATAATGTATGGAGAATACTTCCTATAAATTTGATTTGTCATCCACCACGATATAATCTATTTTTATTTGGAGGTATTCTTTTGTACAAATACCAGTTTTCTCATAATTATAGTAACCCTGCATCTTCCCAAGATTTAAATGGACGTTGTACTGCCCAGGTTCCTCCGTCACTTGCAATACTGATTCCAGTTGTATAATCACTTAATTCTGAAGCATAAAACCAGCATATCTTTGCAATTTGTTCCGGTTTACCAAATTCTCTCATCGGAATCTGATTTAACTTAGCTTCTGGACGTTCTTCAATAATATGATGTACCATTGCTGTATCTGTTACACTCGGGGCATATCCGTTTACACGAATTCCATAAGGAGCACATTCTGCTGCCAGAACTCTTGTTAAAATTGCCACGCCTGCTTTTGTTGCTGAATACACTCCCAATCCATGATCCGGGAAAAATCCCAAAATTGAGTGAGCATTAATCATAACGCCGGCTCCCTGATTTTTCATAATTCCCATTGCAGCTTTTGCTGTATTTAAAACACCTTTTAAATTTACATCAATCATTAAATCTGTCTTTTCCGGGGTAGCATCCATAATCCTTTCACGAATGAATACACCTGCGTTATTCACCTGAACATCAATTCTTCCAAAGTATTCATCAACCTTTGCATATGCTTTTTCCACATCATCTCTGTCTGTTACATCACAATGTACTGCAATTGCATCAGCTCCTAATTCACGGCATTCTTTCGCCACTGCCTCTGCGGTATCTAAATTCTTATCCAATACAACAGCATCATAACCTCTCTCGCAAAAGTAAACCAGAATTCCTCTTCCAATTCCTTGTCCCCCTCCTGTTACTGCTATAACAGGCCGGTCAGATCTTTTACTCATGTACATCAACCTCCTCGTCTTATTGTTTTTGCTTTTTACTCTTCGTATCCCTTTAATATTTCAAGAGAAGCGGAAACTCCCAATCTGTCTGCCCCCACCGCAAGTATTGGTTTCACATCTTCCCATTTTCTCATTCCACCGGATGCTTTCACTTTCATGGAATCAGGAATCACTTTTTTCATCAGTTCAACATCATGAGCGGTTGCTCCACCTGTACCAAATCCGGTAGATGTTTTTACAAAATCTGCTCCTGCTTTTGCCGCTGCTAAGCATGCATCTTCTTTTTCCTGATCAGTTAAATAGCACGTCTCGATAATTACTTTTACTAAGGTTCCATCTGCTGCATCTACAACAGCTTGTATGTCTTCATATACAGCCTTTGTGTTTCCTTCTTTTAATGCACCAACATTAATTACCATATCGACTTCTTCTGCACCATTGGCAATTGCGTCTTTTGTTTCAAACGCTTTGACAGAACTCGTATTTGCTCCCAAAGGGAATCCGATTACCGTGCATGTTTTCACGCCTGTTCCTTTTAATAATTCTGAAACCTGTTTTACATGAACCGGATTCACACAAACAGAAGCCGCTCCAATTTCAATTGCTTCATTTGCAATACGTTCTATATCTTTCGATGTTGCAAATGCTTTCAATAAGGTATGGTCCATCATACCGGCTAATTCTTTTTTGTTCATATTGTTTTCCATTCCTTTCCATATGTTTCTTTTTTAAAGAAGCCCCAGAGCTTTCAGTTTTCCTTCAATTATCTCACAGTCTTTCTCCGAAACATATGCCATTGGTTTTCTCATTCCTCCCAGCGGTCTTCCCAGTCTCCCGCTTACATATTTATAAGCTGCCATAAATGGACCGCATTTTAATGCTTCCCTGACTTTCAAAATCTTTTGCTGAAGTTCAATTGCTTTTTCCCATTCCCCTTTTTCACAAGCTTCACAACATTCTACAATTAAGTCCGGAAAAACAACTGTAATCAAAGAAATTCCTCCTGCACCACCTAACATTGCAGTGGTCACGATTTGGGCATCACTACCTGCCAGAAGTTCAAAATGACGTTCTTCCCCGATTAGCCCAATCAATGTTTGTTGTTCAATAATGCTTTGGGTACTATCTTTATAGCCCATAAAACGTTCATTTTTCTCAAACAATTTCGCTATCATCGCCGGAGACAATTTATTTCCTGTTTCAGGAGCATTATAAATGTAACAAGGTAGTTCTGTCGAAGAAGCAATCGAGTCAAAAAATTCGAAAATGCCATCTTGTGTATACTTGTAAATCGGTGGTGGTGTAATAATAATAGCATCATATCCTATCTTAGCATAAGTATGTGCGGATTCCACCCCATCTTCTACTGAATTTGCGATAATATTACCCATCACCGGAACCCTTCCTTTACATGCTTCATACACAACTTTAGCACATTCTTTCCGCTCTTCTTTTGTTAGAACTAACGCTTCGCTTGCCAATCCATTTACAAAAAATCCTGTCACACCATGATCAATCATGAATTGAATCTCCTGCTCAAGCAAATCGTATGCCACAGAACCATCGTTTGCAAAAGGGGTAATCACTTCCGATGCTGCACCATAAAAAAGAGCATTGCTTTTGTTTAGCATAACACATTCTCCTTTCTTTTCTTTTTTGAATATTTGATTTCGTATACGAAATCATATTGTGAATATAATTTCATATTTCAAATATTTTTATCTTATGTTCATTATATCTGTTCTTTGATATAAAATCAAGTAAAATTTTAAAATTTATGATTTTTGAAATTTTATTCAACAAGGTCACATTAATTCTATGATGCCGGGATCAAAAGCTTTTGACCCCGGCACCATTTTATGATTGTAACAAGAAAATGCCTTTTACGGAAAAACTCTTTCCATAAAAGGCATTTGTTCAATCTCTTTATTTTATTTCGAAACCATTATAATGTATTTTTGACTCATCAAATCGATTTTCCGGTTCAGGCGTATGTTCAGCATACCCAATCGGAATTACTGCAAAAGGCAAAAGATTATCCGGCATTTGAAAATAATTTCTCAAAAACTCTATTCTTTTCTGTCTGGGATATACCCCCATCCAAACTGCTCCCAAACCTTCCTCCACAACTTGGAGCAATATGTTTTCAACACAGGCCGAAAGCCCCTGTATCCACCAATCTTCTTCTTTCTTTTTTTTGGCCTCCTCTTCATTATTGCATACAACAATCACAGATGGAGCTTTTTCTATTAAACCTGCATAAGGACTCATCTCCTTCATTCCTGCAATTAGGTCTGGTTCTGTCACACATATAAATTCCCAGGTTTGTCCATTTCTGCTAGATGGTGCCTGCATTCCTGCTCCAATAATCCTTTTCAATTTCTCTTCTTCCACCGGCTTTTTTAAAAAAGTTCTTACCGATCTTCTTTTCCAAATCGTATTCATGTTTTCTCCTTCTTTACTAAATCAAAAAATCTTTTTGTATGAACACATTTTCATACTATCATATTTTTGAACTAAAAGCAATTTTTTCAGAAGAAATACTATAAATAGGCCAGCAAGGCTTTTCCCACTGCTTCGTCCGCATAAAGAACATCAATATATCCGCCCTTTAATGCTCCATGCAAGGCTTTGACTTTTTCTATTCCCGATACTACCCCTATTTTGCAGGAGATTTTTTTCAGTTCTTCCAGGGAAATTCCGATTTTCCGTTTGGAAAATTCGTCATCGACCGGACGACCTTCTTCGTCAAAATAATTGGAACAGATATCCCCTACTGCACCTTGCTCCAATAAGGATTCGTAAACTCCGTCATTCAAATAACCGGCCCGATACATGATCGATTCTTCTGTTACAAGTCCTACACTGAAAATAGCTGTATGACAGTTTCTTGCTAACTCCAGTGCTTCTTTTACCCCTGAATCTTCCCGGAGCATCGCTGCAGTTTGAGCGCTGTCTACAATTGCCGGGGCGGGAATAATATATCCATCACCTCGTCCCTGCCTTGCCATTGCTTCTATCATAGCATCAGCCCCTATCGGCATGGCACTTTTATTGCATCTCCCATTCATCTGTACAATTCGGATATTTCTGGTTCGAAGATCCGGAATATAGGTAGAAAGACATCGCATCGTACTGCCCCAGGCAGTTCCGATAATCGTTCCGGACTCTATATAAGATGGGAGAGCTGTCGCAGCTGCCTTACAGGTATCTATCATAACAGCATTCGGTTCACTAACAACAACCGGCACTAAAAATACTTCCTTTAACTGATAGGCCTTTTTTAGTTCTTTTGACAATTCTTCATTGGATAGCAATGGATAATCAATGGAAATCTTCACGTAGCCAAGGTCCAATGCCCGCTGAAGCATTCTGCTGACCGTCGAATTTGAGATTCCTTCTTCTTTTGCAATTTCTTTCTGATCCATATGGTATTCGTAATATTTTTTTGCCACCCGCAACATTTGAATTAATTTATTCGTATTCATCTTAACCGCCTTTTCCATTTGGTTTATCTCTCATCTAATATACCTTATTCTCTCTGTTCATGTCAACACATCTTTCATTATTTTTGCAATTATTTGCATATTTAATTACTTATTATATTTTTTATAATATTTTTTGCATTTTTATTGACTTTTTTCCAAAGAACTGTTATACTGCAACCATGAAATCAAGAAAACAATGCAACTACAGGAAAGCAGTTTTATACAAACAGCTTTCCCGACAGAAATACAAGAATATTTTAGGAGGATTATAAGAGCATGAGCGTATTAACATTTATTGGGGCAGGACAGATGGCATCCGCATTAACATTTCCGGTTCGCAAGAACGGACACGAAGTTCGTCTTGTAGGCACACCTCTTGACAGAGAGATTATTGAAGAAGCAAAGAAAAGCGGCTTCCACATTACATTAAAAAGACAGTTACCGGAAGGAATCAAGTATTATCAGATTGAAGATGTAAAAGAAGCTTTAGAAGGCTGTGACATTGTATTAAACGGAGTCAGCAGTTTTGGACTTGATTGGTTCGCAGATGAGATGCTCCCGATTCTCCCTGAATCCGCACCATTGATTTCTGTTACCAAGGGAATGCTGGATACAGAAGAAGGCGATCTGCTTCCATACCCATTTGTTCTGGAAGACAGACTTCCGGAAGGAAAAAAATTAGATATTAATGCCATCGGTGGTCCTTGCACCAGCTATGAACTGGCAGACGGAGACAACAGTCACGTTGCATTCTGCGGACGTAATATGGAAACATTGGAATTTTTAAAGAAAACTTTTGAATGTGATTATTATCATGTCAGCCTTTCTACTGACATTGTCGGCGTAGAATGTGCTGTTGCTATGAAGAACGCATATGCTTTAGGTGTTACTTTAGCTGTTGGACTGGCCGAGAAAAGAGATGGCAAAATCGGCGCTGTGCATTACAACTCTCAGGCCGCTCTATTCGGACAAAGTGTACGAGAGATGACACAGCTTTTAGAATTAATTCATGGTGGCCCTGAAAATATTATTTTTGGAGCAGGAGATTTATATGTTACGGTATTCGGCGGACGTACCAGAAAGATTGGAACTCTCCTTGGACGTGGTCTTACCTTCGAACAGGCTATGGAAGAATTATCCGGTGTAACACTGGAATCTATCGTCATCGCTACCCGTACTGCCCGCGCTGTTCGTAAACTGGCAGAAAGAGGCGTTGTATCTTTAGACGATTATCCGTTACTGATGCATGTTGATTCTATTATCAATGAAGGTCAGCCGGTTCAAATCCCATGGGATAAATTCACTTTTACTGTAAAATAGTTTTCCTTTTAAAGATCTAAATGAGAAGTGCCAGACGAGCGAAACTGCTTTGAGTTTGCATTCGTCTGGCAATATATTCTTTGAGATGCTCTTTTGTCACAAGCTCCAAAAGGAACTGCAGCAAAAAGAGACTTAACTTGTTCAAACCCTATTCAAAAAAATCATTATTTTTTATGACATAGTCATAAAATTCTCTGGCAGATTCCAGCTGACAAATATCCTGCACCATCTCCTGATTCCCTGCAATGGATATGATTTCATCGTATATCTTCATCAGCACCTGATCATCCAGATCTTTATTGTTAGGCAAACCAAGTAAAAAGACAATTCTAAGTCCCTCTTCTTCCTTTTCTCTTTTCATGACGCCAAGAGCAAAAATCAAAGAACTTCCTTCATACAAAATATGAGGAAATCCTATATTTTCATCAAAAAGCATGGTTACCTTTTCTTCTCTTTGCAGCATTCTGGTTCTGAATTCTTCTGTAATCATCTCTTCTTCGATCAGACTGTCCAGAAGATATTCCACTGTCTCTTTAAAAGAAAGATTTTTGGGCAGGATAAAGAAAGTCTCCGGCTCTACCAGACTGGCAATCAGAGAGTTTAACCCTGATTTGACTTTAATTTCCCCCTTGCTCAGAAAACGAATCTGCTCAATTTTTCGGGAAATTTCCGTTTCATCAAAAATTTCCGATAAATATACAACAGGTATTTTGATATCTACCTGAAGCCGTTCCGTAGAAAGAACCAAATCGTAACGGCTTAAGATCTTGTCGTTAATCTCTTCCTTTTCATAAAAAACAAAAGTCGTGCTGTCCGGCAGGACTTTCTTTAACTGAATCTCCATGAGGCGGATTGTAGTCATGTTGTTTTTGGTCACAATAGCCACATGATAGCCCGGTCGTCCCATGACTTTCTGCTCTTCCAGAAAAACACTGAAATAAGATGCCATAAAGCCCAGTTCTGCATCGATTACCTTTACACTCATCCGTTCTTCAATCTCTTTTTTCGCAAGTTCAGCCATTTTATAGGCCACCGGATATTTTTGTTTAATATCCGGAAGCAAAGGATTCTTCAAATAGAATCGATACTTCATCCGATTTAACATGAAATTCAGATGGTAAACAAATTCATCCAGAAGATCTGTCGGCGAAATATGAAAATTCATCTCGTAGGCAATTCGATCCATAATCGCAATGACCAGTTCTGCTACTTCTTCTGAAATTTCAATTAACTGACGTCCTTTTTCATTGGTTGTTGTCCGCATTCCTGCAATAGGAAGACACAAAAAAATAACCTCTTCCTGAGAAATGGAAAGTCCCATCATTTTCTCAGTAGCCTTTGCCACCTTTCTGGCAAATTTGAAAGGATCTGTCTCATACAGATCATGGTATTTCTTGTCCAGTTCTTTTAACGTGTGTCCCTGGGAAATCCGATCCACCATTAAAATAAAAGAGCGCAGAAAATAATCTCTGGTTCCTGTATCCAGATAATAGCGATCACAGATTGCCTCTATGTACTCTCCCACATCTTCCGGGAGTTCATAATTTTTATAAATCATCTCGTACATATTTTCCAGAATAAAGAGCCGCAGATACATCTCGTCACCGCTCAGCCAGATTCCTGCATTGACCTGTCCTTTAATCTTAACATTATATCCTTCCAGCATAGTACGAAGTCTTTTCAGGTCCCCATTGACTGTCGTACGTCCCACATTCATCTCATAAGCCAGCTCTTCTGTCAGATACGGTTTATCTGCATGCAGAAGTTGATCCATAATATACGCATATCTCTTAGCAGGAGAATTCATATATTCATCATGCATATAAATCTTATCCCGACATTTTCTAAAATACTCCTGGTTCAACAGATACAGCCGGTATTTACCGCCAAACCCCTCTATCACTCCACTGCCTTCCAACATTCCATTCAGTTCTTTGATATCGTTCCGGATTGTCTTTGTTGTCACATGCATTCTGTCAGCCAGTTCTTCCAAAGTCACTGCTTTTTTAAATTCAATGTAGGAAAGCAAATTGGCAAGTCTGTTGTCACCTTCCAATTGCATCTTTCCCACCTCCTCCAAACAGTTTTTCCCTCTATCTGCATCATGGAGTCAAAAACTTTTGAGTCCAACATCATATTGCATAATTATAACATATTCATAGAATACGGCACAATGACTTCCCGGCAAAAACTTCAAATATCCGGTAAAAAATCAATCCATATCCTGTATTTCTTTCAGGCACAAAAAAGACGAAAGCTGTTTCTACTTCCGCCTTTTTTCTCGCCTAAGGACTATTTCCCCATGCAGTCCGTTCCAATTTGATTGCTGCGTTTTCTTTGCTCTCAAATTCGATCTTGTTTTGCCCTTTTATTTTGCATGTTGAATTACGGAAATTGTCTCCCAAATAGCTTCTTCTTCATCGTCGCCATCTGCGATAATGATAATTTCATCTCCATATTTTACCCCTAAGGCCAGCAATTGAACCACATTCATCAAACTAGCAGTTTTTTTCTGATGTTTGATAAAGATATGACTATTGTATTTTTTCGATACTTGTACAAGCTGGGCTGCAACTCCGACATGAATCCCCCACCTATTTTCAACTACTACCTTTTTAAGCAAACTGACACTCCTCTATCCTTATGCAATGATTTTAATTACGCTGCCAAGTTTTAATTTTGGTACATCTGACTTTGCTACCACTAAAGAACCAGGAAGAGCTCCTTCTACGTTTCCTGTAAAGTTCACTGTGATATGTCCAAGAGCTTCCAGATTTTTCTGAACAACATCGCCAACACCGACGATTTCATAGCTCTTTCCGTCAATCTCTAAAGTCTGACCTGCTGCAATTGTGTCTGTTGCATTTTTTACAGAAATGGTGTAGCAGAAATCTTTTAAAGTATCCGGTGCGTTCTCACCGAACAGGACGAACATGCCTTCTTCTACAAATGCTTCAACCATATCTCCCATGCCTTTTACTTCGTTTTCATAAATAATACTCATAGCCATACCTCCACATTATTTCAATTCTCAGATTACCAGGTATTTTACAACATTTTCACCCATAATACAATTCTATGTTTTTTATTTTCGCTGTTTTAATTAATAATTTGTGTTTTTTAGCCTCTTGTTTTTCCACCGGCAACGTTATAAGTTACACCATGAATATAGCTTGCTTTTTCACTTGCAAGATAGCAGACAAGGTCAGCAACCTCTGTTAATTTTCCGCTTCTTCCAAGTGGTGTTGTAGATGTTTTGCTGTATCCGGCTCTTAAATCATCTACTGTAATTCCTCTTGTATAGGCAAGTGCTGTTTCATAGGAAAGAGTACGAAGTCCGGTTGCTTCCAGGATACCAGGAGCTACGCCAACGACTCTTACACCTTGTTTTCCAAGTTCTTTTGACCAGGAGCGTGTCAGAGAGTTTACTGCATTCTTTGTTGCTGCATATACACTCTGTCCTTCAGAACCTTCCAGGCCGCTTTCGGAAGACATGTTAATCAAAACGCCTTCTCCTTTAGCTACCATGATTCTTGCTGCTGCCTGAGCGCAGAAGAATACACCTTTTAAATTAACGTTACATACTTTATCCCAAACTGCTTCGTCTAATTCAAATTCTCCGCCTGGATTCTTTGGATCCACCAGTAAACGTGGGATGTTGATACCTGCATTGTTTACAAGAACATCAACTGTTCCAAATTTTTCAACAGTGGCAGCAATCATTGCATCGACACTTGCTTTTTCTGTTACGTTTGTAACTGCATATAAGAAGTTTTCATCTGTTGCATTTTCCAGTTCCGGTGCATTTGGATTCATATCGCTTACAACAACCTTTGCCCCCTGGTTGATGAATTCCTGAGCGACTGCTTTACCAATTCCGGAAGCACCGCCTGTTACGATTGCTACTTTGCCTTCTAAATTTAACCATGTATTCATTTTTGTCAGCCTTTCTTTCCTAATCTATCTATCTAAGTTAAAGGTATTTTATAGGTGATACGCAGGGTCAAAGGTTTTTGACCCTGACGACTTTTTTATTTATATAATCCGAACAAGCTTACTACGTAAGCAACAATGACACGAGGTACACCGATTAAGAATCTGGAGTAGAGAACAGATGGAACACCAACTTCTACTGTTTCCGGTTCTGCTTCTGCAAGACCAAGTCCTACAGGAATAAAGTCACATGCACACTGTGTATTGATTGCGAATAATGCCGGCAGTGCCAGATGAGGAGCGATATTTCCTTTACCGATTTCCACACCGATCATAGTACCGATTACCTGTGCAATGACAGCTCCAGGTCCTAACAGTGCAGATAACACTGGGATAGAGCAGATGAAACCTAAGATTACAAGTCCGATTCCGTTACCTGCCAGAGGAACAAGAAGTTTTGCGAACCAGTTACCAAAACCAGATCCGTTGATAATACCAATCAGCATTGCAACGAATGCCATGAATGGTAAAATTGTTGTAATCATGGACTGTACAGCGTCACGAGCTGCCTGATATAAGGTATTTACTACTTTACCGGCTCCCATACCAACCTTCTGGATAATACTGGATTTGCTTGTCTCACCAAGAGTTTCGGATACTTTTTTGTCTGCGCTGTATTTGAATTCTCTTTTTTCTTCTGCTTTTTCTTCTTTTGCAGGTTCTTCTGCTACAGATACTTCACTTCCGTCCGCAGGAGAAATCTGATCCATGCCTACTGCAGATACATAAATATCTTCTGTGATGAATTTTGCTAAAGGACCACTCTTTCCTACCGGCATTACATTAATAGTAGGGATTCTTTTCTGTGGATAAATTCCACATCTTAATGTTCCGCCGCAGTCAATGATAACCATGAAAATTTCTTCATCCGGTACAGATGTTTTAAATCCATTTACTGCTGTACATCCTGTCAGTTTTACGATTTTTTCAACAATCTCAGGCTCAGCTCCGCCGCCTGTAATAAATACTAATTTATCTTTGCCTTCTTCCGGCTTTACTACTAATGGGCCGCCAAATCCACCGGCACCCTTTACAACCTTAATTGCATGATACTTTGCCATCTTCTTCTTCCTCCCAAATCTATCTTACAGTTCGTTGCTTAATTCGATGTTCTGCTGTTTCATAACCATCTTTGTTGTGAAATCTGTTACCCAGCCTGCAAAGAAGTTCATTACAAGACCGACAAGCAGGTAGCGGATTGCAAGTGGTGTTGTGCTAAGACCAAGTTTTGTAATACCATCTGCGATACCAAGATAGATGAAGATCTCACCTACATTGATGTGTGGGAAAATACCACTGTTTGTGTGGCAGTGATAGGAAGCAGATGCGTAGTAACTAGGTTTCATTCTTTCAGGAAGGAATTTTCCCATGGACAATGCCATTGGGTTACCTAACATAAATGCTGATAAGAATGGAAGTACGCCATATGCTAAGATTACATTTTTGGAGCAGACTTTTGCGAATTTATTGATTTTGTCCTGTCCAATTAAAGCAATCAATGAGTTCATGAATACAAGTAATAATAATACCTTTGGTACGATGCCGGTTACCCAGCTTACAAATGTTTCTGCACCTGAATCAAACAGGCCCATAAAACCTTCTGCTAAGTTTACGATGAAATCCATAAATTTTCTCCTCCTGTTTCTCCCTCATCTGAGGGGTTTCAAATCTTGTTGTTCTTTCGGCTGATTAACTTGCCTGACCTGAGATGAAATTGCCGAGTCTTTCAAAAGGACTTGGCGGAGTAGGAATCTCGCCGCCTGCCATCAAAATGTTATAGTTTGATGATGCTTCCAGCACTCCTTTTGTAAGCGACCTGGAAAGTCTTAACTGTTTGCAGTCTGCTTCTGTTAAGGCTCCAACATCTTTTCCTTCAAATCCGTTCAGATCTTTACATCTTGCAAGGACTGTGACACCCTGCATGAATTTGCCTTTCAGGATAATGCCCTGATCGTCAATGGCGAACATAACAATGGCACCGGCTCTTAAAGCTCCTTTGACTTTTCCGATGGCCACCCTGCCCATCTTTCTTAATTGACTGTAGCTTTTGTTAAAATCCTTCATCTGAATGAATGTTAAAAGATACTGTAACATAAATGCTGCTAGAAACAGAATCATAAGTGGTATAAGATTCATAAGGCAGCTTCCTCCTTTCCGTAACTCCTTTGTTTTCTTTGTTTCCTTAAATCAAATTGTTTTGTTGCGGCCACAACCATTTCCTTTGATGTGACTATAGTATATCTTTTTTTCTTCCCTTGTTTAATACAACCTTTTTCCACTGCCAGGGAAATAAGATGCACAAATCATATCATACTCTTTTTGGTATCGGAATAGAAAAATGCCTCCTTTTTCTGTTTTTTTTCTGATTTATTGGGCATATTGCACATATATAAAAAACTGAATTTAGCTTTTTTACCAAAGCCATAGTGATTTTCATTTTTCAGCTATTTTTTTGTAAGTTTATTATCCGGGAAAATCTATGTTTTTACGCAAAAAGAGATAGTTGTTGCAAAATAAAGATGATCAATCAAGTCCCAAATACAGCACGTAATATAAAGCAATTTTTTCGAAATTTATGAAAAGGCATCATCTGACATGTTTATCCACTGTCTGCTTTGAAACAATCCCTTTCCAGGTATAAATGCCGAAGGATCTGTTCGCCAGTGGTGAAATCATTCATTTTCCACCACGTTTTTGAACAAACGCAAACGGGGCAAATCTACATCTTATCATATTCTGTAGATTCGCCCCGTTTATGCGTTTTGGAAAAGCTCTGACAGAGCTTTTCTAATAATGATTCTTTTCTTATTTTTTTGGAAGCTACTTTTCAAGCAATGCTTCCGTCCGGCATTTTTCAGACGCTGTTTTGGAAATTCCACCAAAAGGGTCAAATGCAAAAGAAAGTTAGCCTTGTACAGGATGATGGGCAGGATTGTGGGAGCTGCTTACAGCGAAACAATCCGTAATCACCTTTTGATACTTTAATCTTTTTTAGAAGAATAAGTGAATGACAATTGCTGCTAATGGAATTGCCAGAATGGTTCTTTCCAGGAAACATACTACGATTTCCCAGAACTTAATCGGAGACTTGGTTGCCAGCATTACTGTGGCTGTCTCAGAAAAGAAAATAATCTGAACCATAGATACAATCGTAACAAATACTCTTGCCTGTTCACAGATAAGATCCAGTTTGCTGCTCATAACAAGGACCGGAAGGAACATTTCTGCAATTCCAACAGGAATGGATGGAGCAATCAAAGCTGCATCAGGAACGCGACATAATACTAAAAGCGGCCGGAAGATCAGTCCAAGATAATC
>JALEPU010000066.1 GCA_022766905.1 Lachnospiraceae bacterium
AAAAATGTGGCTGGTTTCCGCATTTGCATTATTGGTATGCTGGTCCAATGGTATCAGCGGAGCTGTTCAGAACGTATTATTAAACGAACTTCACTGGTTAAAAGAAGGAACGACTCTTCTGGCTATGTGGGGAACTACATACACAGCAGGCCAGCTGTTCGGAGCATTACTGGTTGTATTGTTTGCCGGATTTACAGAGTATGTTCCGGGAAGAAATCGTGGTGTATGGTCCAGCCGTAACTCCTTTATTGGTAATTGGGCACACCCAATCTGCAACGGTATTGCATTTGTAATCGGTCTTACAGGAATCAGCTTTACTATGAGCTGGAGAGTTCAGTATATGATTCCATCCGTTCTGTCTATCATTGCATCTTTAATTATGGATAAGATTCCTAGACGTATCATGGGTGTTGCCTTACTTGTCCTGATGGCAGTTCTTGGTATCTTTACCGGACAGCAGACAACAATGACTATGTTAATTATTTCCACCTTCCTGTTAAATACAGTAATTTATATGTATGTATGCTATGCATCTGCTGTATATGTACCGGAAATGTGGCCAACATCCGCTAAAATGTCCGGTTCCGGATTCTGTAATGCAATGGGACGTGTCAGCAACATTTTCTTCCCATTCCTTGTAACTTATGTTGCAAGCTCTATCGGAAGCAGCGGAGTATTCGTTCTGATTTCTATCGTAGCAGCAATCATCGCCGTATCCATTCTGGTATTTGGTGTTGAAACAAGAGGAGAATCTGTCGAAGATATCGGTAATGTAGATTAATGTGTTAAGCCCATAGGAGCTGTCAAAAGAACTCCTTGACTTTCTGGCAGCTCCCTCTTTAAACAAAAATCTGTTTCGGAAAGGAAGTAATGAAATGAAGAATTCAAAAGCGATTTTGAAAGTTCCTGGAACAATGGAAATTCGTCCAGCAGAAGTTCCGGAACCTAAAGATGATGAAGTATTAATTAAAGTAGAATATGTAGGAATTTGCGGATCTGATGTTCATGGATTTGAGTCCGGTCCGTTTATCCCTCCAAAGGATCCAAATCAGGAAATCGGATTAGGTCATGAGTGCGCCGGAACCGTTGTAAAGATCGGCTCTAAGGTTACGAAATTTAAACCAGGAGACCGAGTTTGTATTGAACCGGGTGTTCCTTGCGGAAAATGTAAATTCTGTCTGGAAGGACACTACAATGTATGTCCGGATGTAGATTTTATGGCAACTCAGCCAAATTACAAAGGTGCATTGACCAACTATTTATGCCATCCGGAAAGCTTTACCTATCTCCTTCCTGATAACATGGATACCATGGAAGGAGCTCTGGTTGAGCCGGCATCCGTAGGTATGCATGCAGCAATGAAAGCAGGGGTAAAACCTGGAGATAAAGTTGTCATTCTTGGACTTGGATGTATTGGACTTATGACTTTACAGGCATGTAAGCTTTTAGGTGTTCAGGATATTATCGTTGCTGACGTTATGGAAAAACGTCTGAACTTTGCAAAAGAACTGGGTGCAAAGGAAGCAATCAACGGCATGAAAGAAGATACGATTGCAAAAGTACATGAGATTTTCGGACCTCTTGGCGCAGATGTTGTATTTGAGACAGCAGGATCCCAGGTTACCTGTAAACAGGCACTGGATATTGTTACAAAAGCAGGAAAGATCATGATTGTAGGAACTATTTCCGGTGAGACTCCGATTAACTTCTTAAAAATTAACCGGGAAGTAACCATTCAGACAGTATTCCGTTATGCAAACCGTTATCCGGCAACCATTTCTGCTATTTCCAGCGGAAAATTTGACGTAAAATCCATGGTAACTCATGAATATGCTTACGAAGATGTACAGACAGCGTTTGAAGAATCTTTGAGCAAGAAGAGTGAAATCATCAAAGCAGTGATTAAAGTAGCTGAATAATTGACAGACAAAAGTATTTGTGAAAGAGAAAGGAAGAAGAACAATGTTATCTGATATTAGATATTGGGAAAGAAAAGCAACAGAAGGACATTATGCAATTCCACATTTTAATGTATGGAATGCAGAAATGCTGATGGGCGTTATTGATGCAGCAGAAGAGCTTCGCGCTCCTGTTATCATTTCTTTTGGTACCGGTTTCGTAGGAAATACTTCTTTTGAAGATTTTTGTTACATGATGGAATCTATGGCAAAGAATGCATCTGTTCCTGTTATTATGCACTGGGATCATGGCCGCAACATGACAATTTTACAGAATGCAGTCAATCACTGTATGAATTCTGTTATGCGTGATGCTTCTGCATTACCTTTTGAAGAAAATGTAGCAGAAATTAAGAGATGTGTTGATTATTTCCACGCATACAACATTCCGGTAGAAGCAGAACTTGGACATGTAGGAAATGAAACAATTTATGAAGAAGCACTTTCTGATTATCAGTATACAGATCCAAGCAAAGCAAAAGAGTTCGTTGAAAGAACAGGATGTGACTCTCTGGCAGTTGCCATTGGTAATGTACATGGTGTTTATTCTTCTGAACCAAAGCTTGCATTTGATGTTCTGGAGAAAGTAGCAAGTGAAGTAGATGTACCGTTAGTATTACATGGAGCTTCCGGAATCGGCGATGAAGATATCAAGAAAGCGATTTCTCTTGGTATTGCAAAGATCAACATTCATACAGAACTTTGCCAGGCTGCCATGGAAGCAATTAACGAGCATAAGGATGAACCGTTCCTGGCACTTCAGCGTGAAGTTCGTAAGGCAATCAAAGAACGTGCAATGTATAAAATTAAATTATTTGGTGATGACGGAAGGGCTGATGAATAGTGGAAAAGAAATTAGATGTAATCTGCCTTGGGGCAGCAATCGTAGATATCCCACTTCAACCGGTTTCCAGAGACATTTTTGATATCGAATCTTATCCGGTAGACAGAATTGCAATGACTGTTGGCGGCGACGCAATGAATGAGGCAACTATTATCAGCCGACTGGGTCATAAAACAGGTATTATCAGCTGCGTTGGAAACGACGCAGCCGGTAACTTCATTTTAGATTCCTGTGCAAAAGATCGAATCGACTATGAAGGAATCCGCGTGGATAAAACCATAGATACCTCCATGAATGTTGGACTTGTGACAGCAGATGGAGAAAGAACCTTTGTAACAAACAGAAACGGAAGTTTGTGGAAAACCAATATTGAACATGTGGATTTTGAGAAAATGAAACAGGCTAAGATTTTATCTCTGGCAAGTATTTTCAACAATCCACTTTTAGATGGAAAGACCCTTGTCACAATTTTTAAAGAGGCCAAAAAAGAGGGGATGACCATCTGCGCGGACATGATCAAACCAAGACTTGGGGAAACGCTGGATGATATCAGGGAAGCTTTAAGCTATGTAGATTATTTCTTCCCAAATTTTGACGAAGCGTGTTTGATGACCGGCAAAACAGAAGTAGAAGATGTAGCACAGGTTCTTTTTGACTGTGGCGTAAAAAATGTCATTGTGAAAATTGGAAAACGTGGATGCTACATCCAGAATGCAGATGGATGCATGATCGTTCCAGCTGCAAAGGGAATTACGGCAATTGATACAATCGGTGCAGGCGACAACTTTGCTTCCGGATTTATTTCCGCCCTTTTAGATGGCAAAGATATTCGGGAATGTGGTGTATATGCTAACTGTACCGCAGCTGTTTCCGTTCAGTATGTAGGTGCTACGACCGGTGTACAGAATAAGGAAATGGTAGAAGAGATGCTTGCAAAATATCGGGAAGACTACAAATAGGCATCTGACGGAAGAAAGAGAAAGGAAGACCGCAATGAAAACAATGAAATTAGGGAAAACCGGAATAGATATTTCCAGAATCGGCCTTGGAACATGGTCCATCGGCGGAGGTTCTGCCTGGGGTGGAGACCATGAACTTCAGGTTGTTGTTGATACCATCAGAGAAGCACCAAAAGCAGGTGTTAATTTAATTGATACAGCGCCAGGCTACAATTTTGGTAACAGTGAAAAAATCCTTGGAAAAGCGTTGGAAGAAATGAACCGTGAAGATGTGGTTATCATTACAAAATGTGGTGTTACCTGGGATCAGGAAATGAAAGGGGATCTTTTCAACAAGGTAAATGGTATTCAGTTATATAAGAATCTGAACAGCGAGTCTGTAAAGAAGGAAATCGTAGGTTCTCTGGAACGTCTGGGAACAGATTATGTTGACGTATATATGACTCACTGGCAGGCAATCGAAGGATCTGAGTACTATGTGCCAATCCAGAAAACAATGGATGTATTAAATGACTTAAAGGCACAGGGCAAGATCAAAGCAATCGGTGCTGCAAATGTTGACATTCATCATATTGAAGAGTATTTAAAATGGGGAGATTTAGATATTGTTCAGGCGAAATATTCTATCCTGGACAGAGGAATTGAAGATGAAATCATTCCTTGCTGCCGCGAAAACGGTGTAACTATCCAGGCATACTCTCCGTTGGAAATGGGTCTGTTAAGCGGAACCTTCCCAAGAGATTATAAACCGGTCGGAGCACAGATTCCAAAGAAATGGTTCCAGCCGGATAACATGCAGGCAGCTATGGACATGATGGATCAGTGGAAACCACTTTGCGAGAAATATAACTGCACAATTGCAAACCTTGCACTTGGCTGGATTCTTGCTCAGGGAGAGTTCCTGAACTTATTAAGTGGTTCTACAACTGTAGCTGAGATCAAAGAAAATGTAAAATCTGCTGAGTTAGAGCTGGAAGCAGATGATGTAGCTTACATGCGTGAACTGGCAGAATCTATCGATAAATAATATCTTTTCCTCCGGCCTTTATTTCAATAAAATGTTGTTGAAAACCAAAAAAATTGCTTTGAATTCAATCATTTTGGTGATAGAATAAAGGCAAAAGGAGGATGGATTTTATGGCATCAAAAGATAGATTAATGATGATTCGCCAACAGGTAGAGGCAGAACGAAAAGTAAAAGTGACCGAACTGAGCCGAACCTATCAGGTGACAGAAGAAACAATCCGAAGGGATTTGGAAAAATTAGAAGCAGAAGGTTTTCTGACCAGAACATTTGGAGGGGCGGTACTGAATCGTACCACCCCTCAGGATAACATACATTATTATCAACGGGCGACCATTCACAGTGAGGAAAAGAAGAAAATAGCAGCTTCATTTTATGGAATCGTAAGAGATAAAAGAACGATCTCAATCGATTCAAGTACTACTGTAATGGAAGTGGTCAAGTTATTAAAAGATCAGGAGATGACAGTATTAAGCGTTTCAACAGAAATCTTTCGTGAAATCGGAGATTCGAATCTGAAGATTATTTCCACAGGAGGAAGTTATAACAAAAAGACACTTTCTCTTCAGGGGCAGGTAGCAAAAGATACGATTAACCGGTACCATGTAGACATAGCATTGATTAGCTGTAAAGGTTTGGATCTGGAAAAAGGGGCAACAGATACCAATGAAAATGAAACAGAGGTAAAAAAATGTATGATACATCAGGCAGGTGAAGTTGCATTGCTGGCAGACCATACCAAATTTGGAAAGACAGCATTTGCCAAGTTATCTGCATTGGATGATATTGATTACCTGGTCACAGATGAAAAGCCAGATGATTCCTGGATTAAACTGTGTCAGAAAAAGGGAATTCAGCTCATCTATTAAAAACCTTTCTGCTTCCGAAAAAACAGACAGGCCGGAAAAGGGGCATTCCGGCTTTGGTTCGTACGAGGAGGTAGCAAAATGGGTAAGAAAAAAACAGGCATGTCAATCATGAAGAAAATTATGATCGCAATGGCAGCCGGAATTTTGACAGGTATTGTGGCTTTGTTTATCAGAGAAAGTGGAAATGAAACTGTATGGAATATTCTGAATAAACTGCTTTTCCAGGATATCAGCCAGGAAAAAGGATTTTATTCCCTTGGTTTATTCTATATGATTCAGCAGATGTTTATGAAAGGTCTGCAGCTTGCAATTGTACCACTGGTATTATCATCCCTTAGTACCGCTCTTTGCAGTATGGCCGATCCGCAAAGACTTGGTAAAATTGCAGGAAAAACAATAGGAACTTTTGTAGGCTTTTACTGTGTGGGAGCTTTTCTGGCCGGATGTTTTGCAATGCTGATAAAATCCATGGGATTTTTCAATGTAAATCTGCCGTCAGCCAATACCAGTGATGTGGCTACGATAGAGTCCTATAATCCGCTTACAACGATTGTCAATGCAATTCCCGCCAATGTGACAGAAGTGTTAAGCTCAAATACCAGTATTCTGGCTGTTGTAGTTGTGGCTGTTATTGTAGGACTTGCGATGAATGTGCTTGGTGACAAAGCGGAGCCGATGAAAAAACTGATGACCTGTTTAAGCGATATTGTTCAGGTATATATGAATTTCCTGATCAATAAGATCAGCCCGATTGCTATTTTCTGTATGCTTTCCAGAACATTTGCAACTTATGGAACAGAATATATCAAACCAACTTTGGCTTTTATGATTGCAACCATTGTGATGAGTCTGGTGCTTGTAGTTACCATTTATCCGGCAGGAATTTTCCTGCTCACCGGATTGAATCCGTTGAAATTTGCAAAGAAAATTTTTAAAGTTGGTATGTTTGCAGCAGCAACACAGTCATCTGCTGCGACCCTCCCATTAAATCGTAAAACCTGTATCGAAGAACTTGGATGCAGTGATGAAATCAGCAGCTTTGTCCTTCCTACCGGCATGACGATCAACATGAACGGAACAACCGCCATGCATATGATGGCAATTACGTTTATTGCCACTGCGGCAGGAGTTGATATTACACCTGCTCAGTTAGTTACCGCAGCATTTTTATCTATTTGTGTTGCTATGGGAACTCCTGCAATTCCGGTAGCAGGCACTACATTAATCTTTGTCATTATGTCCGGACTTGGTTTAAACTCCGAACTATGTATGGTAGCCTATGCACTTGTCCTTGCCATCAGCTATCTTCCGGGAATGGCAGTGATTACGCTGAACGTAGTTGGTGATGCAGCAACCAACGTAATTGTCTGTGCGAAAGAACACGAATTAGATAAAGATATTTATAACAGCTGATTTTAGAAATACTCCTATAAACATACTGAATTTTTCTCAAAATATATTGTACCCAGAATCCGCAGCAGAGGCAAAAGCCAACTGCTGCGGATTTTTGGGCTCAGACAAAAGTCAGAGCGCTAGGTCTGCTGTCAGGATAGCATGATTTAGCATCCACAGTTAAATCCACTATGATTTCCATTGCAGCAGCAAAGGAGCAGGATAATCCAGATAATATTGTCGCATCCGCATCCGTCATCGCCATTCCAGGAGTTGCCGTTGCAGCAGCACAGTAACAGGATGATCCAGATGAAAGAGTTGTTGCCAAATCCAAGACCACAGCCTCCGTTACAGGATGACTGGCAGTTTGTTGCAGCTAAATCACTCATGAATAATACCTCCAGAGGTTTGATTACACTTTATAGTATGCGGAAAAGAAAGAAGAGTTCCAAAAAGAAAGGGGATTCTTATTTTCAGAGTTTTCATTGAGATTTTTCATTATAGAAAGGTTGTATTTCCAAAAAGAGTAGCTTATAATAGGAACGGGGAAAAGCATCAAACCATGTTTTTCCTCGTTTCTTTGTTTATGTGAAGAAGGAAAGGCAGGGAGGTAGACATGGATGGTTTTACAGGAAGGTTGACAGATCAAATACGAAAGGATTCTCCCCTGGTACATTGTATGACCAATTATGTGACCGCCAATGATTGTGCCAATGTACTTTTAGCCTGCGGAGCTTCTCCGATTATGGCAGATGATGAAGAAGAGGTAAGGGAGATTACTTCTTTGTGTGATGCCCTGGTATTAAATCTGGGTACTCCCAGTGTAAAGAAATTAAATGCCATGCTTCTCGCCGGAAAAAAAGCCGGAGAGATGGGGATTCCTGTTATTTTTGATCCGGTAGGGGCCGGAGCATCTTCCTTTCGACGCAGTGGGGTAAAAAAGCTTCTGGAGGAAGTCCGGTTTTCCATTATAAAAGGAAATGTCTCAGAAATAAAAGCATTGGTTTCCGGATTTGGGGCGGAAAAGGGAGTAGATGCCAGTAATCAGGATAAATTAGATGAAAAGACGAATCTGGAAAGTCTGATCCAATTATCTCAAATACTCTGGGAAAGAACAGGGAGTGTGGTTGTAATGACCGGAGTTAATGATCTGGTTGTATCCGGTAAGAGCGTCTGGATGGTGAAAAATGGGCATTCTATGATGGGCAGAATCACAGGAAGCGGTTGTATGCTTTCTGCACTGATGGGAGCTTACTCAAGCATTGCAAAAGGTGAAATGGAAAAAGCGGCTCTTGCTGCTTTGGCAGCAGAAGGAGTCTGTGGACAAAAAGCCGGACAAAAAGCTGAAAAGAGGCAGGAGGGAACCGGTTCTTTTCGGGTTTATTTTATGGATGAGATCAGCCGGATGTCAGGAGCAGAGCTGGAAAAAGAAAAAACCATCATAAGATTAAGGTAAGCGAGGATTGTAAAAATGAAAGTAGACGGAAGAAAACTTCGTTTGTATGGAGTCACAGACCGATCATGGCTTTTTGGAAGGGCACTTTCAGAAGATGTCAGGAAAGCCCTGGACGGAGGTGTTACTTTTTTACAGCTGCGGGAAAAAGATCTTTCAGAGGAAGAATTTCTAAAAGAAGCAAAGCAGTTAAAGGAACTGGTGAAAGAATATGATGTTCCTTTGATTATTAATGATAATGTAATGATTGCAAAAGAATGTGATGCAGACGGAGTTCATATCGGACAGGACGATGCAAAAATTGAGGATGCCAGAAAAATTCTGGGACCGGATAAAATCATAGGGGTTTCCGCTCATACCGTAGAAGAAGCCCTTCGTGCCCAGGAACAGGGAGCTGACTATCTGGGAGTCGGAGCTGTTTTTGGGTCTTCCACCAAGACAAATGTGTGTCAAATGCCAAAAGAAACGTTACAGGCAATCTGCAAGGCGGTTCAGATTCCGGTAGTGGCAATCGGCGGCATTACAAAAGACCGGATTCCTTATTTGAAAGGAACCGGTGTAGACGGAGTGGCGGTTGTGTCTGCCATATTTGCTCAGAAAGACATTGAAAAAGCAGCAAAAGAATTGTTAGAAGAAGTAAATCATTTATAAGTGAGGAAAAGCAAATGAAAAAAGTATTGAGTATTGCAGGCTCTGATTCCAGCGGTGGCGCAGGAATCCAGGCAGATCTGAAAACTATTTTGAGCCATAAAATGTATGGAATGACAGCGATTACAGCCTTGACGGCTCAGAATACAACCGGAGTTTATGGAATCAGTACAGTAACACCGGATTTTCTGGCTAATCAGCTGGACTGCATTTTTGATGACATTTATCCCGATGCGGTTAAGATCGGAATGGTATCGGATCCGGCTTTAATCGATGTGATTGTAGAGAAATTAACTCAGTATGAGGCAAAAAATATCGTAGTGGATCCTGTCATGGTAGCCACAAGCGGAAGCGCCCTTTCTACAGATGATTCTGTGAAAGCTCTGGTTCATAAACTGATCCCGATGGCAGATGTGATTACTCCGAATCTGTCTGAAACAGGTGTTTTATGTCAGATGGCAGTAGACAGCGATGAAAAAATGCTTGCTGCGGCAAAGAAAATAGAAGAATTTTATCAGGGCTATATTTTGATCAAAGGCGGACACTCCAAAGAAAATGCCAATGATCTTCTGGTAAAAGGAGAGGACCACTGGTGGATTCCGGGCCGGAGAATTGATAATTCCAATACTCATGGAACCGGATGTACCCTTTCCTCTGCAATTGCCTGCAATCTGGCAGCCGGATATGATATGGTTACAGCAGTTACCAATGCAAAAAGTTATATTACCGGTGCCATAGGAGCAGGACTTGATCTGGGAAAAGGCGGCGGTCCTTTGGATCATGGCTATTGGCTGCAGATTCAAAAATAGAAAAAACAAGCCTGAAAATAACCGATGATTGGGCAGTGCTGGTTATTTTCAGGCTTCATTTTTTGAAAAGGTAGATTCTTTGTTTTAATTTGCCTCAGCAGTTAAAGCTTTGATATCCGGAACCTGATATAAGATAGACATCAGGACAGTAGAAATCAGTAAACCACCAAAACTCTGAACAATGTTAGCAGGAACACTGGCTAAAGCGCCGCCGAATCCATACATTGGAATCTCACAGATAAAATATCCGCCGGCTACAAGGATAATGGCGCAGATGCCGCTTGCAATCATACCAACCAGCATTTTTTTGCTTACTTTCATTGCAGCGTGGAACGCATAGTAAGCAGCGATGGCAACCAGACCTTTGATGACAAATGTAATTGGTACATAGTTCATATATCCGCCTAACAGGTCAGAAAGCATGGAGCCGATTGCTGCAGCAAGGCCGCCGTAAACAGGTCCGAGGAAAATGCCGGATAAAATGACGATTGCATCGCCAGGATGAATGTATCCGCCTGTTCCAGGGGTTGGAATTTTAATAATCGAAGTTGCAACATAAGTAAGTGCAGCAAACAAAGCTGCCATAACAAGTTTTTTTGTTTTCATAATCCTATCACTCCATCTTTTTTATATTATCGTAACAGAAGAATTTCCGTTTCTGTTTATACGTGACTTATCATAGAATAGATGTGGATAGAATGAAATAGCCAGTTATGAATTTTTTAACAGGGCCAGATGTGGTTTTTAGTGAAGCGTATATCTGAATCATGATGGATATCAAGGACGAATCTATTTTTTTGTTTTCTCCCGGGGAATTTTGGTGTAGAATAAAAGAAATAGATAAATGAAAGAGGAAAATACGATGAAAAATTCATATCTGACTTTATTTGAAGGCGGAGAAGGAACGATTATAGAAAAAAAGTCCCGGTTTATTGCGACGATTGAACCGGTGGAGACCGTAGAAGAAGCAGAAGCCTTTATCGAAAAGACAAAAAAGAAATATTGGGATGCCAGACACAACTGCCATGCTTTTTCGGTGGGAACCAATATGCCGCTTAGCCGGTGCAGTGATGACGGAGAACCAAGCGGAACTGCGGGAAAACCAATGTTAGAAGTACTGACGGGAAGGGGAATCCATAATGCGGCTGTAGTCGTGACCCGTTATTTCGGAGGGACCTTGCTGGGAACAGGAGGCCTGGTTAGAGCGTACACGCAGGCGGTACAGGAAGGTCTTAAAAACTGTAAACTGGTAGAAAAATATTCCGGTATCCTGATGAAACTTTCCATGGATTATACCGACCTTGGGAAAGTCACTTATATTTTAAATGAGATGAGTATTTATATAGAAAACACAGAATATACAGATGGGGTAGTGATGAATATTCTGATTCCGGAGGATGAAACAGAAACTGTAAAAAAGAAATTAACAGAGGCAACGTCCGGAAGAATCCGGATGGAAGAGGGGGAGCAGGTTACCTTTGGGAAAGTAGATGGGGAAGTACTGATTTTCTGATTTCTATAAAATAGAGTATGAAAAAAGAGGGAAACCCCCTCTTTTTTATGTCATATAGATTCTGATTTAATTACTGCTGTTTCGTTTCGCTCTGTATCTTGCGGTTGGATCCAGGATTTTCTTACGAATTCGGATGTTTTTTGGTGTAATTTCCAATAATTCATCGGTATCGATAAATTCCAGCGCCTGCTCTAAAGAAAGGATTCTCGGCGGTGATAGTTTTAAGGCATCGTCAGAACCGGACGCCCGGGTATTGGTCAGCTTTTTGGTCTTACATACATTAAGTTCGATATCCTCTGCTTTTCCGTTTTCCCCAATGACCATACCGGAATATACTTTTTCACCGGGACCTACAAATAGGGTACCTCGTTCCTGGGCACTGAACAGACCGTAGGTAACCGTTTCTCCGGATTCAAAAGCAATCAGGGAGCCCTGCTTCCTGTACTGTAAATCGCCTTTGTATGGACCGTATCCGTCGAAAATCGTATTCATGATACCGTTTCCTTTTGTATCTGTCATAAATTCGCCCCGGTATCCGATCAATCCTCTGGCCGGGATAGAAAATTCCAGTCTGGTAGAACCGTTGCCTGCTACAGACATGTTACGGAGTTCTCCTTTTCGCTGGGAGAGTTTTTCAATTACCGTACCGGAAAACTCGTCCGGAACATCAATATAGGCAAGTTCCATAGGTTCTAATTTTTTTCCTTTTTCATCTTCTTTATAAAGTACTTCTGCTTTACTTACTGCAAATTCATAACCTTCTCGTCTCATATTTTCAATGAGAACAGAAAGATGAAGTTCACCACGACCGGATACTTTAAAACAGTCCATATCCGCTGTTTCTTCTACACGAAGACTGACATCTGTATTTAATTCGCGGAAAAGACGCTCTCTTATGTGACGGCTTGTAACATACTGTCCTTCCTGACCGGCGAGAGGACTGTCATTTACCAGGAAGTTCATTGCGATGGTTGGCTCTGAAATTTTCTGGAATGGAATTGGTTCCGGATTTTCCGGAGAACAAAGAGTATCTCCAATGTGGATATCAGAAATACCGGAGATGGCTACAATGGAACCAACGGTTGCTTCGTTGACTTCTACTTTATTCAGTCCATCAAATTCATAAAGTTTGCTGATTTTTACTTTTTTAAATTTTTCCGAATCATGGGCATTTACCATGACACATTCCTGATTCACTTTGATGGAACCATTGTCTACTTTACCAACACCGATTCGGCCTACATATTCATTGTAATCGATGGTGCTGATCAGTACCTGGGTATCTGCATCCGGGTCACCGGTAGGAGCCGGGATATGACTGATGATGGTCTCAAAAAGTGGTTTCATATCATGGCCTTCTTCTCCAATCTCTAACATGGCAATACCGG
>JALEPU010000077.1 GCA_022766905.1 Lachnospiraceae bacterium
AAAAATGGGGCAAAAAAATGATTTTTTTGTTTCAAATGAAATCAAGAATATTTTACAACTTTAAAAAAAAGTTGGAACATGGTAGAATAAGGTCATAAACGCCAGAAGGAAAGAAAATGACAACAAGGAGACTGAATAAAATGAAAATCGTAATTTTAGACGGGCATACCATTGTGCAGGATGATATGAATTGGGATTCTTTCCGGAAGTTTGGAGAAGTAACTGCTTATGACAGAACACCGTATGAAGAGGATGAGACGGTAAGACGAATTAATGATGCACAGATTGTCCTCACCAGTAAGGTTCCGATTACGGCAGCCGTTATGGACCGATGCCCTAATATGAAATACGTAGGAGTTACGGCAACAGGATATAATATAGTAGATGTGAAAGCGGCCCGGGAACGAGGCGTTACCGTAACCAATGTACCAAGGTACGGAACAGAAACAGTGGCGGAATTTGCATTTGCCCTGCTCCTTCATATGACGAGGAAAGTTGCAAAGAGCGAACAGACCGTAAGACGGGGAGACTGGTTAAAGAGTATTGATTTTTGCTATCTTCCGGTGACGCAGGAAAGTCTGTTTGGGAAAACAATGGGAGTTGTCGGTTTTGGTCAGATTGGAAGACGGGTGGCAGAGCTATCAAAAGCTTTTGGAATGAAAGTGCTTGTTTATACCAGACATCCGGATACGAAGATGGAATCCGACAATTTAAAATTTGTGGATTTTGACCAGCTTTTACGGGAATCCGATGTAGTAAGCCTTCATTGCCCACTAACGAAAGAAAATCAGCATATGATGGATGAAGAGGCATTCAGAAAGATGAAACCGACGGCGTATCTGATCAACACATCCCGGGGACCGCTGGTAAAAGAAGCGGACTTAAAAAAAGCTTTAGAAGAAGGATGGATCCGGGGAGCAGCCCTGGATGTTCTGGAAAAAGAACCGATGGAGGAAAACTGTCCGCTGATCGGAGTTAAAAATTGTGTCATCGTTCCTCATGTGGCGTGGGCGACCAACGAATGCAGAAGTATGCTTCTTACCATGCTGGAGGAGAATATAAAAGCGTATCTTTCCGGTCATCCAATCCACGTGGTATCTTAATCATAAGGCAGCCAAAAGCTTTTGACCCCATGATGCTTACGGAGTAACAAAAAAATAAAAAATATACATTATATATAAAATGAAAGGAGATTAGATAGAATGGGAATTTTATCTGAATTAGAGCCAAAGGAAGTCTTTTATTATTTTGAGGAGTTGTGCAGGATTCCTCATGGATCCTATCATACAAAACAAATCAGTGATTACTGTGTAGAGTTTGCAAAAAGCCATCAACTTGTCTGCCATCAGGATGAAAGTAACAATGTGATTATCATAAAAGAAGCAACACCCGGGTATGAAAATGCCCCTGCTGTCATTATTCAGGGACACCTGGATATGGTTTGTGAAAAAGAGGCAGATAGTCCGATTGATTTCGAAAAGGATGGACTGGATTTACAGATTGACGGGGATTTGATTTACGCAAAAGGAACAACTCTTGGTGGAGATGATGGGGCAGCAGTTGCCTATGCATTAGCTCTTCTTGCTTCTTCCGATATTCCTCATCCAAAGCTTGAAGTAGTTCTTACGATTGATGAAGAAGTAGGAATGCTGGGAGCTCAGGTCATTGATTTATCCATGTTAGATGGAAGAATTCTGATTAATATTGATTCAGAAGAAGAAGGTATTTTCCTGACCAGTTGTGCAGGAGGCTTAAGAGCCAATATGAAAGTGCCGGTAAGCCGTACAACAGGAGAAGGAATCTGTTATGAAATCAGTCTGGAAGGAATGGCAGGAGGCCACTCCGGTACTGAGATTGAGAAAGGTCATGGAAATTCCAACAAGCTGATGGGAAGAATCCTTCATGAACTGGATCAGAACATGAAGGTCTCTCTGATTGAAATGGAGGGCGGACAGAAGGATAATGCAATTCCGAGAAAGACAACAGCAAAAGTTCTGATTCCGGAAGAGGCAGGAGAAGTTTTTGCATCATCTCTGAAAGAGCTGGAAGAGGTTTTACAAAAAGAGCAAAGTGTAGGAGATCCGAATTTAAAGATTCTTTTCACAGAACAGGATGTAAAAAAGGCTCAGGTTTTAGATCAGGCTTCCTGGAACAAGGTCATTATGATGCTCTTATTGATTCCGGACGGAGTACAGACCATGAGTATGGAACTGCCAGGTCTGGTAGAAACTTCCCTGAATCTGGGAGTGTTAAAGCTTTCTGAGGATGCATTGAACCTTTCTTCTGCTGTAAGAAGTTCTGTTGGAACAGCGAAATCTTTCCTGGTAGAAAAATTAAATGTTCTGACAAAATATATAGGTGGAACCATGGAGACAACAGGAGATTATCCGGCATGGGAATTCCAGCCTGAGTCTAAGATCAGACAGTTATTTGTTGAGACATATGAGGAACTGTATGGAAAAGAGCCTAAAATAGAAGCCATTCATGCAGGCCTGGAATGTGGACTTTTGTCGAATAAACTTCCTGGACTGGATTGTATTTCTCTTGGACCGGATATGTCAGGGGTGCATACAACAGAGGAACGACTGAGTATTTCTTCCACAAAAAGGACCTGGGAACTGCTTCTTGCTGTGTTAAAAAAGATGAAATAAAGGAAACCGATTCTTTTTTCTACAAAAAACCTTGTACTTCTGTCTTGAAACACATATAATAGAACAGAATACGTAAGAAAGACAGATTATGAGAGAGGTTAAATTATGATATATGAAAATGTTCTGCAGGCTGTCGGTCATACTCCGATGATAAAGCTGAATCGAATGAATGATGAAACGACCAATGCAAGGGTTCTGGTTAAATTTGAAGGACTCAATGTGGGTGGTTCCATTAAGACAAGAACAGCATTGAATATGATAGAAGAAGCAGAAAGACAGGGAATTATCAAAGAAGACACCATTATTGTAGAACCAACCAGTGGAAATCAGGGAATTGGCCTGGCTCTGATTGGAGCAGTGAAGGGATATCGGACGATTATTATTATGCCCGACTCTGTCAGTGAAGAGAGAAGAAAGCTGGTACAGCATTACGGAGCGGAAGTATTTCTTGTTCATGATGCAGGTAACATTGGCGACTGTATTGATGAATGCTTAAGAAGAGCACTTCAGATGGCAAAGGACGATCCGAAGGTGTTTGTCCCTCAGCAGTTTGAAAATCCTGCAAATCCTATGGCTCATCGTCATCATACCGGTCTGGAGATTCTGGAACAGGTGGCAGGACCTATTGATGGATTTTGCTCCGGAATCGGAACAGGAGGAACGATTACCGGAATTGGTGAAGTGTTAAAATCCCTGAATCCGGATATTCGAATCTGGGCTGTAGAGCCGGAACATGCAGCGATTCTGGCCGGTGGAACCATCGGAACCCATCTTCAGATGGGAATCGGAGATGGACTGATCCCAGATATTTTAAATCAGGAAATCTATGACGATATTTATGTTGTGACAGATGAAGAAGCAATCCAGACAGCAAAAGATCTGGCAAAAAAAGAAGGAATTATGTGTGGAATTTCCAGCGGGACCAATGTGGCAGCTGCTCTAAAGCTTGCCAGGGAGTTAGGACCGGGAAAAACAGTCGTTACGATTTTACCGGATACGGCGGAACGATATTTTTCTACTCCTCTTTTTGCCAATGAAGGCTAGAAGGAATGAAAAGAAAGCAGATCACATATGCTAAATACAATGAATAGAGATTGAAGGAGGTAACGAAAATGGCAGTAGTAACAATTACAAAAGACAATTTTCAAAAAGAAGTTCTGGAATCAGAGATTCCTGTATTAGTTGATTTTTGGGCCGGATGGTGTGGTCCATGTAAGATGTTAAGCCCGGTAGTCGATGAAGTGGCAGAGGAAATTGCCGGTACCGTAAAGGTTGGAAAAGTGAACGTAGACGAAGAAAGTGACCTTGCTCGTCAGTTCCGCGTAATGAGTATTCCAACTCTGATCGTATTTAAAAACGGCAGTGCTGTCAATCAGTCTGTTGGCGTGATTTCCAAACAGGAGATTCTGGATTTGGTAAAATAAATGCTTGACAAGAAAAAAGCGAATGTTATAATGAAAGAAATGAAAAAGCAGACAGAGTAAAGAACTGTTATGCTTTCGTTAAAACGTCGAAGAGAACAAACTCATAGGGCAATGTTTCCAGAGAGAGATACCGGGAAAGCAAGATCCCAGGCTGGAAGTATCTTAAATATCCTTATGAAACACCACCTCTAAGTGGCGCTAATCCCGCCCGGCCGACACCGTTATCGTCAAATCAAGAGATCTTTTTTTAGAATCATTTTCAAAAGATTTTTCCAAAATGATTTTATAAAAGATAAGTAGGGTGGAACCGCCAGGATATTTGGTCCCTATCTGTACAGGAATGTACGGATAGGGATTTTTTTGTTATTAAATTGTCCCTTTCCATTGCAAATATACTTCGCGATGCGCACGCTGCGTCATCAGAAGTTTGCATGCAAAGCAGCTGTATGTTAGAGAAAAAGTTCTCTTCAAATAAAATAGTAAAGGAGTAAAGAAGATGATTGTTACATTAAAAGATGGAAGTAAAAAAGAATATGATCAGCCAATGTCTGTTTATGACATTGCGAAAGATTTAAGTGAAGGTCTGGCAAGAGTTGCCTGCGCCGGTGAGATTAATGGAAAAGCAGTGGATCTTCGTACCGTTGTAGAGGATGACGCTGAGGTATCCATTCTTACCTTTGATGATCCAAAAGGAAAAGATGCATTTCATCATACAAGTTCACATGTTCTGGCACAGGCTGTAAAACGTCTGTATCCGGAAGCAAAATGTGCCATCGGACCATGGATTGAAGATGGATTTTACTATGATTTCGATATGCCTCCTTTAGGCAGAGAAGATCTGGATGAAATCGAAAAGGAAATGAAAAAAATCATCAAAGAGAATCATCCGATTCGCAGATTTACCCTTCCAAGAGAAGAGGCAATTGCTTTTATGAAGGAAAAAGAGGAACCATATAAAGTGGAATTGATTGAAGATCTCCCGGAAGATGCTGTCATTAGTTTTTACGAAGAAGGTGATTTTACCGATCTTTGTGCCGGACCTCATCTAATGTCAACGAAACCGATAAAAGCATTCAAACTGATTTCTTCTTCCGGAGCATACTGGAGAGGAAATGAAAAGAATAAGATGCTGACTCGTATTTACGGAACTTCTTTTACAAAAAAAGCGGATTTGGAAGAACGTCTGGAATACCTGGAAAATATTAAAAAACGTGACCATAACAAATTAGGTCGTGAAATGGGCATTTTTACAACAGTTGATGTAATTGGCCAGGGACTCCCACTGTTGATGCCAAAGGGTGCTGCAATTATCCAGACTTTGCAAAGATGGATTGAGGATGAAGAAGAAAAGAGAGGATATATGAGAACAAAGACTCCTCTCATGGCAAAGAAAGATTTATATGTGATTTCTGACCACTGGGGACATTATAAGGAAGGAATGTTTATTCTTGGAGATGAAGAAAAGGATGACAGTGAAGTATTTGCTCTTCGTCCAATGACTTGCCCATTCCAGTATTATGTATACAAATCAAGCCAGAAGAGTTATCGTGACCTTCCATGCCGCTATGGAGAAACTTCTACTTTATTCCGAAACGAAGATTCCGGAGAAATGCATGGTCTGACAAGAGTTCGTCAGTTTACTATTTCAGAAGGTCATTTGATTTGTACACCGGAACAAATCGCAGAAGAATTTAAAGGATGTGTTGACCTGGCAAAATATTGTATGACAACACTTGGCCTTCAGGATGACGTAACCTATCGTCTTTCTTTATGGGATCCAAATAATCAGGAAAAATATCTGGGAGACGCTGCACAGTGGGATGTGGTTCAGGATTCCATGAGAAGCATCTTAAATGATATTGGGCTGGACTATACAGAAGTGGAAGGCGAGGCTGCTTTCTATGGACCAAAGCTGGATATTCAGGCGAAGAATGTATATGGAAAAGAAGATACCATGATTACCATTCAGTTAGATATGTTCCTGTCAGAACGTTTTGACATGACTTATATTGATAAAGATGGAGAAAAGAAACGTCCATATATTATTCACAGAACGTCCATGGGCTGTTATGAAAGAACATTGGCATGGCTGATCGAGAAATATGAAGGAATGTTCCCAACCTGGTTATGTCCGGAACAGGTTCGTGTTCTTCCTATTTCAGAAAAATATGCTGATTATGCAGAAAAAGTATTGGCTGAACTGAAAGCAAACGGAATCAAAGCAACCATGGATAACCGTTCAGAAAAAATCGGATATAAGATTCGCGAAGCCAGAATGGATCGCCTTCCATACATGTTAGTTGTCGGTGCAAAAGAGGAAGAAGAAGGAAAAGTATCTGTAAGAAGCCGGTTCCTTGGAGATGAAGGCCAGAAACCTTTGGGCGAATTCATTGATGCTATCTGCAAAGAAATCCGTACAAAAGAAATCAGAAAGATTGAAGTGAAAGAAGAGAAAAAATAGACAAAAGTTGACTTCCATGTCGTTTACAGAGGCATAGAAGTTATGAATAGAAAGGCGTGCGGGAAGTTAAGCTATTCCCGCACGCCTTTCCAGGCTTATTTTGCTTTTTTTGCAAACTGATTATCGACTAATTTCTCATAAGGAACCCTTTCTTTCAGTTCGCCTGCTTCTTCCAGAATATTCTGGAGCAGCATAAAGCTGTCTTCTTCAAAAACAGGGTCTTCTTTAAAGGTGTCCTGAGAGGCATACCGATCAATAATCTTAATCAGTAATTCTTCACTGCTATCGGGAAATTGAGGTTTGATGATTTTTGCAATATCTTCCGAACTGTGTTCTGCTACATAATCCTGGCCTTTCTGGATGGCGTTTGTAAAGGCTTGAATGATGTCTGGATTTTTTTCCATATAACTTTTTTTTGCACAGAAACAGGTATAAGGAACATAGCCGGAATCCACACCGAGGGAAGCTACCACATATCCGGCACCCTGCTCTTCTAAAAGGGAGGCTGAAGGCTCAAATTCTACTGTAAAATCTCCTGTTCCTCCGGTAAATGCACCGGATGTATTTGCAAAATCAATATTTTGTACCAGGTTGACGTCTTTTTCCGGATCAATGCCCTGACTCTTCAGAATATATTCCAGAATCATCTGAGGCATACCACCTTTTCGTCCTCCAATGACATCCTTTCCTTTTATCATTTCCCAGGAGAAGTTTTCAATAGGCTCTCTGGAGACTAAGAAGTTCCCGGCTCTCTGAGTAAGCTGTGCAAAGTTTACTGCGTAATCTGTGTTTCCTTCCTGATAGAGATAAATAGAACTTTCCGGTCCCATAAATCCAATATCTGCCTCTCCGGAAATCAAAGCAGTTGCAGTTTTGTCGGCTCCAAAACCGGTTTGTAATTCAATTTTCAGACCTTCCTGTTCAAAATAGCCATTTTCAATAGCAACGTACATGGGAGCATAGAAAATGGAATGGGCTACTTCATTGAGCCGGACTTTCTTCAAATCTGCTTTGGATTTCTCACAGCCTGCCAGACTAATGCCGCCAATAAAGAGAAGTACAACCATTACCGCACAAAAAAATACATGGAATCTTTTCATATTATTTTAAACTCCTGAATATGTTCTATCCTAGTTTATGCGGGGCGGAATGGGTAGTGACGGTTTTTCGGGATATATAATTTTGTTTTTGATATATGTTACACTTCATTTAAACTGTAACGCTTTATTCAAACTCTAATTGAAAAAAAAATCACTTTTATGGTAAAATTATTATATGAGTCAAAGGCCGAATGAACAATAGGCTCATTTTTCGGGCAACTCATAATATTCGGTTAAGAAACAGATCAAAAGAAAATTTAGCATGTAATAAATCATAAGGTGGGGGTTTTATGAAATTTGCAAATCGAACTAAATTAGTACTGGCAGACTCTGTGAAAGAACTGATGGAACACATTCCTTTGGATAAGATTACTGTAACACAGATTGTCAATAATTGCGGTACCACAAGACAAACATTTTATCGTAATTTTAAAGACAAATATGATTTGGTAAACTGGTATTTTGACCTGATTGTTCAGAAAACCATTAAACAAATGGGAGTCAGTCTTACATTACAGGAAGGTCTGATTAAAAAATTTTCTTATATGATTGAGGATAAGGCATTTTTTAGTTCCGCATTGACTTCGTCGGATTATAATAATCTGATGAACTATGATTATCAATGTATCTGTAATTTTTATCGCGAGGTTGCCCAAAGAAATGGGGAGCTGAATGAAGAAATTCAATTTTTATTGGAGTTCTACTGTCATGGTTCCATGGATATGACTGCAGAATGGGTGCGAAGCGGTATGAAATTAAGCCCGAAAGAGATGTCAGAGCGATTGATTCAGGCATTGCCAGCAAAATTAGAACCATATCTTTGCACTCTTTCTCAATGTAAATAGAATTCTATTTTTTATTAAAAGTTACAGATGAATTAAAATGTCATTTTTCATGCCATAACAAAGTATTTGACACAAAAAATTACAGATTTATTATATCGAAACCTTAATTAACAAAAGAGTAATGATGTGAATTGTATTTTTTCTCCTTTCCATTATTCTATTTTTATCAAAGAACAGATGGTTTTATAAAAAGAAGGAGGAAAAGAAATATGTATGAAATTCCAAAAACCGCAAGAATCTCTGTGTTAACCGGCCCGAAAAAAATTGAAATCCTGGAGCTCCCTGTTCCTGAAATCAATGATGATGAAATTCTCGTTAAAGTGGAACAGACTGGTATCTGTGGTACTGACGTCCATGAATATAAGGGCGATCCGTTTGGATATATCCCTGTAGAGCTGGGACATGAGGGAACCGGTACGGTTGTTAAACTTGGCAAAAATATTACCACCGATTATTATGGAAAGCCTTTGGCAGTTGGTGATAAGATTGTAACAGGCCTGAAGCCTTGTGGTCAGTGCGACACTTGTAAAAATGATCCGGAACATATTCATCTTTGTGAAGGTGGTGAAATTTTCGGACTGATGCCTGGTGAGGAATCTTATAAAAACTTCAATGGCTGGTTTGCTGAATATATAAAAGTAAATGCCGGCGGTGTTGTTTTCAATGTAAGTGATATGGATGTGGATCTTCGTACTTTGATTGAGCCATGTGCAGTTGTTGTACATGCTGTTGAAAAAGCAAAAGAGATTTTTAATTTCAAACATAATTCTTATGTTTTAGTACAGGGCTGTGGACCAATCGGACTACTTCTTCTGACAACAGTTCGTACTATGGGAGTTCGCAATATTATTGCTGTAGATGGAGATGAGAATCGTCTTAATATGGCGAAAAAACTTGGTGCAGCATATACAGTCAACTTTATGACAGAAGATGCTCTTACTAAAGTAATGGAAATTACAGGTAAAGGTGCTGATATGGCATTCCAGTGTACCGGTTCTCCTAAAGCTGCAAGCACAGTATGGCATTATGTAAAACGTGGCGGTGCTATGTGTGAACTTGGTTTCTTTGTTGATAACGGAGATACTACTTACAATCCTCATAAAGATATTTGTAATAAAGAAATCAAGGTTACCGGTTCCTGGACCTATCAGTCCAAAGACTGGATTCAGGCTTGCGAAGTCTTAAAAGAAGCACAAAAAGATGGACTTCCGGTGGTAGAACTATTATCTCACAAATATGCCCTTGCTGATATCAACGAGGCCATGGAGATGAATATCAGTATAAAAGGTCTGAAAATTGTTGTGATGGGAGAATAATGTAAATTATCCATAATATAGTTTCACTTTTCGAAAAGGGAATGTTGCAAAATTTTGTGACATTCCCTTTTTTATTATTGACAAAAGAATTTAGTTAAACTAAAATTATATTAATATGGGTAAATTAAGTTGCGATTGAAGGAGAAATCCGGATTTATAACAGGTTTGTTGAAAAGGGGAAGGAATGAGTCTGTACATGAAAATGGAGAAACAGGAAAATAAGATGATCGGAGCCAATCTGCCAATCCGGGATGCAGCTTTGAAAGTTACAGGAGCATTAAAATATACAGCTGATATGAAGCTGCCCAGAATGCTTTATGCGAAAGTTCTATTTAGCCCGATTCCACATGGAAAAATTCTTGAGATTCATACGGAAAAAGCAGAACAGTTGCCAGGTGTGAAAGCCGTTGTTTGTTACAAGAATTCGCCGAGAAGAGCCTTTAACAGTTGCGGCGAAGAAATTGATGGAGCAAAAACAGAATATATTTTTGATGATCGGGTAAGATTTGTAGGAGATAAGGTTGCAGCAGTTGCAGCAGTGGATCTGGCAACAGCGGAAAAGGCAATCCGGCTGATTGAGGTAAAATACGAGCCCCTTCCCGTAAATTATGATCCCCTGAAAGCATTGGATCCAGATGCTTATCCTATTCATGGAGAGACCAATCTGATTGAAGAAGTTGATTTAGGTGCCGGTGATGTGGAAAAAGGAATGGAAGAAGCAGATCAGATTTTTGAAGATTGCTATAGTCTTCCACCCATTCATCACAGTGCCATCGAGACTCATTGTGCCATTGCGAATTATGAAAGCAATGGAAAACTGACCGTTTATACAGCATGCCAGGATATTTTTGCTCATCGTTTGAATTTAAGCCGTCTCTTCCAACTGCCTATGAGCAAAGTAAGGGTCATTACTCCTGCAATTGGAGGAGGCTTTGGCGGAAAAATTGATATGGTCTGCGAACCGATTGTAGCTTTGCTTGCAATCAAAACAGGAAGGCCGGTCAAACTTGTTTATAATAGAAGAGAAGACATTCCTTCTTCTCGTACCCGCCATGGAATGGAATTAAAAATTCGTACGGGAGTACAAAAAAGCGGAAAAATTGTAGCGCAGGAGATTACTGCCTGGGTCAACGCCGGGGCTTATGCAGGCGGTACCATGAGCATTGTCTGGGCCATGAGCGGCAAATTTTTTAAACTGACAAAGATTCCAAACCTTCGTTTTCGCGGAATTCCGGTGTACACCAATATGCCAATTGCAGGGGCCATGAGAGGATTTGGCTCTCCGCAGCTATTTTTTGCCAAGCAAAGACAAATGAACAAGATTGCAAAAAAATTAAAAATTGATATGGCAAGGATGGAACTTTTGAATCTGACTGAGCCGGATGGAGTGGACTTTCGGAATCAGCAGCCTCATGGAAATGCCCATCCGATCGATTGTGTAAAAAAAGGGATGGAACTGTTTGGATGGGAAGAGGGTCTGAAAGAGCAGGAAACTTCCCGAAAAGAAAATGGACGTTTTCGGATTGGCGTTGGCATGGTAGTAGCAGCTCATGGAAATGGAGTATTTGGCGTAAGGCCGGATACGACAGGAGTTATGTTAAAAATGAATGAAGATGGGACTGTGGTGCTTTTTTCCGGTGTCTGTGATATGGGAAATGGTTCTGTTACCACACAATGCCAGGTTGTTTCTGAAATACTTGGAATCCCTATGGATGGAATAGAATGTATTCAGGCTGATACGGATGCTACTATGTGGGACCTTGGAAATTATTCCAGCCGGGGAACTTATGTCAGTGTTCATGCAGCCGTCAAAGTTGCTAATCAGATGAAAGAGGAGATATTGGAAGAAGCGTCCAAAATGCTTCAAAGAAAAAAAGAAGAATTGTCTTTAGGAGAATGGCAGGTTGTGGAGAAGATGACAAGAAATCATCTGGCTTCTTTGCAAGAGGTGGTTTCTTTTACCAAACAGACCGATGAGAAAGATCTGTGCTGTGCAGATACCTTTGCTTCTGATTCGCTGGCTGTTTCTTACGGAGCTCATTTTGTAAAAGTTCAGGTAGACCAGGAGACGGGAAAGGTAAAAGTTCTTTCTTATACAGCAGTACATGATATAGGAAAAGCAATTAATCCAATGGCGGTAGAAGGTCAGATTGAAGGAGCGGTTCAGATGGGGCTGGGATATGCCTTAAGTGAAGGAATTGTTCTGGATGAGAATGGAAAAGTAAAAAATTCTTCTTTTCGAACCTATCATATTTTCCAGGCAGATGAGATGCCAAAAATTCAGGTTGGATTTGTGGAACCTGTTGAGCCGGGAGGACCTTATGGGGCAAAAAGTATTGGAGAGTGTTCTGTTGTACCATCGGTATCAGCCATTACCAACGCAGTGTCCAATGCGGTTGACGGAGATTTTCATCAGGTCCCTGTTTTGCCGGAACAGATTTTGGCGGCAAATAAAGAAGTATAAAATTTTCTGACTGTTTTCATAAAAAATTCATGAAACATCTGCTATAGTATGTTATAATTCCTTTGTGACTATGAGAAAAAGAAAAAGGAGACGAAGGATGAAAAAAGTATATATATTTCTGGCAGAAGGATTTGAAGAGATTGAAGCGTTGACGGTGGTAGATTTGCTTCGCCGGGCACAGATTGAAGCTGTAACCGTATCCATTCAGGAAAGTAAGATGGTAAAAGGAGCCCGGGGAATCAAGGTAGAAGCAGATTTACTTCTTTCTGAGGTAAAAGGAACCATGGCAGATATGCTGGTTCTTCCGGGCGGAATGCCTGGAACGATTCATTTAAAGGAATGTGAGCCTTTGATGGAGATGGTTCTGGGTCTTCACTGTGCAGGAGCCTATATCGGTGCAATTTGTGCGGCCCCATCCATTTTAGCAGAGCTTGGACTTTTAGATGGAAAGAAAGCAACCAGTTACCCATCTTTTGAGGAACAGCTTTCTATGGCTTTCTACAGCTATGATTCTGTTGTAGTAGATGGACAGATTGTAACCAGCAGAGGACTGGGGACAGCGATTGATTTTGCGTTAAAAATCATTGAACTGCTGGAGGGAGAGGCTCTGGCCAAAGAAATAGCAGACAGTGTGGTTTACAAGATAGAGGGATAATCAAAAGATGGAAACAGAAAGTAAAAATACGACAGGTTTTTTTGACCAGATTATCTACAGTGTCAAACCAAAAAGATATCAGGACCTTTTGAATCTTCCAAGAAAAAAAGTTGTGATTTTTGTTCTTGTATTGAGTCTGTGCCTTTGTATTATGGATTATGTGATTCCGGCAGCAGGATGGTTTGCTAGTTTTGGCGGAATGGATCATCTGATTACAAAAGTATTGCCTGATATAGAATTTTCCAAAGGAGAACTTCATACGGACGGAGTCATTGAGATTGGAAAGAACAGTACGACCCATTTGCTGGTAGATACATCCAAAGAACGGGTTAATACAGAGGAACTGGATACAGAAAACTGTATGATGGAAATTCTGGTCAGTAAAAAGAATATGGTCATTTACAATGCTTATGTGGGAGCGATGGAAGTTGATTTTGCTCAATACCAGAACAGTACCTTTGATAATAATTCCCTGCTTCAGTTAAAACCTCTGATTTATACCAGTATGATTTTCAGTTTTATCATGCTGGTTTTTATGGAACCGCTCAAATATCTGGTTTCGGCGATTCCCCTGGCGCTTATCGGAAGTATCCGGATGCCTGGTAAGAAGGAGAAAAGACTTACCTTCGGAAAGATTTATCTTTTGGCACTTTATGCCCAGACAGTTCCTACCCTGGCACAGTCTTTTAACCGGTCTGCCAATCTGATTTCGAGTCAGCTGCTTATCGTTTATCTGGCCCTGTTTTTTGCAGTCTTTTTGCTGTCTCGGGGAGTCCGTTATATTGAGGAGGATGTAAAATGAGTCATGTAATTTTAGTTTCGGGAGGAAGTCGGAGTGGGAAAAGTGTTCTGGCAGAAGAGAAAGCTATGGAATATGGGCAGGGATCTGTCATTTATCTGGCTACAGCGATTCCTACCGATGATGATATGAAAGAAAGAATCCGTCTTCATCAGGAGAGAAGAGATAAAAGATGGGAGACTTATGAAGGATACCGGGGTCTGGATCAGGTATTAAAAGAGACAAAAAAGACGACAGCCCTTCTCGACTGTATTACTGTCTTTATTACTAATTTCCTTTTTGAAGAAGAAAGAGATTTCGATACGATTTCGAAAGAGGAAATTCAGGCATTGCAGGATGCAATTATTGAAGAAATTACAAAAGTAGTAAAAGCAGCAAGAGATTATGACAAGAATTTGATTCTTGTCACCAATGAAGTGGGAATGTCTCTTGTACCATCGTACCGACTGGGAAGAATTTTCTCTGACATCAATGGCAAAGTGAATGAAATTCTTGCCGCCCTTTCCGATGAAGTATATTTTTCTGTCTGTGGAATCCCATTAAAATTAAAATAAGTCTATAAACTGCGTCGGCTGAATTCTTTTGGCCGGCGTTTGTTTTATCTTGTCTGTATAGGATTGCAGGACTAGCAAGCAGCTTTTACCTTGTAATTTTAAGAATACAAGAAAAGAACAAGCTCTGCTTTGCTTTTTTTCCGGTAGTTTGTAAGAAGTTCTTAAGGATTTCAAATTTCATATATGGTAAAATTGAGAAAGAATAGAATGGGAGGAAGAAAAAATGGATGCAACAATTTTGGTAGTAGATGATGATAGAGAGATTGCAGAATTAATAGAGATATATTTGGCCAACGAAGGATACACGATCATAAAAGCTTATGATGGTGTGGAATGTTTATCAAAACTTTCTGAGAATAAGGAAATCAAGATGATTATTCTTGATATTATGATGCCTAATATGGACGGGTTGGAAGTATGCCGGACAATACGGGCGGAAAGTAATATTCCGATTCTAATGCTTTCTGCAAAAGCAGAAGATATGGATAAGATCATTGGTTTCGGAACGGGAGCAGATGATTACCTGACAAAGCCTTTTAATCCGCTGGAACTGGTAGCAAGAGTCAAATCCCAGTTAAAACGTTACACCAAGATCCAGGTGGGAGAAGAAGAACAGAGCAAAGATGAGCTTACCATCCATGATCTTGTGATTAATAAAGTTGCACATACGGTCAAGAAGAAGGGCATGAATGTAGCTTTGACTCCGATTGAATTTGATATTCTGTATCTTTTGGCTTCCAATAAGGGACGGGTGTACAGTACAGATGAAATTTTCGAAAAAGTGTGGAATGAGAAAGTTTATGAAGTGAACAATACAGTTATGGTTCACATCAGAAGATTAAGAGAAAAGATTGAAGATGACGCAAAGAATCCTCGTCTCCTGAAGACGGTCTGGGGGGTAGGCTACAAAATTGAAGGTTAATGGAATTAAGAGTTTAAGAGCAAAGCTTGTCTGGTATGCCATTCTTAGCATGGCAGCTACTTTCTTTACAATTACGACAGTGGTGACAGGAGTTCTTTATTATCGATCGAAAGTTCCCGGTTCGAATATTTATTACCCGCCGGGCGGAGAAGCAGGGGTAGCCGTCGGACAAAACGGAATCTATTTATTTACAGGAAGATTTGCCTTGGATATTAGCCTGATATTTATTTTTGCGCTGATTTTGTTTTCTATTTTCTTTCTGATGATTTCTTATGATACGATTCAATATGTAAAAGAGATCATCATAGGAATCGAGAGAATGAAAAATGGAGATATGGAGACAGGAATCCGGGTAGCAGGCGAAGATGAACTTGCGGTAATTGCTAATTCCATCAATGAGATGAGAACTCAGATTGCCAGTGAAAATGAGACAAAACGGCTGGCTGAACAGACAAAGGATGAATTAATTACCAATGTAGCCCATGACCTGAGAACACCGCTTACTTCCATTATCGGGTATCTGGATTTGGTAAAGAGAGAAGACTTTCTGACTCCGGCCCAACAAAAAAAATATATCGGAATTGTTTATGATAAGGCAAAGAGCCTGGAAACATTGATCAAAGATTTATTTGATTATACCCGGTATGACAAAGATAAGATGAAGATTCATCGGAATTACCTGAATCTGAATCAGTTTATGGAACAGCTGATCGATGAATTTTATCCAAGTTTTTCGGAAAAAGGACTGATTTGCAAGAAGGAGATTTCGAAGGAAGAAATTTGCATTTTTGGAGATGGAGAACTTCTGGCAAGAGCCATCGGGAATCTTATCAGCAATGCAATTAAATACGGAGCAGATGGTAAGCTGGTTGAGATTTATACAGAGACCAGGAACGATCAGGCTGTTGTCCGTATTGTAAACTATGGAAGAATTATTCCAAAAGAAGACATTGATAAAATATTTGATAAATTTTACCGGGTGGAAAGTTCCCGCTCCCTGAAGACAGGAGGCACCGGTCTGGGACTTGCAATTGCAAAAAATATCGTTGGTCTCCATGATGGTACAATCAGTGCCCAGAGTGATACGGACGGAACCATTTTTCAGATCGTACTGCCACTTGCAAAGGAAAAAGAATCGAAGAAGGAGGAGTAGTATGGCAAAAAGAGGGGGAAAGGGAGGAATTTGGATTCTTGTTTTGATTTTATCCTGTATCCTGTTTCTTTTCTTATTAAACATTAATATAAAACAAAATACTTCTCTGACTGAGGGTACAGGCCCTGATACAGAGCAGGAGATAGAACTTAGCCAGGTTAGTGAAGATGACCTTACAGGATATGAAAGTATAACAGAGGAAAAAGAAGATTTGTGGATTCTGTTTGACAATCTGAAATTCAGCAGACAGAAAGTACAAAGAAATCTGCCTCTTTATGGAATACTCCTCATTATCTATATTTTATTGATTGGCCCTGTGACCTATTTTGGTCTGAAAAGACTGGGAAAGATGGAATGGATGTGGGTGTATATTCCCGTTGCGGCAGTTTTATTTTCCATTGTGATTTTATGGGGAAACCGGGGATCGAAAGTGACAGAACCGAT
>JALEPU010000181.1 GCA_022766905.1 Lachnospiraceae bacterium
AAAGACAGAAGGCTTAGATAAGTGCGCTTTTTCAGCAGTACAGATACAGTAATTGTAGCCAAAATCAGTGGATTCTGCTGAAAATGCGCACAAAAAGACCGTCGGCAGTTACGGTCATTAGACCGTTACTGCGACGGCTCCACGAAACAAAAATATGTTATAATGAGTCATGCGCTTTCTTGCGCTTGCACAAAAGAAAGCATTTGACGAAAACTTCAGCGAGACGCTAGTCGAGCAGAGATAATTCATAATAAGAAAAAGACAAAGGAGAGACCAACATGCTGATTCATACCTTTTCCAATCAGGACCAGCTGTATCGTTATTCAAAAGACTGCATTCTTACTTTTTCCGGAAAACGAAATGTGTTAAGCACTTCTGCTCTTTCCGGAGGATATCATGAAAATCTGAATTGTGTGTTTAATTATGATGAAAAAGGAGAAATAGATAATCAATGTGAAATGAAAGAATCTACCTATGAAGAACATTTATTTCAGATTGCAAAAGATAAACTGAACTTAGATCCCATTTTTTGTACTGGTCTAAGTACAGCAGCAGATATGGAAAATCTGGCAATTGAAACAGAAGAGATTGTCTTAATTGATGGCACTCGCCTGACTGTTTCTGCTGTAGTGACAGGAGGGATTGACAAAAACGGGGCCAGAGTCGGAGATCCGGCCTGCTGGCAGGAAATAGATGGAACTTATCATCCGATCATACCAGGTACAATTAATATCATTCTCCATCTGGATGCTGCTCTTACAGAAGGCGCCATGGCCCGCGCCCTTGTTACCTGTACCGAAGCAAAAACTGCCGCTGTGGGTGAACTTTTATGTCCAAGTCTCTATTCTTCCGGTATTGCAACCGGTTCCGGAACAGATGGTGTCATTATCATTACCAATCCATCCAGTCAGATTCACCTGACCGCAGCGGGAAAAGACAGCAAATTAGGAGAAATGATTGGAAAAAGTGTAATGAAAGCTGTGAAAAAGACCATTGCATTACAAACAGATGTATCCGAGAAAACGCAGCATCATGTTCTTCGAAGACTGGAACGGTTTGGTCTGACGGAGGATTTCTTTTACCAGGTCTATCGGGAAGAATCTTATCAGAAACCTTGGCTTTGCCGGGAAGAATTGATTTTACAGTACACGCCTCTTTTTACTGATGGATTCTGGACTGGAAAAGCTTCCTGCATCGCCCATCTTTTTGATCAGTTTTCCTGGAACATGCTGTCGGAAAAAGACCTGCTTTCCATGATTCCTCTTCTCTTTTCGGAGCAAAAAGAAAAGCTCCAAAAAGAAGACTTCTCCATCCAATCATGGCTGAAAGCCTTCTCTTTCGAGTTGCTTCATCAAAACAAAACACTATTTGCATAAATACAAAGGGTCCTGGCTTATTTCTTTTCCAGAAGAGCCAGGATTGCCGGAAACGGCTCTAAACTCCTTTTCAGAATTCCTTTGATATAAGCAATCATAATTCCGTAATTCACAATCGGAACCTCTTGTTCCTTTGCTCTTCGAATCCGATTTTTCATCTCTTTTTGGTTTAAAGTACATGCACCGCAGTGAACAACCATCGCATATTTACTCAAATCTTCCGGAAATCCCATTCCGCTTGATGTCTCAAATTCCAGCCGCTTTCCCGTATATTCTAAAATCCATTTTGGAAGTTTTACTGTCCCGATATCATCACATTGACGGTGATGGGTACATCCTTCAGCCATCAGGATTTTATCTCCATCCTGCAGTTCATCAATCTTTTTCGCTCCTTTAACAAGATCATATAATTCCCCCTTATATCTAGCAAACAAAATGGAAAAAGAGGTTAGTAAAATGTCATCCGGTGTATCTTTTGACACTTTGGAAAAAGCCTGAGAATCTGTAATCACCATTTTGGGTTTTTTCCCTATATGATCAAGCGTATTCCGAAGCTCTGTTTCTTTTACTACAATCGCTGTTGCATCAGATTCCAGCACATCCCTTATGGTCTGTTGCTGGGGAAGGATCAGTCTTCCCTTTGGTGCTGCACTGTCAATCGGAACAACTAAAACGACAAAGTCAGATGGTGCAATCAGATCAGAAACAATTCGCTTTTCTTCCTCTTCCGGAGCAAAGGCACCAAGCTGGTTTTTTACTTCTTCGATTCCTCTTTTTCCTATTGCAGATACAGAAAAAACAGGAACCTGATACTTTTGCTTCAAGGCATCTGCGAATTTTTGATGATTCTCTTCCATTAAATCAATTTTATTCAGCAAAATCATAGCAGGAATTTTTCTTTCCTGTAATTCTTTTAGCAACGAATCTTCAAATTCGGAAAAACCCATTCTGCCATCTACCACCAGTAATGCCACATCTGTCTTTCCCAGTACTTCTTTCGCCTTGGAAATGCGAAGTTTTCCTAAATCTCCCTCGTCATCGATTCCCGGTGTGTCAATTAAGACTACCGGTCCTAAAGGAAGAATTTCCATTGCTTTATATACAGGGTCTGTTGTGGTTCCTTTTTGCTCTGAAACAATTGCGATATTCTGATTCGTCAAAGCATTGATTACACTGGACTTTCCGGCATTTCTTCTTCCGAAAAGTGCAATATGGAGCCGTTCTCCTCTTGGTGTGTCATTCAATCCCATTTTTCTTCTCCTTTGCTTTTAACTCTATCTTCAGATTTAAAATCAATATGTTTTTGCTTAATCTTTTTTATTATAACAATTCTTTTTTTCTTCTTCAAGACAACCTTCCACATAACTTATTTTCTTAATAAAAATAGCGAAACAAATTATATTAATCTGCTTCGCTATCCTATCTTTTTTCTTTATTCTGTTTCTAACAACTTCTGAATGATTTCTTCGCAAATCTCCAGCTTGCTCTTTCCATCTGTCTGGATAATAATATCAGCTGCCGCCTCATATTTTTCGCGACGTTTTTCCATTAAGTCTGCAATAAACGGAACATTCTTGTTATTCTCCAGCAATGGGCGGTCATGATTATCTTTTACACGATCTAAAATAGTTTCAGGTTTGGCTGTAAGTAAAACTACTTTTCCGTTCTTCTTCATCTCTACCACATTGCGTTCTCTCATCGGAACACCGCCGCCGCAGGATATTACTACGTTGCTCTTGCTCTGCATCTCAATCAGAAGATTGGTCTCTGCATCTCTGAAGTATTCTTCTCCATATACTTCAAAAATATCTGGAATACTCATGCCTTCTTTTTCCGCAATCACCTGATCCATTTCAACAACTTCCATGGCAAACATGTTTCTTAAATAATTGGAAATGGTAGACTTACCGGCACCCATAAATCCAATCAGGACAATATTGTAATCAAACAGCTTTCTTGCCTGAATTCTCTTACTGTTTTTGGTAATACTTTCGAAAACATTAATCACTTCCGACTGATGTCTTCGGTTTTCCAGGCGTTTCTGTAGCCATTCCATCTGTTTTGCTTCTTGTTCCGGCTGCAGAATCTGGAGATTATTCGCTTCTTTGTAAGCCATAATATCTTCTACGATGCGGTTTCTCATTAAAAGTGCATCCAAAATAATTTCATCACACTGACCAAGGCTCTCTCTTAATATTTCTAACTGATTCATGCTATCTCCCTCATTCTTTATTTTATAACCTTTTGAACTTTAATCCTTTACAGTCTCAAACTGTTTCTTATATTATAACAAGATGTTTTATTGATAGCAAGCCGATTTTCTATAGAATTTATTCATAAATTCTATAGTTTTTTTCTATATATGAAAGAAAGCTCTCCAAAATCTGGCTTCTGGGACGATTTTTCAAAACTCCCATATAAACATATCTTCGATATTTCAGATTTTTTATTGGAATCCGTTTTACCGGCAAATTTCTAACGGCAGGTACATCCGGAACAATTCCTACTCCGAATCCCTCAGCAACCATTCCTGCCAAAGCACTGTCTTCTTCAATTTCAAACGCTTTTTTCGGAACAATATGCTCTTTTTCAAATAGCTCTTCAATGACAAGATATAATCCGCTGGAAGGCGGAAAGCTTACCTGGGGATATTCACCCAATTCTTTGATTGTCACCGATGGTTTCTCAGCCAACGGATGCGATAAGGGCACAATGGCCACCAGCTGTTCTTCTCCAACCGGGGTAAACTGAATCTCCCTCTCTCCTTCTGCTTTGGAGCAGAAAATAACATCATATCTTTCCTCTTTTAAATCCCGAATCAAGCTGGAAGAAACATCATTGTGAAAATAAAATTCGATTTGTTTTTTTTGATCTTCTAAAAATCCCTTTACTACCTTTGGAATGAAGATACCTCCCTGGGTATATATATATCCCACTGATAATTTACTTCCCGGAATTCTGGCCGCTTCTCTGGTCTGCTCTACTCCGGTCTGTAAAATCTGAAGGGATCTTTGTACATATTCTAAAAATATTTCTCCATATTTTGTCAGAGAAACATTTCTTCCCTGACGTTCAAACAGAGGTACTTCCAGTTCTTCCTCTAAAGTCGAAATCGCATAGCTTAAACTGGGTTGTGTAATATCAAGCCTTTTCGCCGCCTTTGTATAATGCTGAATCTGTGCCAGTGTGATAAAATAAGTCAATTGATTTAAGTTCATCCTTCTTCTTCCTTTCCCTTTTATCTATTATAATTTACAAATAAAAAATAGCAAGTGAAAATAAAAAAAAGGTCAAAAAAAGAAGATTCTTCGGTTCTGATTTCCCATCATACACCGAAAAATCTTCTATTCTTTTATTTTACAAATGCTGATAATTTGCCATCTGCTACATCAATCAAAATCGTATCTTCTGCCCTTGCCTGATCTGCCAGAATCAGTCTTGCTGCCAGTGTCTCAACATTCTTTTGCAGATACCGTTTCAACGGTCTTGCTCCATAGACAGGATCATAACCGCCTTCAATAATATAGTCTTTCGCAGTCGGAGAAAGCTCAATGGATAATTCCCTGTCCGCCAGACGTTTATTCAAATCTTTCATCAGAAGATCTACAATTTTTCCAATATTGTCCTTCGTCAGCGGTTTAAATAATATAATCTCATCCAGACGATTTAAAAATTCCGGGCGGAAATGATTCTTCAAATCATTCATTACCATCGATTCTGCTTCTGGTTTTATGTTGCCTTGTACATCAATTCCATCCAGCAAATAAGAAGAACCAATGTTAGAGGTCATAATCAGAATGGTATTTTTGAAATCAACGGTTTTTCCTTTGGAATCTGTAATTCGTCCATCATCCAGCACCTGTAATAATACATTAAAGACATCAGGATGTGCTTTTTCAATCTCATCAAAAAGAACAACAGAGTATGGTTTTCTTCTGACTGCTTCCGTCAGCTGTCCACCTTCCTCATATCCAACATATCCCGGAGGAGCTCCGATCAAACGTGCCACAGAATGTTTCTCCATATATTCACTCATATCAATTCTGACAATATTTTGTTCATCATCAAAAAGGCTTTCGGCCAGAGCTTTGGCAAGTTCCGTTTTACCAACACCGGTAGGCCCGAGGAATAAGAAGGAACCAATCGGTTTGGTTGGATCTTTGATTCCGGCTTTAGAACGAATGATAGAGTCTGTCACTCTCTCTACACCTTCATCCTGACCAATCACTCTTTCATGGAGAATATGATCCAGATTCAATGTTTTATTTCTTTCACTTTCTGTCAGCTTGGCAACCGGAATGCCAGTCCATTTAGAAATAATCTTTGCGATTTCTTCTTCTGTTACACTTTCATGTACCAGTTTTCTATCTTCTGTCCTGGCTTCTAATTCTTCCAATTCTTTTTTCAAAGATGGCAGTTTACCATATTGAAGTTCTGCCGCCTTATTTAGGTCATAATTTCTCTGAGCAATGGCAATCTCACCCTGAACTGCCTCAATCTCTTCTTTCACTTTCTGAACCTTCTCAACTGCATTCTTTTCATTATCCCAGGTTGCCTTTGCCCCCTGGAATTTCTCCCGGAGTTCAGATAGTTCCTTCTGCAGAGCCGTCAGACGATCCTGACTTAACCGGTCTGTCTCTTTCTTTAATGCGGCTTCTTCAATTTCAAGCTGCATAATCTTTCTTTGAATTTCATCCATCTCAGCCGGCATAGAATCCAACTCTGTCTTTATTAAAGCACAGGCTTCGTCTACCAGGTCTATGGCCTTATCCGGCAGAAAACGATCAGAAATATAACGATGAGACAAAGTCGCTGCTGTCACAAGAGCACCATCGGTAAT
>JALEPU010000112.1 GCA_022766905.1 Lachnospiraceae bacterium
TGATGGATTGACTTTCTTTTTTTCGCAAGGCCATTGCTGTTCCCCGAATCCAATAAGCGACAGGATCCCCAAATGGTCCTGCTCCCAGACAGGTCACTTCAGCTCCTGGAATAAAACCCAGATCCGCCAGTCGTTTTTTTCTTTCTTCCGGAACCTGTATCTCTAAAATGGTTCCTTTCTCTCCTTTTTTCATTTGTGCCAACGAAAGAACCTCTATTTTCTCTCCATGATTTTCTTCTTTCATAGATTACTCCCCGGCCTTCTTATAAACTACTATATGTTTTTTGGAAAGAACTTGTTCTACAGTTTTTATTTATGGTATAATATAGTCAGACAACATACATAATTTACTATTTGATTGGGGAGGTGTTTTGTACATGCTGCAGAAACAATCACCACAAGCATACGAGAAAGCCCTGTGCTATGTACAGGACAAAATTTTAGCAAAGGAGTACCGTCTTGGAGACCGGCTTCCTTCTGTAGAAGAACTGTCAAATACACTGAGTGTTCATCCCAACTCTGTACGGGAAGCCCTTCGCACCATGCAGATGCTGGGTGTCATTGATGGCAGCCATGGAAAAGAATGCTATATTTCCGGTAATTTTGAAAAGAATCTGATTACCTCCTTGTCCATGATGTTTATTCTACAGAATCTGGATTATTCCCAGGTCAGTCAGTTAAGGGTTTGCCTGGAACTAAAAGCCTGCGAACTGGCCTGTGCTTATCGAAGCGACAGCCATTTAAAAGAGCTTCATTCCATCATCCGCGAGCTTCGCTCCAGTCAGGATGAAGAATATAACGCTATGTTGGATGCAAAGTTCCATTATACCATTGCCCTGATTTCTCAGAATAAACTGATTATCGATATTCTTCAGGCACTGAGTTCTATTACTCATACTTTTATTTACGATATGCGGGGTTATATTCTTTCCAGAGGTAAATATAAAAAACAGCTTCAACTTTCTCATGAACAGATTGTTCAGGGAATCGAGCAACGCAATTTTCCAATGGCAGAACAGGCATTAAAAGAACATTTTCGCATTATTGACGAAGAAATTTTCCAACTGCCTCATAAATAAAAAGAAAAAACCTGGTTAGAAAGTATTTTTATTTTCATACTTTCTACCAGGTTCTTTTTATTGACTCATCATCTTCTATCTGTTTTTCAGGAAAATAAAAATGCCGCCCAGCAAAACAACTGCTACCGCACCGGCAATGATTCCGACTGCTGCTTTTTCCCGTTTTTTCTGCTCTTCTTCCTCTTGATTTCCCTGCTTTTCTTCTTTCCTGTCCTCTGTCTGTGTTGTGGCCTCTTCTGTTTTTGCTTCCTCCTGTGTGGTCATCTCTTCCGCGGCAGATGTTGCTTCCTCTTTTGCTGCTGTAGACGCTTCTGTACTTGTTTCTTGCGCTGTCGTCGTTTTCTTATCTTCTTCTGTCTTTTTTTCGGAAGTGGACTCTTCTTCCTCTTCCTCATCCTCTAAGACATCTCCCTCGTCGCCTAAATACTTTCTTGCTTCGTCCTGCCACTTTCCATTCAGATAATCCTGATAAGCAGCTTCTGCTCCTGCCCAGGTCGGCGGATATCCATGGGCAGACAGCCAATCTTTTGCCATCTGCTTTTCTGCATCGGTGTATGCCTCCACCTTCACAGGCTGAACACAAACGAACATACAGATACTGCAAAGACCTAAAATCCATAATTTTAATTTTCTCATCATCTTACTGCCCTCTATTGTTCATCTTCCTTTGATCTTCTTTCAAGATAAATTTCATATCTATTAGAATAGCATGATGATATCCAGATTACAAGTAACATTATTTTCCAATTAGGAACGTTTTTCTTCATTATTTTTTAACCGAATCAAGTAAGTCGCGAAGCGGATTACGAATATCTGCTTGACTTTTTAAAAAAAAGCTTGAAAGTAACCTTACGTAACCCTTTATAATTATAATAAACATAGAAAAGCAGGCTCTGCCGGCTTTCTCTGATTACGAAAAAGGAGTATAAGAAAGTATGAAAGGTATTATTTTAGCCGGAGGTTCCGGTACACGTCTTTACCCGCTTACTATGGTAACTTCCAAACAGTTACTTCCCATTTATGATAAACCAATGATTTATTATCCTATGTCTGTTCTCATGAATGCAGGGATTCGTGATATTTTAATTATTTCCACCCCACAGGACACTCCTCGTTTCCGGGAATTATTAGGAGATGGACATCAGTTTGGCGTAAGCCTTACCTATGCCGTTCAGCCAAGCCCGGACGGACTGGCCCAGGCATTTATTATCGGAGAAGAATTCATTGGCAGTGAAACAGTTGCTATGGTTCTTGGCGACAATATTTTTGCAGGCCATGGTCTGAAAAAACGATTAAAAGCTGCGGTTGCCAATGCGGAATCTGGAAAAGGAGCTACTGTATTTGGCTATTATGTCGATGATCCGGAACGTTTTGGTATTGTAGAATTCAACGAAGAGGGAAAAGCTATTTCTATCGAGGAAAAACCGGAACAGCCAAAGAGTAATTACTGTGTTACCGGCCTTTATTTTTATGACAATCGAGTTGTGGAATATGCCAAAAACTTAAAACCAAGTGCCCGAGGCGAATTGGAAATTACGGATCTGAACCGAATCTATCTGGAAGATCATTCTTTGAATGTAGAATTACTGGGTCAGGGCTTTACCTGGCTGGATACCGGAACCCACGAAAGTCTGGTAGAAGCCACCAATTTTGTAAAAACCATCGAATCTCACCAGCATCGTAAAATCGGATGTCTGGAAGAGATTGCTTATTTAAACGGATGGATTACAAAAGAAGATGTTTTAAGTGTTTATGAAATATTAAAGAAAAATCAGTATGGCCAATATCTGAAAGATGTTTTGGACGGCAAATATAAGGACGCTCTTCACTAGAAGCATCCTTCCAGTTTAGTCAAAGGAGAAGAATACGATTATGACAATTATTGTAACCGGCGGTGCCGGATTTATCGGAAGCAACTTTATTTTTCACATGTTAGATAAATACCCGGAGGATCGAATCATCTGTCTGGACTGCCTGACTTACGCAGGAAACCTTTCTACTCTGGCACCTGTCATGGACAATCCTAATTTTCGATTCGTAAAAGAAAGTATCACAGACAGAAATGCTGTCTATCAATTATTTGAAGAAGAACATCCTGATATTGTAGTCAATTTTGCAGCAGAAAGCCATGTTGACCGTTCCATTGAAAATCCGGAAGTGTTCCTGGATACCAATATCAAAGGAACTGCTGTATTAATGGATGCCTGCAGAAAATACGGAATTCAAAGATATCATCAGGTTTCTACAGACGAAGTATACGGTGATCTTCCTCTTGACAGACCGGATCTCTTCTTTACGGAAGAAACACCGATCCACACAAGCAGCCCATACAGTTCTTCAAAAGCAGGTGCTGATCTTTTAGTGCTTGCATACCACAGAACCTATGGTCTTCCTGTTACCATCAGCCGTTGCTCCAACAATTACGGACCATATCATTTTCCGGAAAAATTAATTCCATTGATGATTGCCAATGCGTTAAATGACAAACCTCTTCCGGTCTACGGTACCGGAGAAAATGTCCGCGACTGGCTCTATGTAGAAGACCATTGCAAAGCCATTGATTTAATTATCCATAACGGCCGGGTCGGAGAAGTTTATAACATCGGCGGTCACAATGAAATGAAAAATATTGACATTGTAAAAATCATTTGCAAAGAACTGGGTAAACCGGAAAGTCTGATTACCTATGTTACCGACCGCAAAGGCCATGATATGCGCTATGCTATCGATCCAACCAAAATCCACAACGAACTGGGCTGGCTGCCGGAAACAAAATTTGCAGACGGTATTAAGAAGACCATTCAATGGTATCTGGACAACAAAGAGTGGTGGGAAACCATTATTTCCGGAGAATACCAGAATTACTATGAAAAAATGTATGGCAACCGCTAATCGATAAAAATCTATAGGAGGACCGAATCACATGAAAGTACTGGTAACCGGAGTAAAAGGTCAGCTTGGATATGATGTGGTCAATGAACTGACCAAACGCAACCATGAAGCCATCGGTGTCGACATTGAAGAAATGGATATCACCAATCAGGCTTGTGTCTCACAGGTCATTAAAGAAGCCGCACCGGAAGCTGTTATCCACTGTGCTGCATGGACTGCCGTAGATGCAGCTGAGGATGAAGACAAGAAGGATACGGTACGGCTGGTGAACACAGCCGGAACGCAGTATATCGCCAATGTCTGCAAAGAATTAGATATTAAAATGCTCTATCTTTCCACCGATTACGTTTTTGACGGACAGGGTACCACTCCCTGGAAACCGGATTGCAAAGATTATAAACCACTTAATGTCTACGGTCAGACAAAGCTGGATGGAGAGTTGGCTGTCGCTTCCACTTTGTCCAAATACTTTATCGTCCGTATTGCCTGGGTTTTTGGAAAAAATGGAAAAAACTTTATTAAAACCATGTTAAATGTTGGAAAAACTCATGATCAACTAAAAGTGGTCAAGGATCAGATAGGAACCCCAACTTATACTTTTGACCTGGCAAGGCTTCTGGTCGATATGATTGAAACAAACAAATATGGCTATTACCATGCAACCAATGAAGGCGGATATATCAGCTGGTATGATTTTACAAAAGAAATCTTTCGCCAGGCTGTTCTTCTTGGCCATGACGAATACAGAGAAGAACGTCTTCATGTGGCACCTGTTACAACGGAAGAATATGGTATTTCCAAAGCAGCAAGGCCTTTTAACAGCCGATTGGATAAAAGCAAATTAGTTGATCAAGGCTTCACCCCGCTTCCAACCTGGCAGGATGCATTACACAGATATTTACAGGAAATTGATTTTTAAGGAGTATAGGAACATGGGACAAATTAAAGTTGAAAAAAATGTCGGAGGAATCGAAGGACTTTGCATCATTGAACCGGCGGTTCACGGAGATGCAAGAGGATACTTTATGGAAACCTATAATCAAAAAGACATGGAAGAAGCCGGACTTTCCATGATCTTCGTACAGGACAATCAGTCCTGCTCTACAAAAGGTGTCCTTCGCGGTCTTCATTTTCAAAAAAAATATCCTCAGGGCAAATTAGTACGGGTTGTCAAAGGCTCTGTCTTTGATGTAGCTGTAGACTTGAGAAAAGACAGCCAAACTTATGGAAAATGGTTTGGTGTAGAGTTAACGGAAGAAAACAAAAAACAGTTTTACATTCCGGAAGGCTTCGCTCATGGATTCCTGGTATTAAGTGAAATCGCAGAATTTTGTTATAAATGTACAGACTTCTATCATCCTGGCGATGAAGGCGGTCTGGCATGGAACGACCCTGAAATCGGCATCCAGTGGCCACATCTTCTTGGCACTTATCAGGGCACCGCTTCTTCCGCAGGATATCAATTAGACGACGGAACCCCGCTTAACTTAAGTGACAAAGACCAGCTCTGGGCCGGACTTAAAGATACATTTCAGTTTTAGGAATAAAAGCTAAAAATCTAAAAAGTGTTGTATGAATGTAAGTAGTTTCACTCATACAGCACTTTTTCTTTCTATTCCGTCTGTCATCGCTGCATCTCCTCCCAATGGACCCGCTCCTTTTCCTCTACTGCTTCCTCATATCCCTTCAAAGCAGAAAACGGTGCAAAAATCTTCGCCCGATCTTCTTCCGCCATCTTTGGATGCCTGGATACAGGACGTGACAAATGAATAATATCAGCATACTCTTGCTCGGCGTCGCGAACCATATGTCATTCTCCCTTCTGTCAAGCCTTGTGCCCTCCAATCTGACAATTTCTCTCCATGGCAGTGGCACCTTCTTCCAGGTTCATGCCCCGCAAAATGGCATTCTTGCCGTACCTTTGCTTAATCTCCAGTACCGCCTTCTGTAACCTGCGTTCCCGTTCCAGCTCCCTCTCTCTTCGTTCCAGTTCCGCCGGATCTGTGAACAGATCATATTGAATATAAATAGGGGCTTCTGACTTCCTGATTACATGATTGAAAGTAATGGTCAGTCTGTGAACGAAAAGGCCGGGGTTCACAATTCTGTCATACAAGTCTGTTGCTGCCTTTGTAATCTCCATCGTAGAGGATGTGGGAAAATCCAGATTCACACTTCCATGCGCCGGCTTGGGAACCTTTATCCCATAATGATTGATATGAATGGGACCGGAATAATCCGGAGCACACTTATCATATCCAACGTGCACTACAATCTGATCTGTCACCAGACCTTTCTCCACTAAATCTAAGGTCAAAGAATCCACCATCTCCGAGAGAATCAGCCTGCCTTTCTCCTTCGTGTAGGAAAAACTTAAGACCTGGCCGCTACCGATCGAATTGGTCTGTGGCCTGTAATTCTTAATATCAGACATCGTACAGGGTTCCATCCCCCAGGCATGGTCAATGAGTAATTCTGCATCAATTCCAAACAGTTGAAATAAAAGATCCTCATTGTAAACAGACATCCTCGCTACATCACCCATGGTATACATACCATTGGCTTCTAACCTTCTCGTAATTCCCCTTCCTACACGCCAAAAGGAGTCAAGAGGCCTGTGGCTCCAAAGCATTCTCCGGTAATCCATCTCATCCAGGCTGGCAATACGTACGCCATCTTCATCGGCTTCTACATGCTTGGCAACAATATCCATGGCAATCTTGGCAAGATAAAGATTGGTTCCAATCCCTGCTGTGGCTGTAATCCCCGTATGTGCATACACATCCTGCAAGATCATTCTCACCAATCCATGAACCGTCATCGGACTGCCATCCGGGTTATGATACAACGAAAGATAAGGTGTCGCATCCATAAATACCTCATCAATACTATAGACATGAATATCTTCTGCACTGATGTACTTCAAATAAATACTATAAATCTCCGATGAGACATTAATGTAATGCTGCATCTGGGGAGGAGCAATTAAAAACTTCACTTCTCTCCCTGTATCTGCCTTCACTTGTCTGAGCCTCTGCTTCACCTCAAATAATCTGGCACGTCCCGGAATTCCATACGCCTTCAGGGAAGGCGAAACTGCAAGGCAAATGGTCTTATCCGTACGCCTCTCATCTGCCACAACCAGATTGGTAGTCAACGGATCCAACCCCCGCTCGACACATTCTACAGAGGCATAAAAACTCTTTAAGTCAATTGCAATGTAGGTTCCTTCCATCTACATACCTCCAAAAACAACCAGAACTTATGTTCGTTTTATGGGTATAGTATAAAACAAATGTTCGGTAATGTCAAGAGGAATTACAAAAGCCCCCTACAGACATAATCCATCAATCAGGAATGTCCATAGGAGGCTTTTCTATTCTTTTTTATTTCGTTGCAATGCTTTTCTTCGAACCTAAAATATTCTATTCATACAAAGAAGGTGTTACGAAAGAAATCGCAATCCCACTCTCTTTTATTTTATTGATAAATCCTTTGTAGTAACGATTTCTTCTCTCAGCCTGTTCCGCATTGACCGGATAGCGCATATTCGGATCATAATAGTTCTCATTAATGTCAATGGAGAATCCATCAAATCCTGCTAACAATACTTCCTTTACACCGCAGGCTTTCAAAAGATTCAATGCAATGACTGCAGAAGAATCATGAGTTCTATCATCTACTTCAATCCAATTGCTGTAATTCAAAATCTTTACATTACCTCTTCCGCCCTTGGATACACTGGAAGGAACAATTACACTCTTACCTTCAGCAACTGCCTTTTCATAAATATCCGTACGGGTTGTAAGTAAATAATCAAATGGCATATCAAGAGTTGAATTCAGACCAATCACTACCATATTTTTATCTTCTGATAACTCTTTGATCTTATCAACAGCTTGTCCCACACTCTTTCCTGGTGCTACTAACAATACCTTTCTTTCAGCAAACTCACTGGTCAGATCCTTTACAACCTGTGTATCATCTACGGATTTGCTCTCATTATACTGTCTGTAAATCTCTTCTGCGTAGTTCTTATCGAAAGAAATCTTCTTCTCTTCCGCAATCATGCCAAGCAGCTCTCCTACCTGATCAATTGGAAGCATATGCTTGTTATAGAAATGGCTTGCATAGCTTGGAGTACAGTGATTTGCAGAAGAAAGATAATATTCTACTGCATAGCCCCAATAATACTCTGAATGGAGCTGGTTGATTACTTTATCGATTACTTCCAGAAGCGGTGCAATCTGATAATTCTTACCATAGTAAAGATTCAAGTGCTCCAGCAATAATTCTGTATTCAGGTTACCTGCACCTTTTCCCATTCCCATAATAGAGCTGTCAAGCATCAAATCTCTATTGGTCGGGAACTGAAGTAAAGCAATGGCATTGGAATAGGACATCTGCAAGTTATTATGAGAATGGAATCCCAATGTCATAGAAGGAATCAAATTATGATCCACCAGATTCAATACACGATTCATATCGTTAGGCCGCATCTCGCCAAAACTATCTACAATATAAAATCCTGATGCATCCGGGAGTTCTGTATTTACAAGGTTAATCAATTCCAATAATTCCGCATCGCTGTAACGCAGGGTAATCATTGGCTGAATATAGAACTGATATCCTTTCTCAATAATCTTCTTTCCTAAAGGAATCATATCTAAACGGTTCTTTTTATGAAACGCCATTCGAATACCGTCAATACTATCCTCTGTCCTTGGCTGGAGTTTATCAACATCAAACTTGCCATAATCCATCATAGCTACATAAGTTACACCTGGCTTCTTATTCTTCAGAATGCACTCTGTAATAACCTGCTCATTGATATACTGGGTTCTTCCACATTCAGATCCATTCTTGTCATCAATATAACCCATCTCAATCACATCCACACCAGATGCTTCCTGAGCAGCCAGAATCTTCTCCATATATGTCTGGCCAAACTTAAAATTATTCACACATCCACCATCGCGCAGTGTGACATCTAATACTTTTAAAGATTTCATATTATACTTTCTCCTTATCATTCAATCGTAAAACACGAATACATAAAGTATCAAAGGCCCACAAAAGGGTCTCCTATTGACATAATACCACAGGAACCACTTATTTGAATAGAGTTTTTTTTAGATTATTTGAACAAATTATTCTTGTTCTACTTTCAAATCCGGTCAGATTGGATGGCAATATTCCCCTTTATATCATATCTATTTCTATTATACTTTGTTTCCCCTATTCATCATTCTACGGTTACGCTCTTTGCCAAGTTTCTTGGCTTGTCTACGTCCAGCCCTTTCGCAACAGACACATAATATCCCAATAACTGTAATGGGATGACAGCCAGACTTCCAGCAAAATGCTCGTCTGTCTTTGGCACATATACGGTAAAGTCAGCATAGTCTTCGGTCTCGTACTTGCCGTAGGTGGTAAGTCCCATCAGGTATGCGCCCCGGCTTTTACACTCTGCCATATTGGAAATGGTCTTTTCGTATAAATCGGACTGGGTCAGGACACCGATGACTAAGGTTCCGTCTTCGATAAGACTGATGGTGCCATGTTTCAGTTCTCCTGCCGCATAGGCCTCTGAATGGACATAGGAGACCTCTTTTAATTTCAGGCTGCCTTCCATGCAGATCGCGTAGTCGATGCCCCTTCCGATAAAGAAAACGTCATGAGCATTGGCGTATTTGGCTGCGAACCACTGAATCCGTTCTTTGTCTTCCAGGATCTTTTCAATCTTATCCGGGAGGGTCAGAAGTTCTGTGATATAGGAAGATGCCTGTTCTTCGGTCATCTCACCTTTTGCCAGGGCAAATTTGACTGCCAGGCAGTAGGAGGCTGCCAGCTGGGTGCTGTAGGCCTTGGTCGTCGCAACGGCGATCTCCGGTCCTGCCAGGGTATAGAATACGTGGTCTGCTTCCCTGGCAATGCTGCTTCCCACCACGTTTACAATGGCAAGGGTCTTTACCCCTTTGTCCTTTGCCAGACGCAGAGCTGCCAGGGTATCTGCCGTCTCACCGGACTGGCTGATGACGACCACTAAAGCATTTTTATCTAATTTCATCTTCCGGTAACGGAATTCCGATGCCAGCTCTACCCGGACCGGAATACCGGACAGGTCTTCGATGACATACTGGGCCTCGATCCCCACATGCCATGCGGATCCGCAGGCAACGATGTAGATCTGGCTGAAGTTCCTAATCTCTTCTTCCGTCAGTCCTGTGGAAGACAAATCGATGGTATTCTCTTTGATCACGGAATTTAAAGTATCTGCAACGGCCTTCGGCTGCTCGTGGATCTCTTTCATCATGAAATGTTCAAATCCTGCCTTTTCCGCTGCTTCTGCATTCCACTCGATCCTGGTGGTGGTCTTTTCCACTTCATCCCCGTTCAGGTCATAAAAATGAGCTTCCCCTGGTACTAATCTGGCAAATTCCATGTTATCGATATAATAGACATCTCTGGTATATTTTAATATAGCCGGAACATCGGAAGCCACATAGGTCTCTCCGTCAGAAAGGCCGATGATCATCGGGCTGTCTTTTCTTGCCACCCAGATCTCTCCCGGATAGTCCTTAAACATCAGTTCCAGGGCATAGGATCCCCGTACCCGGACCATGGTCTTTGCAATGGCATCTACCGGGCCCAGGCCGTATTTTTTATAATAATAATCCACCAGTTTCACAACCACTTCTGTATCTGTCTGGCTGTAAAAGGTATAATTATGTTTTAAAAGCTTTTCTTTCAGTTCGGCATAGTTCTCAATAATACCATTGTGGACACCGACCACATCCGATTCTACGGCTCCGGAACCAGTGCCGGTGCAGTTACCGCTGACATGCGGATGGGCATTGGCTCTGCTTGGCTCTCCATGGGTCGCCCAGCGGGTATGGCCGATTCCGCAAGTGCCCGGAAGATCCTTTCCGCTGTCGGTTTTTTCCATTAAATTGGACAGACGTCCTTTTGCTTTCACCACTTCTGCCAGGTTTTCTCCATCCCTCACTGCAAGACCGGCAGAATCATAACCACGATATTCTAATTTGGACAGACCATCCAAAAGAATTGGGGCTGCCTGTTTATAACCTGTAAATCCAACAATTCCACACATAATTTTTTCCTTTCTTCCTTTGCAACGGTTTTTTCATATTCATTCTTTATTCTCCTGTATTGTACCATAGAAATGGAAAGAGGAAAATCCTTAATCTTTCTAATTTGTAATCTATTTTTTCTTCGTGTATCGATGCAGATCCATATATTTACACATCCATTCCGAATCCTCATAATGACTATATTCATTTATATGACATCCATGGCAAAGATCATCTGCTATCTCAAGAATAATATCTGCTAATTCCAGGTTATTCTTCCATTTATCTTCTATCCTTTCATATCCAACAAGAGCACCTAAAATATTTCCGGTAACAGCTCCTGTAGAATCGCTGTCTCCACTATGATTCACTGCTGCAATCATTCCTGCTGAGAAATCATCCTGATATTTTAATGCACAATATAGGGCAATTGCCAATGTCTCCTCTGCAACCCAGCCTTCTTTTTCGCATCTAAGGCTGCCTGAATTTCAGCAGCATCTTTATCTTGCCTCATTGTAAACACCTCCTGTTGTTAAACATTTTATCACAAGTGATTATCTGTAAAGTCGCTTGTCGGGAGACTATTCCATTTCGTCAAACTAATTTCCGAATTCCAGTGGAGTATGACTTTTACTTACCGCCCACCCAATCTCCGGAATATTTTACATAAGCCTCCGGATATATTTCTCTGACACTGTCCAATGTTTCATTTGCTGAGTTTTGGGTAGCATAAACACCAATTGATATCACATACCATTTTTCCGGGCTCAGATTGCTCCAATCTGTTGTGACAAATACATAGGCATCTATTCCATCTTTTTCATATTCTGCTGCCTGATTTTCTGCTGCTGCCCGTTTTTTATAGGCATCACAC
>JALEPU010000116.1 GCA_022766905.1 Lachnospiraceae bacterium
GTCTTTTCAGATGTATTTGGTAAATCATCTCGTTCTATTACAGAACAGATTTTACAACACCCTGGGGAAACTTTTGATGTAACACCTTTTGTTGATGGCAGATGTAATACTCCTATAGAAGAAATACAAGCTGCTGTTGATGGTGCCATCTCTACAGAACAAGCTGTCAAGCTTAGACAGTGTTTAAATCACATCGATGAACTAGAATTGCACAAAACAGAAATAGAACGGGAAATCTTTCGCCTCAGCCAAAAGTACGAAAGTGTCCTTAATCTAATTCGAACCGTACCAGGATTCGATAAAAATTCGATAACTGCTATTCAAGTGCTCTCTGAAATCGGTGGTGATATGTCTGTCTTCCCCACAGCCAAAAACCTCGTTTCATGGGCAGGATGTTGTCCTCGTAATGATCAAAGTAATCAAAAGATTAAGTCCACTAAGATTTCCCGTGCTGGTTCCTATTTTAAACCAGTTTTGGTGCAAGTTGCAAATGCTTTAATCAAATCGAAGAAAAATCCTGAGTTTACTACTCGTTATCGACGTATAAAAGCACGCCGTGGTCACAAGAAAGCTATTATTGCAATCTGTCGTATGGTCCTGACCGCTATCTGGCACATACTCACAGATTTAAAACCTTATACTGCAGAAGGCTTTCTTGAATCACGTCCTGTGAATGAATCTAGAATTCTAACTACTTCACAGGCACTTAATCTTCTAAAACAACGTGGATGGTCCTATGTCGTAAACCCTAAATTCCTAAAATGCAGAATACTTTTCCAAAAATAAAGCAATGTGTATCAATATCCCACTCGGGTGAACCTTCATTTCTACAGACATTTCGGGAGTAATCTTGATTATGATCAATTTGGTGTCAATACCCTATTCGGGTGAACCTTCATTTCTACAGTACCCTCGACAAACCCGCATAAATAAAGGGGTTCCGGCACCATTTTTGCACGTTATTATCTGAATATTCTCATAATTAGCTTTTTGCACCTCATTTTTGGGTTTTTCAATAGTGCTGCAAATTTTTTACAAATCTAGGGCAAATAATCATTTGATTAAAAACAGTATATCACAACAGTGGTTCCAGGTACCTTTATCTTTTGCCTGGTCTTACACCTTTCAGCAAAAGACATCCTTTCTTAGTCTGATATGCTTCGGATTTCTTTGTAATTATCGGATTTATCATTGCAAATTGAAATGGTCCGGCTGCTCCTACAATGATATTCTTTTTTACCATTAATTCCAGCCCTTCCATACATCAGGCTGATATCCAAGTGTAGATTGTTTTCCATTTCTTACTACTGGTGTTTTAATTACCTGCGGATTCTCCAGTATCTTTTCCATTTTGTCTTCATCTGCAATATACTTAATAAGAGCAAGCGTATCCTGGTCTTTACCTTTCCAGTTAATCATATTTTCTAATCCGCCATTCGCCTGTGCAACAGAAATAAACTCTCCCTTACTCATGCCCTTTTCTTTCATATCAATGAACTGATACTTTATGCCACGCTCCTTGAAAAAACGCTCTGCCTTCTTTGTTTCGTTACACTTTTTTGTTCCAAATATCTGTATATTCATGTCAATATTCCTTTGTTATTTCTTCTTTTATTCCATACATGGTTTTGAATTTTTCAAGATCTGCCGGGCTCTTTATCAGCATTACCTCTTCTATCTTCCCTGTATAGATATCTTTAAAACCTGCAACCTGCTCACCATTACAGATACTTGCTTTGATTACCGGTTTCTTATGTTCCATATCATAAGACTGTGTTACTATTTTCTTTTTAAATAATCCCATCATGTCCACCTTCTTTCATCTGCACCATCAATATAAGCTTTTCAAATGACTGTGCAAAGCTATTATCATCTTCTCCCATCCGCTTTTTCGGTTCCTTAATATGATTCTTGTAAGAACCTCTCCTTGCTTTCTTATTAAGGTTCATCTCCATTAACATCTGGTCAATATTTTCATTCGCAAGAATAATAGATTCCAGGAACCCTTAACTTTGCAGATCCACCCATGACAAGTCGCTTTCGCAATCCCTTTCTGACGGCACTATTCACCCATCTTTTCCAGACAAACAGTTCTTGCAGCCCCAGAGCTGATGTGTCTGTGTCACCTCACCCAGATAGGTGAAATGTCATTCCTACATGAAAAGACACGAAAAGATGGATGTCGTTATGACTGTGTCAATACCCTACTCGGGTGAACCTTCATTTCTACATATTTACATACTCAAATAAGTAATAAAAAAGAAAAGGGTGGCAATACCCTACTCGGGTGAACCTTCATTTCTACGCCGAGGTTGTTGCTGTCCAGGAGGAACAGAAGGACGGTGGCAATACCCTACTCGGGTGAACCTTCATTTCTACAGTACCCTCAACAAACCCTCATAAATAAAGGGCTTCCGGCGCCATTTTTGCACATTATTATCTGAATATTCTGATAATTTGGTTTTTGCACCTCATTTTTGGGTTTTTCAATGGTGCTGCAAATTTTTTACAAATTCAGGACAAATAATCATTTGATTAAAAACAGTATATCATATTCTTCGAAGCAGGAACAGCCGTCTCATGATAATAGTGTAAATTAATTTACCTATTATCACAGACAGCTAATCCTAATATTGTTTTTATTCCATCTTTTAATTTTTTTTCGAAACAACTTTACTTGCAACAGGTAATGGAGTCAGATTTCTTAATTGATCTTTAAATTCATTCAACGTCATATAGTCTGTTTCACTCGCAACAGGAAGATTAGTCGAATCTTTCATCACAAAAAATTCTTTGATTGAATTCAGCTCTTCAATGTCTTTATTTCCAATCTGTTTTTTTACTGTTTCTTTGTAATAATGAATGAATTCTTCCACATCATTCACTTTAACATAAGGAGACAAATACAGGGAAGGAGCTTTATAAGCAGCTTCCAGATCAAAGATATTTACATCCTTTACATTTAATTTTATAGCACCATAGCCGTAGGATTTCGCCTTTCCGATATTCATGCAGGATTCCGGTCTCAATGTAACACTCCATAAGAGAAGTCCTAATTCTTCCTTTTTTAAATTTCGGAATCTGATTTTTCCTGAAAAGACTGCATTTTCTTTCATTGGATGTAATGGAGAAGCAATTTTTTCATTTACATCATTATCCAGAGGTTTTATTTTAGAGTGAATCCAATATTGTTTCACCCCTCGTAATTGGAAATCTTCCATATCATAGGTTATGCTGCCTTTTCCTTTTGTCGGATTCTGCTGTACATATTGCAGGATAGCAGTTGGATTTGGCTCACCCAGAACAACAGAACAATTGGGGAGGAAAGCTGGTTTGTCTTCGGAAGAATAGATTGCATCGGTAAAGGATACTTTTGATTTATAAGCATCCTGATCATTGGCATACCCAAACATAGCCTTTGCATAATCAATCATTCCTTCTTTATGGGTTTTCGGCAAGCCTTCTTTGATGGAATGGTCATAAAATACACGTAATCTTGGAGTAAATCCAAAATAAAGTTTTCCACTATAATGAATGAAAAACACCGGTTTTGTCTCTCCGTTTTCCGGAAGATGAAAGAATCCTGTCCGATCTTTTTCCGGCAATTTATTCTTGCGCTTGTTATAATCTATCTGAAATGATTGTACATCCTTTTCCGAAATTTGAATAGGTTCTCTTGTGCGGTCAATTTCCGGTATGACATAAACTACCTTCTTTTCATTCATAAAACCGGAGGAAACGACATACCCTTTTTTAGAATAAACTCCTGGTTTTCCAACGTTGGTAACTGATTTCAAATCTTTTACTTCGTAGGAAACCTCTTTATAATATGGGAGATACTTTGGATTCTTTTCTCCCTTATAGTGAATTTTGTTATTATTATCAGGTCTCTTTACAAATGCCTCACGCTGTTTACGTGGTTTAAATTCATTTTGAAGAATATTGTTCTTCGGATCAAAAAATTCATAGAAGTAATTTCTTTCCGAATCCAGATAATCATAAATGATTGTCTTTTCACTGAGAGGATAATAATTCATTTCCCCGTAGTCTGATCCAAGATTTACGGGAACTGTTTCATAGATGTAATATTTTCCATTCTCATTGGATATATATCCGGCTTTTACATTTTTCAGTATCGTAACCTTTACATCTTTTGAAATCTGCTTTAATTTTGAGCCGAGAATATCCTGATATCGATTTTTTGATAATCCCGCTGCAACATTTCGATACATGAGAGAATAATCGTCAATGTCATCGGCCATGCCGGAAAGCCCGAGGATCTGTACGTTATTGCGAATCAAACCTCTCATGGTACTTCCCGGAATCGAATAGTCGCCATACATGTTTTGATGAAAACCGCCTTTTCCGTTATCAATAAAAATCGGAGTCTTTGCTGTAATATCATAGGCAATTTCACCTGTAAATAATTGCTCATCCACACTATTATGGGGAATCAATTCTGACTTATCCCGGGTAACAACCTGTTTAGAAAACGGAACAAAGTTGTAGGGAGCATGGACGTAATTCTCCTTGTTTCCGGATGGATATTTCCCCTTATTGGAATAATTACCGCTATTTTTGTATGGCTTTTTTCCTTTGTTCAATGGTTTTTTATCCTTTTTCAAATGGGTATTCTCTTCCACAGGAAATCCTGCATTTTTTAACAAATCTGCCATATCCATGGTTTTTCCCCCTCTCTACGAAATCCCTTTTAATCTTGTATGTTCGATGAAAAGCTGACCGTCTTCATCATAGGAAATATATTCATTTACCAGAATGTATTTTCCTTCCGTCTGATATTTATTTGCCAGCTCATATTTTTTGGTTATGATATATTCCGGGTCGGAATCGTTAATTATGATTGCTTCTTTCCCCTCTTCGCCATCGAAAATATGTAATTCCTGCTGTCCGGAGAAAAATCGTGCTTCCAGGCACTCTCCTATATCAAAATCAGTTAAATTTTCTGTTTTACATAATTTCATACTGCTGATATTATAAATCAACGCATAGTCATATTCCGATATATGATTTATCGCTTCCTGTACGGATATTTTCTCTCTTGTATATCCCCTTGCCATTTGTCTACCCCCTTTGCAATGATGCAAGTAATTCTTCCACCAGACAAGTCTCGTCCAATACTTCATTATTATGATACTGAATGACAGCTTCCCGTTCTGACTTTGGGCAGGTAATCCGGATAGTATCTACATCAATAAATCCTTTCCCGACACTGAAGCCGCTTCCAAGATTTAATGCTCCGGCGGCAAGGTCTCGAAGAGCCAGAAGCAGAAGTGCACAGGAGCGTTTTGGATGATTCCGGTCTGCGATACTGATTCTGAGCATCAAATTACCATAGGAATTTTTTTCATCAAATAAAGATCCGGACATGACTCCTCCGGTAAATTTATCTATATGAATACGATAGGATGGATCCACTTTGTCATTATCTTCCTTTGTTCCGATAACTGTATCACAAAAGGAAATATTTCCGATTCCGTTTTCTCCTCCGATCGATCCAAAGGTTTCTTCAATCACATCGTCACAATGAAGATACCGGGCAATTTTTTCCATCTGAGAACGAATGGCACCTTTAAAGGAGCTCCCCGGTATAATGTATTCTCCCTGTCCATTCATCATTGGAACAGCATCGGGAGTTTTCTCGTGATATTCGAGAGAAGAAATCCCTTTTACAAGTAATGCATTTTCTGTTTTTCCGGTCAGAATAATTACAAAAGCCTTTTCCAAACGGCTCTCTGTACTTAACTCAACGGTTGTATAAGCCTCTTTCTTAAGAGTATGTTCCCGATACCACAACTCTCTGTCAGATTTCTTTTTCATATCAAAGGAGATTTTTCTCAGAGATTTGATATCCACATATCCGCATCCATTACTTTTCTGTCCTCCAAATTGTAAAGAATGGTTTTTCACTGCGACTATCATATCTTCAAGTTCACGTTCTGCTTCTTTTATCTTATCGTTGAGATAAAGATAGATATCAAAATTAAATTCAGAACCGGCACTGATATATTCCATATTAAATTTATGACCTGCTCTGTAGCCGGTTCCTTTAATCATCGATGAGCGATTCGTTCCTGTTACCGGATCGATCGATACCCTCGGTCTTAATTCCAGTTGAAAACAATCCCTGGATGTAAAGATTCCATCCGTAAAGCGGATTCTGCTGGATTCTGCATCTTCTCCCAGACTTTTTCCAAATAATGTTTCCGTTTTTCCATCATCATAAGAATTCCGATAATACTGTCGAAATATTCCTGCAATACCGGATGCCTGTATAAATGGTATTCTGTCAATCGGATGTATTAAAACCTCATCTTTGGAACCTACCGCATTTCCAATATGCAACGGTTGCGCACAGGCAGCTTCCACATGGTATTTTACGATTTTATCATAGTTCAACATGCAGCCCATACTTTACACCCCCTTATTATCATAACGAATTATCATCGTAATTAATTCAAGCTTCATACCAAGCTCTGTCTCTTCATCCAGAAGATCATATCTCGATATACCCATAACTGTATCCTTACTATCAATGGATAATGTTTCTAATAAATCACGATTCAGAATGTCCTCAACAGTTCCTTTTAATGTTTTAATGCTTGCCCGTTCTTTTTGTGTTTTTTGCTTGTCTTCCTTTTCATTGGCATGCTTCAAATACTGAATAATAGAATCTTTGCCATGAAGTGGATTATAACGAAAAGCAGTTGTAAATGCTTCCAAAGATCCTAACTGACTGTTTTTCAGATTTCCTTTTTTAAGTGGATTTTTCACAACATACATTTCCATGGCCTGCCTGATTCTCTGTATCAGATAATTTTTAGCAATAAGAGTCAGTACTTGTGCATCCTCCTCATGTTTCTCTGCATCATACAGGAAGGATTCTGATTTTATACCGGCAGAAGCTCCACTTATTTTATATTGAATATTTTCATAATTCTTTAAGAAGAGAACTCTGCCAAATCCTTCATTTTTCCGTACACCGATTCCGAGATTCATGATCTCATTCATTTTTTCGAGAGACAAACATCCATCAAAGGAAAAATGAAATACACTTCCCTGCTCGTACATTTTCATAGATGGCGTCCGGTTTCCCCAGGTTCGATTATAGCCGCCTACTTCTGTTACAGAAGTGGAACAATATTGAATTGTCAGGTTGGATACTCCCATCTTTTTTTCCAGTTCAGGAAGATTCAGCCCGCAAAGTTCGCCTTCCTGATTACGCATTACCGTATTGGACAAAAGCATCATATAAACAGAATTCTTTTGATCCTCATTACAGCAATAAGCAGCATATGGAACTAAACTTCCGTTACCGCAATTCATCACCCTGCATTTACCAATTCCGGAAAACTTTCCATTTCCAATCCAAATATCATTCTGAAAAACCTGTTCAATTTCTTTTTCTACTGTTGGATCATCGATCACAATATATCCGACAAAGGTCTGCCCTTTTGCAATATATTCACTTCGAAAAACATTTTGTTTTTCACCTTTGGATGCGTCATAATTCTGTTTTATTTTTAAATCGGAGCCGGTTTCAACATTATAATAAATCATCGTATCTTCTTCGATGGAAACATATCTTCCGAGAGAAGCTCTTTTGTATCCTTCTTTAAAATCTCCGTTCACTACAACATTTTCCAGTTCTTTTCGTCCTGCTGCTTCTGTTTTATCCTCATAAAATCCTTTTGGTGATGGAATTAATTCTGTCTGATCAATCATGGGATATGCATTCAGAAATCTTACCTGATTAGAAAACAGAATTTGTTTTTTCCTTTCAAAGTCCGGCTGTAAAGCCAATTGATTGATTACCAGCCCTCTGATTGAAGAACCGGGGATATATCTTAATGTGTTGGTCTGTCCACTCTGACTGGTGCTGTCATCTGCAATTCGAAGTGGTTCCATATTTTTTATTACATATCTGAAATAGTTCGACATTATTTCGCACCCCCTTCTTCCGGTTCAATCAGAACTTTACCAAAGCCTCGGTTTCTCATGGTTCCGATCCATTTTATCTGAGCTAAAGTATTACAAATCAAATCACTCTGATCCTCTTTACACTGTATTTCACTGTAAAATACCAGTCCTTTATTAATGCATCTGCCTGTCCGTAAAGAACCTTCTTTTACGATTCCATTTTCTTCTATCTGAGTGAAGGTACGCAAATGGGTCAGGGAATCAAGGATCTGCACCGGATTGTTTATCTCTCTTTGAACCTGTTCTTTTACATAACCGGAAAGCTGGAAATCAGAAAATTGAATTCGTTCCTCAGTGGATTCCTCGTCATTGTCGCTGACGCCCAGCAATTTTTTTATGATTCTATTGATTTCTGCCTCTTCTTTTCCTTCCCATTTTAATAATCGGGATAACTCCTCCCGAAAAATCCCCTTAAAAGTGCCTCCTTTGAAGAATGGGAATCCATTTTCGTCATATAAAACAGAGATGTCTTCTCCACCGGGTATACTTTCCCCATTACCAAAAATCGTGTCGGATAACAAAGTCATTTTAATTTTCATTGAATGTATCCTCCTTCCCATCTTCCAATTCAATGTAGGTATCAAGAAGTTCAATGGCATCAAAGAGCAGAGAATGGGTTTTTCCGTCCATCGTCCGGATAAATACTTTTCGTTCTAATCCCTGACCGGTTCCAATTTTATCCCAGGTCATTTTCTGATAAATATCCTGATATGCTTCCAGCGCAATGTCACTGATTTTATGAAATTTCAGATAATATTCCGTTCTGATTTCCCCCTGTTTCAGTACATTTCTAAGCTCTTTTAATCTTCCTTTGGAATACTGAATTTGATTAGAAAGAATACTGCCAATCAGTTTTTTAAAGTTTTTATATTGTCGCATAGGATCCTTTTGTATGATAGGATCCGGAGCCAGCACGATATATGGACGTAACTCCAACGTTGTTGTCTCATTTACAATATAATCCTGGCGGATCTCTAAAAAGGTATCTTTGTTCTCACCAAATTCCACATGCCAGTCGATGCAGGAAAGTTCTTTTCCCGTACCGTCTTCACTTAAAGACGCACCGTATTTTTTTGCATTGCTGCACAACAATTCCGATAATTCATAAGCCCTGTAAAATGGAAATTTCTGATGAACCATAGCAACTCCGGCGCAGGCAGAATATCCCTGATGATCTGCGGAATTTACTTTCGTAGATAAGGCTTTCAAAAAGGCTTCTGCACAGGACAGTCCAATCCGACCTTCCGATACAAAGCAGACATCATCACCTGCCAGGATTAATTTCCTCACCGGAAAATCTTTTCCATCCAGATTCAGTGAATCCAGTCTTCCCGATTCCAGATTTGCTTTCACAACCTGTGTCATTTCTTCATACGCTTTTTTAAAATCCAGATCAATGGATTCACTGTACTGACGGATATTTTTCTTAAAGATATCCCAGGTATCATTTTCATGTTCTTTATAAAAATCAGTAACTCTCGCTCCCATGGCATTTCCATCAATATGTACAACAGCGATAAAATTGGATATGTTCTTTGAACCACCCAGTTTTTCAAATTGGGATACTTCCTTGTAACCGATTGGGACATAGTTCACTTTATCCTTAATCTTAACCAATCTGACTTTATCTTCCTTGCACATTTCAGGTTTTAATGTGTTATTATCAATTTTTTCAATTCCAAAAGTCCCCTGATGAAAAGCAGAAGAACGCAATGCTTTCTTTTTTTCCAAACAGCCGGTAAGATTTTTCAAATTTTCACCAGGTGCCCTCTTTTCATCATAACCTTCAATTTTGGCAAATACTTCCAGTTCATCGTATTCCTCATGTATTTTTTTCGTAAGACTTTGCACGAATTTTTCTGCTTTCTCGAAGGTAGAAAATTCCAAAATGACATGACCACCGCCGGAATAAACATAGTTTTCGGTAGTATTGTATATCTCTGACGATATTTTTTCTTCAAAGTATTCTTTACTAAGTACCGTTTCAATCACCATTGAATTATGAATATTTTCTTTTAGCTTATTGCTTCTGAAAATATATGCCTGTTTTTGTGATATCTCCGTAACCACTAAATAACGCACATCGGTTGTTTTCGCTTTTTCACACATGCAGCTAATCCCCCTTACAATATAATTTCTTTTGTATCATTCATCTTTAATATTCCCGAAATCCAACAAACTGAAAATAACTTTTTTTCACATAATTTCTGTTTTCATCCAGAGACTCTCTGACAAGCCTTCTGCTTTGGGCAGCAACCACCTTGATTCCCTGTTCTTTTATTTTTACGATCAGACGAAAACTGAATACAAATTCCCCCTGAATCATAACGATGAAAGGTGCAGCGGACGCCTGTTTCCTGTATTCCAATATTTTTTGGAAATATTCCTCCAACAGATTACCCAGGGCATTCTCGGTGATTGTCGGATCGATTTGCGGAAAAGGAATATCATAAATATCGCCCCAGTGTTGTGCCGCATTTTTCTGTTCTTCTCCCCACGAATCCGAAGGATGATTTGATAGATTTATAAACATATCCGTCTCCTAATAGAATAAAAGTAATGGGCTGCCCATATTGTGCAACCCAGGTTACTTTATAAATAAAAAATGATTTTGATAATGATTTTTATTGTTCCCTTTTCATGGGATATAATCAACTTTTCTCATTATATCGGTTCACCCACTGTGAACATTATTTGCAAAAGAAGTATCGTGTATTTCTTCTATGTAATATCTTCCAAAACCAAAACTTGTATTTTTTCCCACATGAATTAATTCTCCCGCAAGAAAAAGAATCAATTTGGGATAGTCAATTCCCTGCAGACAAACAGTACCACATATTCCTTTTAATTTCATCTTGATTTCTTTGCGAAACGAATATCTGCTTACGGTCTGAGACCAGGCATCGGAACAAACAGCCACAGGAGGCTCTACACGTACCTGGTAGAATGCATCTGCATCCATATTTTCAAAACAGGCAAGCATGTATATTCTTCTTCGAAGGGCATTCCAGATTCCTTCACCATGGAAATCCGTAAGCTCTTTTCCCTGATACTTCACAGCGAGAGGAGTATGAAATCTTAAAGAAATTGTCATCCGGCCGATGCTTTCTAAATCAATTCCCAACTGTCCAAGCCGATACCCAACATAATCCGATAGGGTTTCAATTTGATAATTTTTCATGTAAATATGATTGCCGTCCAGAATCTGCTTCCTTCTGGTATTTTCGATTCGAATAATCTGAAATTTGGATTCGTATTTTCCGATTCCGTTCATCCCAAGCAACTGAATTGCCTGCACATATTGATTAAAGTAGACGATGGTTTTTCCAAACAATAATAAAACAAAACTGAATTCATCGCCGGCAGCAAATTCTTCCTGATAATTTTCACACTCCAGCACATAACCGATGCTATCCCCGTTCGTTACAAATGCCGGTCTGTTTTCGGTTTTGGAATACATGGTGCGATTCACAATACACTCATCGGAAAAATCACATTTTTCGCATTCACGATCAGCAATACAATTGGCACGCAACAGCATTTCCCCGATTCCTCCGCGTAATGCAGAAACTTTGTGTTTAGGTAAAATGGTGTCTTCCAGTAATTGAATTCGAAAATGAAGTTTTACATATCGGATTTTCAGAATTTCCGTAAGGATATGATAATCAAAATGATCTTTCCATTGTTCCGTCATCGACAGCAGCTTCCTTTCGTTCTACGATTTCCCGGAATTGGATAAAATATTTTTCCAATTCTGATTTCAGTCCGGATGCTTCCATTGGATTTTTTCTCATTCCAAAATGGTTAATATCATTTCTTTTATTTTTAATTTCACGTGCTAATATAACTAAATTAAAATCCAATTCCTTTACCATTCGTTCCATTTTTTCCAACAATTCAGAATCATCCTGGTTGTTATTTCCTTGCAGCTTCTTCTCTACAATGGGGCAAACAGCTTCCCACCGTATATCAGGATTCCGCCAATCCTTTTTTGGATTTTGGATTTCCTGCTGTTTCATTTCGTTGATTATAAATCCAACAATTCCTTCTCGATTACGTTCATCCACTTCATTTAATTCATAATTATGACAAATCCATGTTTTGATCGTTTCTTCAAGAGACGTATAACCTTGCTGTATCATTCCGTTTTCAATAGACCATGCCGTTACCGCCATACCAACTTCATAGTTATTTTCTTTTTCAAAAACAGAAAATTTCTCTTTCACCTTTTCAAAGAGTGGAACAAGTGGTTTCATACTCGTTTGCTCTCTCTCTTCTTTTTGAGACAGTTCCTCTCGGAACAAAGCATATGCTGATTTCACACTGCATTTGTTTTTTTTCCTTGCTTTCATTTCCAGTTCAGTTCCATCTGCCCCACGACAGGTTTGAATGGTATCGGAAAGATTTTCCACTTTATTTACCATCTTTTTTAATGAACTCCACTCGGGCTTCTCTTCTTTCGGTAATGAATTATATTTTTGCTCAAATACCTCTTTAATCATAGATGCGTTCCCATATCGCATGAACGTATTTGCCGCATTGATCCACTCCATCAATTCATTGATGTGTGACAAATCCACCAGAGGAGCAACATCATAATATTTCTTTTTGGCTTCAAACATTCCATAATACATATGCAGCGTAAACTCTTCTTCTCGTACGCGGACAAGATAATTAATCATTGTATAAATATAAATCGGAATAGAACGAAAACCATTGGATATATCAAAATATACTTCAAATTGATTCACAGATTTCGCATGATCAATAACCTTTCCCATTGTCTCTCTTAAAATATCAAAATTATCATTTAATTCATCGGTATTTACGCCATACCCGGTAACTGCAATCCGGACTTCCAGAGCAGGGATTCCTAAGGAGGTACCAATCACCTCGGAAAGTAGTTGTTCCTTCTCTTCTTTGTTTACGGTTATAGAAGAATCTTGCCATACAACATGACTGTCATCATATTTCATTTTCTGCGAATAGTAATCGAAAATATCTTTGTATCTTGATTCTATTGTACCAATCAAAAGAAGATAATCGATACTTTTTCTTCTTTTCTTTATTTCACGAATAATCGCTTCAAAGGAATACTTTGTTTCTATACAATTTTCCTGCCCATTATCGAGATCCACTTTTGATGAATATTTCGTATTTTGCAAATTACTTGTTCCTACCTGAGCAATTAAAATGTTTTTCTTTCGTTTATTCATTGTCGATTTCCTCTAAAAAAGACGATAGACCTTTGATGCAGTTTTTACAGATGTAGAAAAACACCTATGGTCACCATCATATACCCACTTACATAAAAATGCTTATCATCCGGTATTTCAAAGTACTAAACAGTTGGGGCAGCTCACTCAGACAGGTGAACTTTCATTTCTACTATCCCTACAGCTAAGGAACTGCAGTTGAGAGCGGATTGTGTCAATACCCTACTCGGGTGAACCTTCATTTCTACTCTAAGTTACGTGCATAAAAATCTTATTGCTTTAAGGTGTCAATACCCTACTCGGGTGAACCTTCATTTCTACAGTACCCTCGACAAACCCGCATAAATAAAGGCTTTCCGGCATTATTTTTGCACATTATTATCTGAATATTTTGACAATTGGTGTTTTTATAACCATTTTTGGGGTTTTCAAAGGTGGTGTAAAAATTTGTAAACAAATATTGTTATATTAATTAATTCAGCTTCCCACACAATGAATGTCTGTTAAAGCTTGCTACGAAAAAAAGTTCGCAGCAAGTTTCAAAGCCATTTTAGTTATAGGGAATTCAGGTAAGTCAAGCGGATATTCACAATCCGCTTCGCTACTTGCTCATAACCAAATCACTGCTTCGCAGTTTATCAGACGAGGCTTGCACCCAATGTCATTAACTTAAGATAACTAAAACAATTTATGTACATTGACAACTAAATAATGAACAAATAATCAGTCGATATTTCGTCATTTTTTTGTGATAAAAAGCTTGACAATATCGCCAAAAAGTGTTGCCGCCGCTTTGAATATATTTTTTCAGGCGGAGGTGAAAATGAACATATTGGATTTATTTTTCGATTCAGCCAATGAACTTTTATCTGATCAAGATTTTATTAAAAAACATTCTATTTCAGATAAAGACTTTACCAGAAATCGATGTCTTACAATGAAAAATACTTGGTGGTGTTTGATGACACATGGCTCATATTCTTTGCAAAGTGAAGTACCCTTGCTCTTTTCCAAATTCAAACATAAAATAAAAACTTTTTCACCACAAGCTTTTTCAAAAGCTAGAAACAAAATAAACTATACTGCTTGCAAAGATATTTTTGAAATGTCTTCAAAAAATCTTTGGATAAAACGAACTTACAAAAGTTACCATCTGGCAGCTGTTGATGGAAGCATAATACTTCCGCCTGACACTCCTGAAATAAGAAATGCTTTTGGGGTTTGTGGCAATCACTTGTCATCTCGTTCAGGTGCTTTGGTCTCACTCTTATAGGATTCCCTCTCAGATCATATCATTAACGGCATGTTGTCACCATGCAACACGCCTGAACGAAAATACATGTGTGATTTGGTTTCTCAATCAGATTTGGGCAATACCATCATTATTCTTGACCGAGGCTATCCTAGTAAAGATGTATACCGATTCATGAATGAGCATGGACCGAAATATTTGATTCGCATAGCAAATGGATCAAGTACTCCACGTTACATCAGGGAAGCCCTCTTTCCTGATTAAGTCGCAACAAATTATAAAAACCCGGATATTACGCAGAAAATTATCCGTTTTCCATTGATTGATGACACGGAAGATCTATTAGTCACAAATATTTTTGATGAGACATTTGCCGTATCAGACTTCAAAGAACTGTATCATTTGCGATGGCATATAGAAACAAAGTATGATGAATTCAAAAATTAATTTAACTTTGAAAAATTTACTGGAAAAAGCCTAAATTCAGTATACCAGGACTTCTACAATACAATGATTAAAGCAAACATTATTGCATATCTCAGGAAAATAGCTGAAAAACAGATTGATACAACAAGCTGTTCCAAGAAAGAAAGTATTCCATCATCAATAAAACTACTGATTCATTATATTCCAATGCTATTAAGTGAGCATGCAGGTAGAAAAAATTTGTTCATTATTTAGTTGTCAAAGTACGTTATTAGATTAAGTTGATGACATTGGGCTTATACCCCACCTGATACAAGTAAATCCCTATCCGCCACTTCATGCTCTGCACATTTGAAACGGGAGACTTACTTGATTCGGTTAATCAATTACATTTTATCAGTTTTATTTTGTTTCTACAACCCTGCTTTATCAATTTGATTAACGTATTAACGCTAGACTAAATTCCAATAATCTGGCGTATTGAATTCCTCTATTAATTCCAGTTTTTGAAATTGGAAGAAGATCACAGTACCGATTTTGTTTACGCGCAGTGGCGCTGAAAAAGGCTTCTCAGCCTTTTTTTATTTTATCTCGTTTTACAACTCAATCATCATAATGTTTCCAGCCGCCAAAAAATCCCCGGTCGCTGTGTCCGGTTTTGTTTCCATGGTTGTCATAGTGGTTTGCCCCTGTAAATAATCCAGGTCGGCTTTGTCCCGTCTTATTTCCATAATTGTCATAATGATTCATACCGCCAAAGAGACTCGGGCGGCTTTCTCCAATCTTACGCCCATTTGCATCATAATTGTTCATGCCGCCAAAAAGACTCGGACGGCTTTCTCCGATTTTACGTCCATATGAATCATAATGATTTATTTCTCCAAAAAAACCTTTTCTGCTATATCCTTCTTTATTACTCATAATCATTTCCTCCTTTTGAAGTTGTTCGTTGTCCCTGTTTTCAAAAACACCTCGGCGTTCTTGCTGCGAGATGCGCGTCATGCGTTAGCATGACAAATTTCCAACGCACATCTTAAGCAATCCGCCGGAGGCTTTTATCGAAGTCGGAGATTGAAACTCCCACTTAATAAAAAAAATTATACTCCCACTTGTAGAAGTGGGAGCCTTCTCCGGCTTCGATAAATATAATTTAACACCGGGCATGTGGTATAAAAATACCACGAACTTACATTCGGAGAATCATGTGGGGGAGCTTACTTGATTCGGTTAAAATCTTAATCATATTGATTTTCCAACCGCTTTATTTCTGCTTTCATTTGTTCGCATACGGACTCAGGTCCGACAATTTTTATCCCACTTCCAAGAGACATAATCCAACCTAAAAATTGATTGCTTACATGTACGTCTACATTTACGGTGAACTGGTTCTCGTTTATCGGATGAAAAGCCGTGTTTTTCCCGAAACGATCTATAATTACACCGGCTAAAGTATTGTCTACCAGAAGCTTCACGGTTTGTTCTTCCCCGCTAAACATTCCAAAGCTTTTTTTCGCATAGTCTGCCATATTAAATTTTTTGAAATGTTCCTTTCCTTCTCTATCCTCATTCAGCATAGAGATATGCAGCATCTTATCAACACGATAATGCTTGATCATGCTTGCTTCCGAATCATATCCTATCAGATAATAGTTTTCATCATCCCATGACAATGCCCATGGACTTATCTGGTAATATGTCCCACCATGACGAAGTTCCATTTCTTTTTTTACATTCCACTGGAAATACTGAAATTGAATCTTTTTATTTTCTGAAATAGCATTATGAATTGCATCTACCGAATAATAAATGCTTTCATTCATTGTCTTGATTCTTCCGGATACATACACCTGCCGCTGTAGTTTCTGAGCATCATATTTGCTTACCAGCTTTTCCAGCTTCCGAATGAGTACGTTAGATTTTTTCTCCGTAATAAATTTTGATGATTGAATTGCATCCACTAATAGCTTTAATTCAGGAAGTTCAAACGGTCGGTTTACCACATGGTAGTGATACTTATTTTTAATGGGTTCTCCTTCCACTTCAATGCCGAACACTTCCAGATCTTTCAGATCTGCATACAGGCTTTTTCGATCTGCCGTTATCCCATATTCTTCCAGTGACGCTTTGATCTCTGACATGGTAATAAAATGCTCATCATCTGTCTTTTCCAGCATGATTTCCGCCAGCCGATACAATTTAAATTTCTGATTGGTTCCTTTGGGCATTTCCTATCTTCCCTTCAACTCCGTATACTTTTCCTTACTTCCATACGCTTTTTCCACCGGATATTTTTCATTGTTCCGTTTTACCTTTGCCCGGACAATCTCATCCAAGTCCAGATTGCAGGCATCTGCCATAAGAATGCAGTAATTTACCACATCTGCTAATTCTTCTTTGATTTTATCGATTTTCTCTTCGCAGATTATGTCTTCTGCGCTCCACTGGAATACCTCAAGTAATTCTGCCGCTTCCAGACTAATGGAAATTGCTAAATCCTTTGGATTGTGAAATTGTTTCCAGTTTCTATCGTCTCTGAATTTCAATACTTCATGGATGGTTTCTTGTGTCATTTTTTATGCCTCTTTCTCTCTTGAAATAGTTTTGGATATAACCTCTATAAATACTCTCTAATCTGTTGTTTTGCATCTTTGATCTGTAAACATTATACCACACTATTGCCATTTTTTATGATTTTTTGACTGTTTTTTATTGTATAGGAAATTACTCTTTATTTTCAATTTCAGGTAAACGGATTGACAGAAAATTACATATATGGTATTATATGATTCGAAAAGGGATTTACTGATATTTCTATATTATACAGGAAAAGTATTTTCCTGATAGCAATTCTGAAGCTCTCTCATGTGATCTGTTATCAAGTCTTCCTTTTTCATTGAAAAATCCAATCTTTTACATTATAATGGAGGTACTTATATGAATCAAAAACCAAAAAGAACGCTACAGGAACTGGACTTATTGGATCGTTTTCTCTTTGATGCAACAATGGAAGACCCGGATGCTTATGAGGCACTTTTAGAAATTTTATTAGGAGAGGAAATCTATCTTCTTACCCCACCGGAGACAGAGAAAGAGTTTCGGGTTTCTCCTTTGCTTCGTTCTATCCGGGTAGATGTTTATTCTATGGATAGAACGAAAAGGGTTTTTCAAACGGAAGCTCAAAAAGAAAACACCCACAATCTTCCAAAAAGGAGCCGTTATTATCAGTCTTTGATGGACACAGCCATGCTGGAACCAGGCTGTGTCGATTTTAACCTTTTAAAGGATACCTGTATTATTATGATCGCACCATTTGATTTATTCGGACAGGGAAAATACAGATATACGTTCCGGATGACATGTGAGGAATCGGAGAAACTGGAACTTCAGGATGGTGCAAAACGAAAAGATCCGCATCATAAAGAAGCGGGTTAGCCAGGTCAAGTTAAGTGAGGAAATGGGGGTTCGTTACATGCAGGCGTGGGAAGAAAAAGCAATGGAACGGGAAGCTGGAAGAAAGGAAGGTTATGAATCCGGACAGAAAGCGGGTTATGAATCTGGACAGAAAGCGGGGCATGAGTCTGGCCAGCAAGAGGGGAAAGAACAGATGAGCCAGTTAATTTTGTTTTTATTGAAAGAAGAACGGTCTGAGGAATTAGAAAGAGTCGCGAAAGATCCAGAATATTGTAAAGAACTGATGAAGGAGTATGGATTAGAAAAATAGCGGAAAAACGAGATAAAATACGTTCTATTATAAGAAAAAGAAAAGGGGGCATTGCAAAATGATGCTCCCTGTCCTTTTATCATTCTATGAAATTCTGATTACCTGCTCATACAAAAGGATTTCTTCCATGTTGACATTTCTATTATCATGATAATGTCCGAAAAACCATCTTTTGAATTGTGTTTTCTGTCGTATTTCTTCCAAATAATCCGTTAAAATGTCCTGTTTGTATATTCCATGACTGATTAATGCCTGGGTGCTGGAGGCGCAGCAATGAGATATGATAAAATCCACTGTATTGTCATTGGCCAACAGATTCCTGTGGCCTTCAGCCATTTCCTCTTCCGATGGCAGTTCCTGCTGCCACCAGCTCAGATGATTAATGCGATAATTTCTTCTTTCCCGGTCCAGTCTTCTCCTTTTCAGCTTGAAGTTCGGGTCGTCCGGTTCCAGTATGCCGCCTTCCATGTCATGGCTGCTTGCTCCTCCAAAGGCAAATATTTTTTTACCGTCAATCATAAAAACCTGGCCTCGCATCAGATGGATGACAGACGGCCGGATTTTGTGAACATTGCCTCCATGCCATTCTTCTACCGGATAAGCATATAACCTGTCAAAATTTTCATGATTTCCATCTATGAACAATGTGGTAAAAGATTTTTCATCCAACCAGTTTAAAAAAGTGGTCTCCTCTTTGCTTTCTTTTTCTTTATTCCATACCGCTCCGAAATCACCGCAAATAATCACATAATCCTCTTTGGTCATTTCTTTCTGTTCCGGAAAATTTCTGGTATTCAAACGTTCAAAACTGCCATGGCAATCTCCGGTGATATAAATCATAAGTACCCCTCCTTTCAATCTTTACTTCATGTCCGGTTTCCACCAGAATACTCCTTCCGATTCTGCCAGTGCACATAAGATTCTTTTTGCCTTTTCATCAGGGTGGTATACGGTCAGATTCAATGTTTCGCTTTCCACACTTAAAAGCATTCTTTTTTCTCCAAATAAGATGTCGATGAATTTTCCACAAGTCAAAACAACGTCTCTGATGATTGCATCCAGCTCATCGATATCGATATCGTCAAACCACTCCTCATAAAAGACCTCAAAATCATAGTAGCAACATAGTTTTAAAATAATTCTGGAGAACTTATCAGCAATATTTCCCATTTCTTTTCCTTTTAAAAAAAACTGCTCGATCTCAAAGAACTTTCCTTTTGCGTTTTGAGGCACCTGCTCCGGAAGGAAATCAATCACATAATATTCCTGTTCTAATAATTCTTCTACCAAATCATCTTTATTCATCAAATGATTCTCCTATTATTTTTCTTACCACTTCATCCACCTGTTCAATGTTCTGGAGAGTGCTTTCAAATCAAGAGGTTTTGCAATGTGCTCATTCATACCGACGGTTTTTGCCGCCTGTACATCTTCTGCAAATGCATTTGCCGTCATGGCGACAATAGGGATTTGGCGGCAATAATTGCGGTCCATGGCACGAATGGCTCTTGTGGCATCATAGCCGTTCATTTTCGGCATCTGAATATCCATAAAGATAATGTCATAATATCCGTCTTCACACTCGGTCATTTTGTCAATGGCTTCTGTACCGTCAATGACCCGTTCTACCTCCAATCCTGTGTTTTTCAGAATTTCGGCTGCAATCTCTGCATTCAGATCATTGTCCTCTACGAGCAGGGCACGATGTCCGGAAAGTTCCATACTTTGCAGTAAATGAATTGGTTCTTCCAGCTCTTTGTGTTCCTCTTCGCCAAGAAGAATGCTAAAGGTTTTTGCCAGGCGGGAACGGAACAGAGGCTTGCTGATAAATGCGTTGGCACCTGCGGCTCTGGCTTCCTGTTCGATGTCAGACCAGTCATAGGCGGAAATGATGATAATTGGCACATCGGCTCCAACCTGCCTGCGGATTGCTCTCGTCGTCTCAATTCCATCCATATCAGGCATTTTCCAGTCGATAATGCAGGCAAAATAATCCCGTTTCTGTTCATGATGGAGAACGACCTGTTTTACTGCTTCTCTTCCTGTAGATACTCCTTCTGCCTTCATGCCAAGATCGTTGAGCATGCCGCAGCAGGATTCCAGACTCAATTCATCATCATCTGCCACAAGCACATCCAGATTCACAAATTTATCGTAATGAATTTCCACTGTGTCCTGAAGCTTCAGGTAAATCGTAACAATGAATCGTGAGCCCTCACCCAGTTTGCTTTCTACTTTGATATCTCCGCCCATCATGCGGACAATATTCCGGCTGATCGGCATACCAAGCCCCGTACCCTGAATATTGTTAACATAATTATCCTCTGCTCTTGCAAAAGGCTCGAAAATTTTATCAATGAATTCCTCACTCATTCCGATACCATTATCTTCAAAGATAAATTCATAACATCCTACTTTTGCCTGATTGGAAGGCCTTTCTGTAATAGAGATCTGAATCTTTCCTCCATCCGGCGTAAATTTTACTGCATTTCCCATTAAATTGGTAAAGACTTTTTGAATCCGCAGACTGTCTCCTATTACAGCCTCGTGGGTTACTCCGGAAATGTTCACACTAAGCTCATGGTGGTGTTCTTCAATCTGTGAATTTGTAATGGTAAATAGGTTATCAAGCAAATCGGAAAGATTAAATTCTTCCTCGATCAGCTGAACTTTTCCCGATTCGATTTTGCTCATATCCAATACTTCATTAATCAGGCTAAGCAAATGTTTACTTGCCTGGGTAATTTTTTGCAGACTGTCTTTTACTCTGTCTTTGTCATCAATATGAGCTGCTGCAATAGCCGTCATACCAATAATGCCGTTCATAGGGGTCCGGATATCATGAGACATATTGGACAGGAAGTCTGTTTTTGCTTTATTTGCAGCCTCTGCTGCATCAAAAGCTGCCTGCAATGCCATTTCCTGCTGCCGTTCCTTTTTGATCAGGTCATCCACATTTCTTGTTCCAACCACGACTGCAAAGCTTCCGTCTCTTTCCTGGACAAATGCCACCCGGGCCTGAAGATAGACAACCCCTCCATCGTTTAATTTTTCATAAGTAAAAGAATAATCCTGTCCATCTGCCCGAATATGTTCTAAAGATAGTTTTTCCAGAAATTCGCTGCGGCTTCCTTCTGAAATTAATTCTTTTGCATAACTTTCGATTCCCTTGGACCAGCAGTTGTTATGTTTGTTGAAATAGTCTTCAATAGCCCGTCCTTCCTTATCTTTCGCCCGGTAACAGGTAACAGTATCCTCATCCGGATCTACCAGAAGAACAGAATAATATTCCGATCCCAGACCCTCTATGATTTCCCGCTGAGTTTCCATTTCACGGGTCTGTTTCAATTGACGACGCATCTCTTCATCCACATCACGCATACCAAGAATAAAGGTAATGGTTCCGTTGGAATCTACCATTTTTACTACGTTCATCTCATAGTAAGAAATAACCCCATTCATATATCTTCGATAGCCTTGTTTGTAAAGACCCACATCCGGAACACGCTCCATAAGAACACCAAGCCCGCTGGACTCTCTGATTCTGTCCTGGTCTTCCGGAACAATAAAATGATCAATATATTGGGAAAGGACTTCTTCATAACTACCCATTTCCATTAATTCTTCAAGAAGTTCCGTCTCCATGCCAATCCCATCTGTCCGGTATAAGGACATCTTTCCGGTTTGAACATCAATTTTAAACAGGCTGTGATATTCCTGACTCAAGGCTCCGGAAATTGCCATCTCTTCCTCGAGAGCTTTATTGGTCTTCTCCAATGCAGCAAAAGCTTCTTCCAGTTTCCGCTGCTGAGCAAGCTCCTGGTTCTTTTCTTCATTGATATTTTTAAAACCGATAACAAACTCATTTTTTTCCTGATTTGGTTTTACAAGCTGACACTGAAAATACTGGATCTGATCACCGCGAAATACCCGATAATTAAAGTAAAAGGTCATTTTATCAGATAAAAGCTGATTTACACCGGAAATCAAACGAATGTGATCAAATAGATGCCGGTCTTCCACAAACACATCGTTTTCAATGTAAGAGCGAATATTCTCTTCATAACTGCCGACCGCAAATTTCTGGCCATAGCGGTCACTCATTACTTGTCCCATACGGTAACAGATTGCCTCTCCCGTATCTGCATTGACGGTATAGACATTTTCATAAGGAATTGCCAGAGCCTGAATCAGGTTGTTTTGAGATTCCACAGCTTCTTTTTCCGATGTAATATTTCGGAGGCCGCAAATCATCTTAATCATCTTTCCCGATTCATTTCTCTCAACAGGAATCAGGCTGCATCTTGTCCAGCCTCCCGCTTTGGCAGCATATTCCTGCACAAGAATGGATTTTTTTCCCATTCTCTTGTCAAGAGTATCACAATCTGTAAAATTATGCATAATTGATCTGTGCTCTTCTGCTACCAGGGTGTCGACCATCCATTTCAAAGAAAGGCGGACATCTCCTTTTTCTCCATAAATATGGTGCATACTGTCCACTGAAATTATTTCCTGGAAAGTATTTCGTTCCAGATCAATATAATACAAGGCGAAAAAAACACTGCTCAGAGAACCGATAATCGCCGTATGCTGCTTCTCTGTTTCCAGAAGTGTCGTAAGTTCTTCATTGATTTCCTGCATTCGATTGATTTGTTCTTCTCCTAATTCTCCCTTACATACCTGCTCATCCTGTTTTAAAAATGTTTGTGTACCTTTCCACATACTATCCCTCCAAGATACTGTTATTTCCTGAATCCTTTCATAACACACGTAGTAATTTTTCAAATAGATCCTTAACATCGATTGGTTTGCTTTCATTACGTTTTGCGCTTTTTACCCATTTTCTCATTAATATTATAATATCACGGCTGAAAGATAGTCCGCAACTGTTTGTGAATAATTTGTGTCCGTTCATTCAAAAAATTCCCCCTCACACTTGAATTTGGTACTTATAAAGAGTATAATTAACATACAATTCTATGTTTTTAACTTAATAAGGAGGATTATTTTATGGTAACCTGGAACAACTTAGATACCCTTGCTTCCTTTCAGGATCTTGCAAAAGTAGATCCTGTTGATCTTGTAAGCGTAATGTCCGGTGAGAATGGAGCAAATCGTGTCAAAACTTACAGTGCTCCTATGGCAGAAGGTCTTGCCTTCAATTACGCAACCAAACAGGTGGATGCTGATGTACTTGAAGCTCTTGCAAAATTAGCAAAAGAAGCTCAGTTAACTGAAAAGTACGCAGCTCTTTACAATGGTGAAGTGATCAATACCGGTGAGAAAAGACTGGTTCTTCATCAGCTGACCCGCGGACAGTTAGGCGAAGATGTCGTTGCAGATGGTGTTAACAAGCGTGATTTCTATGTAGGCCAGCAGAAAAAAGTTGCAGATTTTGCAAATAAAGTACATGCCGGTGAGATTACAAATGAAGCTGGTGAAAAGTTTACAACCGTAGTTCAGATTGGTATTGGCGGCAGCGATCTTGGTCCTCGTGCCATTTATTTAGCACTTGAGAACTGGGCAAAAAAGAACGATCTGCTGAAGATGGAAGCCAAATTCATCAGTAACGTAGACCCTGATGATGCAGCAGCTGTTTTGAACTCCATTGATGTTGCACATTCCCTGTTCATCGTTGTTTCCAAATCCGGTACAACTCTTGAGACTTTAACAAATGAAGCTTTCGTAAAAGACGCTCTCAACAACCTTGGTTTAGATGTTTCCAAGCATATGCTTGCTGTTACAAGTGAGACATCCCCTCTGGCTAAGAGTGATGATTATCTGGCAGCATTCTTTATGGATGATTATATTGGAGGACGTTTCTCTTCCTGTTCTTCCGTAGGAGGAGCTGTATTATCCCTGGCATTTGGCCCGGAAGTTTTTGCAGATTTCTTAGACGGCGCAGCAGAAGAAGACAAGCTTGCAATGAATGAAGATATTTTACAGAATCCTGATATGCTGGATGCGTTAATCGGTGTTTATGAACGTAATATTCTGGGATACCCTGCTACCGCAGTTCTTCCATATTCCCAGGCTCTGAACCGTTTCCCAGCTCATTTACAGCAGCTTGATATGGAATCCAACGGTAAATCTGTCAACCGTTTTGGAGAACCAGTTGATTATGTAACCGGACCAATTATCTTTGGTGAGCCCGGAACAAACGGACAGCATTCCTTCTATCAGCTTCTTCATCAGGGAACTGATATTGTACCTTTGCAGTTTGTTGGATTTAAGAACAGCCAGATTGGTACTGATGTAGTGATCGAAGGCAGCACAAGCCAGAAAAAACTTTGCGCAAACGTAGCTGCACAGATTATCGCTTTTGCATGTGGAAAAGACGATGAAAACCGCAACAAGAAGTTCGACGGCGGACGTCCATCCAGCATCATTATCGGTGAAGATCTGAATCCAAAGTCTCTTGGTGCTCTTCTTGCTCACTTCGAGAACAAGATTATGTATCAGGGATTCTTATGGAATGTAAACAGCTTTGACCAGGAAGGCGTACAGCTTGGTAAAGTATTAGCAAAACGCGTTCTTGCTCATGAAACAGATGGCGCATTAAAAGAACTCAGTGATTTACTGGAAATCTAATCAAAGAATTTCATAGATTATCATTTATGTAGATCATAATTTAAGGCGGACCACTTGCAAAAGTCAGGTCCGCCTTTTTCATTCCTGTAGAAATATCAATCCGGGAGATGTTAAAAATCTTTTTCCTGCATTCCCTTCCTCTTTTTAGAAAAAATTAATGTTTTTCTCCAAAACGTACTTCCGGATAATAACAGGATAATCCGGAGAGACATTTTCTTTTCTTATTTGCCGGAAAAATCATGGAATCCAGGTATTCTTTTTCCGAAGAAGCCTTTTCGGCAATCTCAATATTCTTCTTTGCCAAACGGATATCTTCACAAACAGCTTCATGCTGATCCGATCTTCCTACGATTTTTAAAGAACGGACTCCCATCTCTTTCATACGGTAGAGTGCACACATGCCGCAGGTTTCCCGGTGAAAAATCTCATTGTACAAATAGTCATTCAGATTTACCGCATGTTCTTCCTCAAATCCCTTTCTCTCCAAAATGGTTTCTTTTGGATGACTGCGGATAAAAGCACAGGTCGCACCGCACTCTCTCCGATGCATGCCCAGACAATAACAGTCAGCAAAAATACAGCCGTTTCGCATGAAAAATACTTCATATTCCACATCCGGAAGTGCTTTACAAATACTATCAATCTCATCCAGAGACAAATCTCTTGGAAGGATCATTCTTCTCATTCCGGCATCATAATAATATTTTGCAATATCCAGGTTATAAATCGCACACATGGTACTTGCAACGGTTGGGATTCCGGCTTTGGATGCTTCCCGGATCAGATGAATGTCCGAACAGATCAGACCGTCTGCTCCGGCTTCCATAATCTCCGGAAAATAATGTTCCTTCATAAATTCAATCTGCTCATGACTGTAGCAATTGGCATTCATGGTAATAAATGCACTTTGTCCCAGCGCTTTGATTTTTTTTATGACCTGCAGCATCTCCCGGAAGTTGTATTTGTTTGCTTTTTCCTTAAAACCGGACATACGGTTAATATCCGCATAAGGGCCAAAGGTTTCAAACCATTTTTCATCATAGAACCCGATATATAATTCCTCTGCTCCGGCTTCCACATATTCTTCTAAATGTTCCTTGCTGTTTAAGGGTACCAGTACTTTCATCCTAAACACCCTCCTTCCTCAATTCCTTGACCTCCAGCACCGGGAAATACATCTTTCGGTCGATTTTCTTGCCTGCAATTCTGGTTCCGTTATTGTAATAATATACGGTTCTTCCATAACGGATCAAATCTGCATTTCGTCCGTCAAATCTTGCTTTATAATGCTCATACATCTGACTGCATTCCAGATGGCATCTGCCGTTTGGACGAAACTTGTTTTCCACATCTTTATGAGTTGACGCAAATTTGCAGATATTTCCTGTTGTCATGTAGCAAAACGGAGTATGTACTCCCAGAACGATTCCATCCAGATCACATTCTGAAAGATCTATGTAACGATTTGTTGGATCCAGCTCAATTCCCTTGATCCAGTCATTATCTTCCAGAAGAAAGTTGCGGTTAGAGAGCAGGTTTGGAGACATTTCCCCTTCCTGATAAGGGCGCACCCTTACATCTCTCGGGTCTTTGAAAAACAATCTTCCCAGATTTACACCTTTTTCGTAAGTTCCGGAAATATATTGAAGCATCCCCAGGTCATTCACTGTCACTTCATCTACGATTTCTTTTCCTTTTTCCAAAATATCTTTGATCCGTTCTTTTCCGGTCTCCAAATCTTTCTGACTGAAAATCGGAAGCGTCAAAGTCACATGCAAATCATGACTGAGGCAATAGTCGAACAGTTTCTCCCAGCAATTCAAATGGAGAAAATACTGACTGCAAAAAGAAGATCCGGCATAGATTCGCATTAATGGGTCCGGAATCTGATTTTCCTTCACAACCTTTTCGATCAGCTGCTCGAGTCGATTGTTATTTAGCAGTGCTGTATCTAAAATTTCACATAAATTCAAGCAAAACATAGTCTCACCTCCACAAAAGAATACCCCCACAAGGTGCTGCCGAAGCCACTCCTCGTGGAGGCTGTGAGACGGACACACGAAATCCGTCTCCTTACTTCCAGGAACAACAAAATTCATCTATCGTCATTTTGCATTCCATATCTTTTATTTATTTTCCGTATGTATCTTTTCCGTAGCCTTCGCTATAACCTTCTTTTTTCTCGCCGTATCCTTCTTTATGGCTGTACTCTTCGCTATAGCCTTCTTTTTTCTCGCCGTAGCCTTCTTTATGGCTGTATTCTTCGCTGTAGGATTCTTTTCCTGCTCCGTATCCTGCTGCCTCACCGTAGCCTTCTTTTTTCTCGCCGTAGCCTTCTTTATGGCTGTATTCTTCGCCATAGCCTTCCTTTTTCTCGCCATAACCTTCGCCGTAGCCTTCTTTATGGCTGTATTCTTCGCTATAGGATTCTTTTCCTGCTCCGTATCCTGCAGACTCACCATAGCCTTCTTTCTTTTCGCCGTAGCCTTCGCCATAACCTTCTTTATGGCTGTATCCTTCGCCGTAGCCTTCCTTTTTCTCGCCGTAGCCTTCACTATATCCTTCTTTATGGCTGTATTCTTCGCTGTAGCCTTCTTTTTTCTCGCCGTATCCTTCGCCGTATCCGTCACTATATCCCATTGTTCTTTACCTCCTAAGAATTATTACTATTATTGATATTATTAATAATAAAGGATTCAAAAAAAATGTCAATAGTTTTTCCCATTTTTAGAGTGAAACAATTTTCTTTTTTCTTGTACTCTTCTTTTCAAAATAGTATAATTATCTTGTAACTGTTCAGGACGGCGAAAGAATATAGACAAAAACTGGCGTCAAGCTCGCTTGTAAGCACGTTTTTGCCCATATTTTCACATCGGAGGAACCTCCGATGCTTCTTGTCCGGTTTCGCCGGACAAGAAGATGCCCAGTCCTGAATAGTAACATTTTCTTAAAGAAAAGGAGGTAGTAAACATGTATGATGTATTAATTATTGGAGCCGGAATTGTAGGTACTGCAATTGCCAGAAGGTTATCAAGATATGAACTTTCTATCTGTCTTGTCGATAAAGCAAATGATGTAGCCATGGGGGCAACAAAAGCTAACAGTGCTATTGTCCATGGCGGATATGCAGAAGCCAATGCAAAGTTAAAGGGCCGCTTATGCTATAAAGGAAGAATTCAGTTTGAACAACTGAATAAAGAATTGAATTTTGGTTTTCGCAAAACAGGCAGCCTTGTCATTACAACAGATGAAAATGATCTGCCAAAGCTTCAGGCCATGGTAGAAAACGGAGAAAAGAACGGTCTTACTGATTTAAAGATTTTAAACCATGATGAAATTCTTGCCATGGAGCCTAACATCAATCCGGAAGTAAAATATGCCCTGTATTGTGAAGGTGCCGGAGTTTGTTCTCCTTATGAGATGGCCATTGCTCTTGCAGAAAACGCAATTAAGAATGGAACAAACCTGTATCTTCATTCAGAAATTACAGGAATTGAAAAAAAAGAAGACCATTTTGTTGCTCACATGAATGGCAGAGATTTTGAAAGCCGTTTTGTCATCAATGCAGCAGGTCTTTTCTCTGATAAAGTCAATGAGATGGTAAATCCGAGCAGTTTTAAGATTCGTCCTCGTTCCGGTGAATACCTTTTATTTGCCCCTGGCACCGGTAAGGCTTTGAATACGGTTGTTTTCCAGATGCCATCCAAGATGGGAAAAGGTATCTTAGTTACCAGTACTTATCATGGCAATCTGCTTCTTGGACCGGATGCGATTGACGAAGACGGGACCGTAGACCGAAGCACTCATATCGAACGTCTCTGGGACATCTATCGGTCCGGATTATTTACCACTACAAAGATTGATCCGGAAATGTTTATCCGAAGCTTCACAGGAATAAGAGCTGTGGCAAGCACAGATGATTTCATGATTGGGGCTACCGAAACTCCAGGGTTCATCAATGTAGCCGGTATTCAGTCTCCTGGTCTTACTTCTTCTCCTGCTATCGCAGACATGGTTACAGAAGAGCTTAAAGCTCAGGGACTGGTTTTAAAGGAAGATCCTACGTATGATCCGTATCGTGCTCCAATCATTCAGAAAAAAGAAAAGATGCTTCCTTATGAAGAAGTTGCAAAACTGATCGATCTTCCTTCCTGTCCGGAAAAATTAATCTGTCGATGCGAACAAGTCAGCGAAGGCACGATTGTAGATTGTCTGCATCGTGGAATTCCGGTTCTCAGTGTCGATGGCGTCAAAAGACGTACCCGTGCCTCCATGGGCTATTGTCAGGGTGAATTTTGCCGGCCTCGCATCAAGGCAGTTATGGAACGAGAATATGGCGTTCCGATTGACAGCAGGACAGATATCCAGAAAGAAGGGGCTTCCCGCGTGACAAGAGAAGAATTTGTAGCTTACTGGAAAGCAAACCAGTAAAAATGAGCCTCATAAAATACGAAAACGGGCAAAGAGCTTTCCTGTTTCTAATACACAGGAAACGTGCTCTTTGCCCGTTTTCTTTATTTTTCTACTATTCTTTCTTTTGCCTTATTTTTGTGCAAGCTCACAAATGATATCCACACAGGTTTCTGTGCTGAATGCAGAAGAACTCAGTGTCAGATCATAATACTCAGCCATGCCAAATACAGTGTCTGTATAGTAAGCGCAATATTTTTTCCGTTTACGGTCCACTGATCTCATATGATCAATAATCTGGCTCTCTGTTGAATCGGGCATTCTTTCTTTCAATCTTGTAATTCGGGAATATGGTTCCGCGTGAATAAAAACATGAAGCGTATGATCATATGCTTTCAGAATATGATTTGCATTTCGTCCTACAATCACACATTTTCCCTTTTCACCAATCTTCTGAATGACCTTCTTCTGTGCCATAAATAATTTTTCATTTAAAGGTTTATTATAAAAATCAAACAAACTCTGGGCAAATCCAAAATCCATTGGAACATTCTCATCCCAGCGCTGTAAACTTTCTACATCCAGATTGGAATCTTTGGCCGCCTGAAGGATGATCTCTTTGTCATAATATTCATATCCAAGTTTCTCTGCTACTTTTTGACCAATGGTTCCTCCATTCGCCCCAAACTCCCGACTAATGGTAATAATATTCTTCATCGTTCAAGGCCCTCCCTTTGTTATTATAAAACTTTGTTCAGGAAATCAATGGTTCTTGCTTCTTTTGGATGTTTCAAAACTTCTTCAGGAGTACCCTGTTCAACGATATAACCGCCATCCATAAAGACAATCCTGTTTGCAACCTCTCTGGCAAATCCGATCTCATGAGTTACCACCACCATGGTCATACCGTCTCTGGCAAGCTCTTTCATAACTGCCAGAACCTCTCCAACCATCTCCGGATCCAGCGCAGAGGTAGGTTCATCAAATAACATAATATCCGGGTTCATGGCCAGAGAACGGGCAATGGCAACACGCTGTTTCTGTCCACCGGATAACTGAGGCGGATAGACATCTGCTTTCTCCTCCATACCGACACGCTGTAAAAGCTTCATTCCCTTTTCATGAGCTTCTTCTTTGGTCATCTTCTTCAATTCCACCGGTGCCATCATAATGTTCTCGATTACACTTTTATGAGGGAAAAGATTGAAATGCTGGAATACCATACCGATATTCTCACGTACTTTGTTAATATCTGTATGCTTATCGGTAATGTTATGGCCATCCACTATAATCGTACCGCTGGTTGCTTTTTCAAGCTGGTTCAGACAGCGAAGGAACGTAGACTTTCCACTTCCGGAAGGACCTAAAAGGACCACAACTTCGCCTTCTTCAATCTCAATACTAATGTCCTTTAACACTTCCAGTTTACCGAAATTCTTTTTTAAATTTTCTACATGAACCTTAATATTCTTCTGTTCCACGTTTGATCCTCCTCTCCAGATATTTTGCCAGACGGCTCAGGGTAACAATGACAATCATATACATAACGCCGACGATAGCCCAAGTCTGCAAACTCTTAAAAGTATTGCCTGCAATGGTTTTACCGGTATTCGTCAATTCTGGGAAACCAATAACAGACAGGATAGAGGTATCCTTTAAGGTGATGATGAACTGATTAATAATAGAAGGAATCATGGTTCGGATCGCCTGAGGCAATACGACCAGCCGCATACTGGTTCTGTAAGGAAGTCCCAGACTTCTTGCAGCTTCCATCTGTCCTTTATCCACACTCTCAATACCGGCACGAATAATCTCCGCCATATAGGCACCACAGTTCATGGCCAGAGCAATGGTTCCGGCCTGAAGAGCCGGCAGCTTAAAGTCTACAAAACCCATCATCTTCATTCCCTGTGGAACACCAAAGTAAATAAAATAAGCGAGTACGATCAATGGTACACCTCTGACTCCATCTACATATACCGTACCGATAAAGTTAAATAACCGATTCTTTCCTACATTCATAAGTGCAAAAATCAAACCAATAATCATTGCAAAAATAAGTGCAAGAAGGGTCAGCAGTAAGGTATTCCCTAGGGATTCCAATAACATGACAGCATAAGTTTTAACAATCGCAATCATTCTCTTTTCTCCTTCTGTTTATTTTTTATACATATATTGTTTTATATTTTATCATAGGATGCTATGAAAAACAAGAACGCGGAAAATTCTTGCATAATTTCCCACGTTCTTCTTTGAAATCAAATGATTATTGTTCCTTGATTATTCGCCAATGTATTTTGCGATAATCTCGTCATATTTTCCATTTGCTTTGATATTTGCAAGACCAGCATTGAACATATCCAGTAATTCCTGGTTATTCTCATCCATGATTGCAAAGCCGTAAGGTGCGCCTTCGCTTTCCATGCCTTCTGGAATCTGTAATTCAACACCGCTGTTTTTAATGTTATCTGCCATAATAGGAGTATCTTCTACACAAGCGATACTGTTGCCATTGATAACATCCTGATACATTGTCGGTGAATCTTCAAATTTTGTAATGGTATATCCGTACTGATCTTTCAGGCTCTCTGCAAAATCTGCTCCTGCAGTACCATTCTTAACTGCAACGTTCTGTCCTTTCAGATCATCAAAACTTGCAACGCTGCTTCCCTTTGCTACAACAAATGTCTGAGTTGCATTGTAGTAACCATCAGAGAAAATCCAGCCGCTGTCAATACGTTCCTGTTTAATCGTAGCACCTGCAATCAGACCGTCTGCCTGTCCTGCCTGTACTGCTGCAACAGCTGCGTCCCAGCCAAGACTCTGCAGTTCATATTCAAATCCCTGATCTTCTGCGATTGCTGCCAGGATATCTACGTCGATACCTACGAACTCATTGTTCTCATTCGTATACTCAAAAGGTCTGAATACAGTATCGGTTGCGATAATCCATTTCTTACCGGAAGCTTCGCCTGCTGCTTCTGTAGATTCTGCTTTATCAGAAGAACTGGAGCCGCATCCAACGAGCATGCTTGCAGCCATCGCTACACATAATAATGCTGATAATAATTTTTTCATTGTAACTTCCTCCTCTATTATATGATTAAGTCGGACAATAGAAAGTAAAAAATAAAATTCTCTCTATCGTATTTAAAAAAGCGGAAAACTCAGGCATAACCTTATCTTATCTGTTGCCACTGTTTTCCGCTAACCTGTTAAATATTATATAAAAATCTTTCTGCCTTGTCAAGTATGTTTCAAATTCTGCCAGGCTATACAAAATCTCACGCTGTCACAGGCAGGCAGATTTTCATGTTTCTCTGTCTGCCTGATTGTTGCATTACTATTTTTGCATATCCCGGATTGCATTCAGTCTCTTCATCACATCGTTAGCACCTTTTCCAAAGTACTCATGTAATGTCTTATACTCTGCGTAAAGTTTATCGTAAACTGCTGCATTTTCCGGATTCGGTGTATAAACTTCATCATTGATTCTGCCCAGTTTTTCTGCTGCTTCATTAGCAGTCTTATATCCCGTTGTCTGCTCGGAAGCTGCTGCGATTCCCAGGATTGCCGCACCCATGGCACTGGCATTGCTGCTGCCGCAAATCTTAATTTCTCTGTTGCAGATGTCGGTGTAAACCTGAATCAGCATCTTATTTTTCAGAGGAATTCCACCGCTTAAGACAATGGAATCTACCGGAACCCCTGCCTCTTCAAAGGATTCTACGATCATTCTGGTTCCGTAAGCAGTTGCTTCAATCAAAGACAGATAAATTTCTTCCGGTTTTGTCAAAAGATTCATGCCCATAATCAGACCATTTAAGTTAAAGTCCATCAACGGAGAACGTACTCCATTAAACCAATCCAATGCAATCAGTCCACTTTGGCCTGCCTTATAACCGGAAAGTTTCTCTGTAAGCAGCTGATGAATACTGATCCCTTTTTCTTTCGCCTCTGCTTCATAGCTGACAGGAACACAGTTATCTGTAAACCATGCAAAATGATCTCCTACACAGCACTGCCCAGCTTCGTATCCAAAATAGCCCGGCATAATACCATCTTTTACAATTCCGGCTACTCCCGGAATCCCTTCTTCTGCCTCAGATAAAATCATATGACAGGAAGAAGTTCCTACAATAATCATCATCGTACCCGGTTTGGAAATACCGCTTCCCACTAAAGAAGAATGGGCATCGATAATTGCTGTTCCTACCGGTGTTCCCGGAAGAAGTCCAAGCACTCTTGCCATGGAATCTGTCAGATAACCTGCGGTCTCTCCGATTCCTTTGATTGGTGCATCCAGTTTTTCTTCTACGATATTTTCCATCATCGGATCTAATGCCTTAAAGAAATCTTTGGATGGATATCCCATTTCATGATGGTAAAAGGCTTTATATCCTGCTCCGCAGGCGGAACGGCTTTCTTCACCGGTCAGTTCCCAGATAATCCAGTCCATTGCCTCCATAATACGATCCGCTTCTTTGTAAACCTCCGGAGCATGATGAATGGTTTCTAAAATCTTTGGCATCATCCATTCACTGGATACCTTACCGCCATAAAGAGAAATCCATTTTTCTCCTCTTTCTTTTGCAATCTGATCAATCTGTAATGCTTCTTCTTCCCCACCATGATGTTTCCATAATTTTACGTAAGCATGAGGTTCATCCTTAAATTCCGGCAGGAAACAAAGTGGAGTTTTGTCTGCTTTTACCGGAAGTATGGTAGAAGAAGTAAAGTCAAGTCCAATACCAATGACCTCTTCCGGTAAAATATTTGACTGTTTCATTACATTTCTGACTGTTGTAATTAAGCCATCCATATAGTCCTGAGGATCCTGTAGTGCCCATCCGGATGGAAGCTTCTTTCCGGACGGAATTCTTGTTTCCATTACTCCATGTGGATATTCGTACACGCTGGTCGCAACCTCTTCTCCGGTGTGAATATCTACCATCAACGCTCTTACTGATAAAGTTCCATAATCCAATCCAATTGCATACTTTGCCATGTTAACCTCCTGTTTTCCCTTATTGTTTTTACTGCATCATTTTTTGTTTCTCTATTGTAACCCTTTTTTGCTTTCCAGCCACCGGAAATATAACGTCTGATCTTTTGCAAAGTAATCAACCACTTTCTTTGCATAATCTTCGGAGAGATCCAAGTCCCAAAGCATCTGTAAAAGGGTATACCGATCACGAACTTCTTTTGCGATTAAAATTCCATCTTCTACCAGCTCCAGAGAAAGTCCGATCTGTTCCGGATTCACCGGTGCATCCAGAGACAGGAACAATTGCTCCATTTCTTCTGTCTTTGGCAGGCTCTCTTTGATGGTCTTTTGAATAAGCGGCCATTTTTCCTTCATCACAGCAAGTCGTTTATTTCTGGCATCCACATCATTTTTCTGGCATTTTTCTTCTAACTTAATAATACCATCTGCTGCCTCACCATAACAAGCCCTGATCTTAGCAAGCCAGCCATCCTGATCGAATTTCTTCTTTTTTGCTGCCTCAAAATCAATTTTTTCTTTTTCCAGCATATGATAAAGCTTCAAAGCGGTAATCATTCCCACACCGACTTTTGTACCATGAAGAATTGGTTTCTTTCCTTCCATGATAAACTTCATTTCCCAATAGTGAGAAAGATGGTGCTCACAGCCGGATGCCGGTCTGGAATAACCGACAAAGCTCATGGCCATTCCGGTAAGAACCAATGCTTCTGTGACTGCCTTAATCGCATCCGGATCCCTCTTCTCAATCTTGTCACTTTGCTCCATCACTGTTTGAAGAGCCTGATGAACCATTCCTACCACTTCATCGCAGTAATATTCGCCATTGATGATCTGGGACAATTTCCAGTCCAGCAGACAGGTGTATTTTCCAATGGTATCTCCAAGACCGGCCGTAATCATATTCATAGGCGCAGCCGCTAAAATATCCGTATCTCCGATGACAGCAACCGGACCATGTACCTGAATCGTTGTTTTTACATGATTCAACATCAGCGCAGAACCGTCTGACACAAATCCATCCATAGAAGGTGCACTGGCAAAAATCATATAATCTACGCCTACCTGAAAACTGATAAATTTACACAGGTCATTAATGGTTCCGGAACCAACTGCAAGAATCAGATCTGCCTCTTTCGGATAACCAACTAATATTTCTCCAATCACCGTTTCATCCGGAACCAGCTCATCGTAATCAAGTACCAGACTTTTACATGGCAGTCCTGCCTCTTTTAATACTGTTTCAGCTTCCTTTCCTGCTGCCTCCCAGGTATTTTTATCTGCAACCAGGTATACATTCTCATATCCAAAATTCCTGATGTGATCCGGTAAACGCTTTGTTGCATCCCTGTCAATATCCACTAACCTTACATTTGCTGAATGAGTACGTCCACAACTACATGGAATCTCTTTGCCAAGGTATTCATTTAAATCAAGACGGCTTCCCATCTCTCTTCCTCCTTTTCTTTCTCTCACCTTCATTGTTTATTTTATCTTTTTTTGATTATATCTCATTATTTTTTCCTGTCAATATGCACAAAGTTCCTTGATTACTAATCAATTTTACGTTATAATTAATCAAAATAATTGATTAACAACTGCCCAGTTGAAAAATAAGGCTTTCTGAAAAAAATTGATTACTAATCAATAAAATTTCTCAAATATTTGACCTCAAAAAAAAAATTATGAAGTTTTTATGAAGTTTCAAAGGAAGGAGACCTTTCATGCCGAAAAAAGAAAAAGTTACAACCAGAGACATTGCCCGTGAATCCGGACTTTCCCAATCTACCGTTTCTATGATTTTAAGCGGTCGCAGCGATATGAAATTTTCTCCTGCAACCATTGAAAAAGTAATCAATACAGCCTCCCGTCTTGGATATCATTACAAAGGAAAACCAATCAAAAAAGAAAACCGCATTTCCAATACGATTCTCATTATGTGTCCTTCCCTTTCCACAGACTATTATACAACTTTAGTTCAGGCCATTACAGAAGCAGCTCATAAAAAACATCTTCACACTCTGACTGCTTATACGTCCCGTCAGGAATCCGTCGAGGAATACTATCTGAAAATGTCTGCTGAATCAGGATTTTACGGTGTCATCTACACCTATCCGCCCAAAGCAATTGACCTGATCAACCATCTTTCTCAAAAACATGCCTACGTCCTGGTCAACGATTATAACCCGGATCTTCGTATCGGATTCATTGAACTGGACAGCAAAAAATCCGGTAAACTGATCGGTCGTCATCTTTTGGATCTTGGACATCGTCACATTGCTTACCTGAGTACTCCCCTGTCCAAAACAGAACTGCCTCGTTTCCGCCGCCTTACCGGCCTTCGCGAAGCTTTTTCAGAGGCCGGTCTGGATCCTTCCCTGGTAGAAGTCCGGGCACTTACCCAGGAACAGTGGAACTATTTTCTATCCGGCAACCGCTATTACGATGCCGGGTATCAGCTTACCATGTCCTGCCTGAAAGAAAAAAATGACATTACCGCTTTTGTCGGTACCAATGATCAGGTATCGATAGGGATTTTGGATGCCCTCCATCTGCTGGGCTATTCCGTTCCCAGGGATTATTCCGTCTGTGGTTTTGATAATTCTCTGGCATCTTCTTTTTCCGGTATTTCTCTTACTACCATCGATCATCGCATCGATGAAAAGGGAACCGATGCTGTCGATATGTTAATCAACCAGCGTAAGTGGATGACTCTGGAAACTCAGGAGAAAAAAGCTCCTGTTATGCGGTTAGAATATGAGCCAAGACTGCTTATCCGCCGCTCTACCGGAAAAGTAAAATAAAAGGAAATGTCTCAAAATAAGATGGGCTATCTGGTCTCAAATACAGCCTCAGGTCTATTTGGATGCTTTGCAAAATAAGAGAAAACCAATGGCAAACATTACCGCCAGAACTCCCACACCGGCATTGGCAATATTGGTAATCTGGGCCACCAGTCCAACTAAGGTTGTTCCTAAAAAAGAAGCTCCTTTTCCACAAATATCATAAATTCCAAAATACTCTCCTGATTTCTCCGCCGGTATGATTCTGGCAAAGTAAGAGCGAGACAAAGCCTGAATGGCCCCCTGAAACATTCCGACTAATACCGCCAGCATCCAGAATTCCCACTGTTTGTCCAATTGGACTGCAAACAAGGAAATACCCAGATAAGCCAGAATACATATTTTCAATAAAAGGGCTGTCTCGTACTGTTTGGAAAGCCTTGCAAAGAACAAAGCGCACGGGAAAGCAACCAGCTGAGTCAGTAAAAGAGCCAGCAACAAGCCCTGGGAATCCAAACCCAAGGCACTTCCATATGCCGTTGCCATATCAATAATCGTATATACACCATCAATAAAGAAAAAGAAAGCTAATAAATACAAGAAGATATGTTTCTGGCTTTTGATATCTTTTAATGTGGCAAAAAGCCTGGAAAAACTATCTTTGACCGGATGCTTCGGCAGGTCTATATAGTGGCTCTGCTCATAATTTCTTAACAGCGGAACAGTCGCCAAAAGCCACCAGACTGCATTTAAAAGAAAAGCAAGGGTCATAGCCATACCCATGGAAATCCCAATCTTTTCATGCATCAGGACCAAAATCAGGGATGCAACAAAGGGAATACAGCTTCCAATGTAACCCCATGCATATCCATGAGAGGATACTGCATCCATCTTTTCCGGCTCTGTTACATCGACCAGCATGGAATCATAAAAAATCAAACTGGCATTATACCCCACCTTCGCAAGAACAAAAACAGCAAGAAACAAAAGCCAGTTGGTAGGAAATGATAAAACACTGCACCCGGCAACCCCAAGAAGTACGGTAGCCAAAAACAACGGTTTTTTAAACCCTTTTGTATCTGCTATGGTACCAAGCACCGGTCCGATCAGCGCTACAATCACCGTAGCAACAGAAGCAGCATATCCCCAGTATGCCAGATAGTCCACCTTTGAAATTCCCTCTGATTCGGCCAGATAATTAAAATAAATCGGAATTAGAGTTGCTACCAGCATTACAAATGCAGAGTTTCCCACATCATATAAAATCCAGTATTTTTCTATTTTTGTCAGTTTTTTATTTTCCATAGTTTCTCCCTTTATGCACCAAAGCCTATGCCTTATTTTTTTCTGCTAAAAATTCAGCATTTCCCATACTTTCACCGTCATTGCTTCAGCCATCTTTTTATGATCTTCCGGCTCCATGTGAAGCCCATCTGTTTTTCCCGGACTTGCACAGCGGGAACCATTTAAATATCCGCACTTTTCTTCTTTCGCAATCGCTTCATAAATCGGTGCCAGTTTTTTAGACAGTTCTACACTGCGATAACCGCCAAACTCATCCCCAAAAGGTCCTTTCACCATATCTTCCGAGATAAGAATCGGAGAAACCAGTAAAATCTTACATGGTTTTCCTTCCGGATCTTTCTCGCTGCTGATTCTTTTAATCTCACGAATCAGTTCCCGGATATGAGCACCGATTGTCTGCTCTGTCTGTTGAAAACAAAGCTTCATATCATTGGATCCCAGCATAAGAATGACCAGATCCAATGGAAGATGAGAACGAATACAAGGTTCCAGACAATATGCTCCGCTGCGCCATGGTTCTCCTTCCGGCATCAGAGCAGTCGTTCTGCTGTTTAAACCTTCTTCCAGGATTTTATATTCCTCTCCCAGCATAATTTCAAGGCGGCCGGTCCAGCGGATCTCTTCCGGGTACCGGAGTCCGTTCTTCGGATTATAACCAAATGTATTCGAGTCTCCGTAACACAAAATATATTTCATCTCATTTCCTCCAATTACAATTTCCTTTTCTGTCCATCGCTTCCTTTATTGTATCAAAAAAAATGAACTTAGGAAAGCTCCTAAGTTCATCTTTATCTGCTATTCTTTCATTTTATTGGTTTATCCTGAATTACTCGGCAGCTGTCGTAGATTCTTCAGCCGTTGTTGTCTCTTGTGAAACAGCGGATGCTTCTTCCGAAGATTGTGAAGTCTCAGCTTCTGCTGCAGTATCATTCTCTTCTGCGGTAACTCCTGTACTACTTTCTTCAGCTGCTGCTGTTTTATCAAAGATTACCTGCGCCCAGGCATCCTGATCCACATCTTTCTCGTAGTCCCAGTCTTCATCCAGCTCTTTTGTCCATTCTTCATACTGTTTCTGGTAAGCTTCTGACTGCCGTTCTGATACGATAGATTCTTTCTCAGCTGCTGTTGCCTCTTCATCCGTATAAGCAACCAGTTTGGCAATGACATAACCTTCATCTGTCGTAAGCACACCGGAGATATCTCCATCTTTCATAGACGCTATCTTCTTCTCGAAAGACTCACCGCCTGAGGATTCTCCTGCTCCGTAAGTCTCACTTGCATTCTCGTCTACTCCATATGCCTGTGCTACTTCTTCGATATCTTTACCCGCTTTAATCTCTTTATATGCTTTTTGTGCTTTTTTCTTCTGAGCAGCCTTTTCTTCGTCTGTCATATCCGTTACAGCACCGGTCTCCTCGTCTGTATTGGTAACCGGGAAAACCAGCTTATAAACAGTTGTATGTCTTGCTTCATCATCAGATACCTCTGTATCTACGTCCTTCACAACTTCCTGCTGCACTTTGGAAGCAAGAGCATTCTCCTCATAAATCTTCTGAATCAGATCCTGAGTTGCTCCGGTTTCATCAAGAATTGCCTTTCCTTCCTCTTCACCTGCAAAAGTCCTGGCATTCTTCTTAGCAGTTTCTTTCTCTTCATCTGTAAGCGATACTTTAAGCTCATCGGCTTTGTTAACTAATACCTTAACCTGTTTGATCTGTTCAATTACATTCTGCTTTACCATGCCTTCCATGGTAATTGGATTCCCTTCGTCATCTTCAGAAATCTGCATGCTCCACATCGAATCACCAAATGCGGAAGAATACTGGCTTTCGTATCCTGTCTGTGCAATCTTTGCATATACCCATGCTTCATCCAGATAAACGTCGGAACCATCATATGAAAATAGCAGTGTTTTACTCTGTTCGCTTTTGGACCCCAGACTGCATCCTGTAAGACAAAGGGCTGTCATTACAAAGACAAGGGCTGCAGCCAGGATTCGGTTGAAATGTTTCTTCATACAATAACCTCCTGGATTTATCTTGCACATGTACCTTGTACACCTGCTTAAAAAGCCACTGGCTTTCTTCTGCCACAGCGGGAATTTCTTTTTCGCTGTAGCCAGTCCAAACCATAGCTGTTCTGGCTGATTTGGATATTTTGATAAAAAATCGCTGTACTAATTTATAATTATAATACAAAAAGGTCAATATCGCAAATGGTTTATTTCAGATATAATAGATTTTAAGAAAATTAACAGGTCTTTCTTTGCAATTTTTCCAATATTCACGATAAACATCGGACTTTCTCCCAGTTTAAACTTCAATTGATTCCTTCTGGATTTTAAGAAAGGATCAATTTTATCCACATCGATTCTGGCTTTTGGATACATAGACAGGAAAATCTGATCCCCTTTTTGTTCAATCTGTGTAATATAAGCTCCATGGGCCTGAGCTTTTAACAGGGCGACCTGCAAAAGATTCATGACAGCCGTTGGAATATTTCCATAGCGGTCAATCAGTTCATCCATCATATCATCATACTCTTCCTCATTGGAAAGACTGGCAATTCTTTTATAAAGTTCCAGTTTTAAGGTTTCATTTTTTACGTAGGAAGAGGGCAGATATGCGTCTACATTTAAGTCAATGGTTGTTTCAAAGTCAAGCTCTTCCTCTGTCTCTCCTTTTTGTTTCATTACTGCTTCATTCAGCATTTTGCAGTACAAATCATAACCGACTGCTTCCATTCTTCCGGATTGTTCTGCCCCTAAAAGATTTCCCGCCCCTCTGATTTCCAGGTCTCTCATGGCAATTTTAAAGCCGGAACCTAAGTCTGTAAATTCCCGGATTGCTTTTAATCTTTTTTCTGCTGTTTCTTTTAACAGGGTGTTTTGCTTATACATCAAAAATGCATAGGCAGAACGATTGGAGCGTCCTACCCGTCCCCGAAGCTGGTAAAGCTGTGACAGCCCAAAATTATTGGAGTCATGAATAATCATTGTATTTACATTTGGAATATCCAGCCCGGTCTCAATGATGGTCGTAGACACCAGCACATCAATCTCACCATTGATAAACTGATACATAATCTTTTCCAGCTGTCTTTCACTCATCTGTCCATGGGCATAAGCAACCTGAGCATCCGGCACAAGAGAGGCTACTTTTTCTGTAATCTGCGCAATGTTATTGACCCGGTTGTACACATAATAGACCTGGCCGCCTCGGGATAACTCCCGGTTAATTGCCTCTCTTACCATCTCTTCGTTATATTCCATCACATAAGTCTGAATTGCCCTTCGGTCTACCGGCGGTTCCTCCAAAACACTCATATCCCGGATTCCTACCAGACTCATATGAAGGGTTCGGGGAATCGGTGTTGCGGAGAGAGCCAGCACATCCACATCTTTTTTCATGTCTTTAATCTGTTCTTTATGATTGACCCCAAACCGCTGTTCTTCATCAATAATCAAAAGCCCCAGATCCTTAAACTGAACAGACTTGGAAAGAACTTTGTGAGTCCCGATTACAATATCCACTCTTCCGTCCTTTAAACCCTGTATAGTTTCTTTCTGCTTCGCAGGAGTAATAAAACGGGATAACATGGAAATCTGAATCGGAAAATCTTTCATTCTTTCCTGAAAGGTATTATAAATCTGCTGGGCCAGAATGGTAGTCGGAACCAGATAGACGACTTGTTTACTGTCTGACACTGCTTTAAAGGCTGCCCGGATCGCTACTTCCGTCTTTCCGTATCCTACATCTCCGCAGATCAGCCGATCCATGATCTTTTTACTTTCCATATCCTGTTTCACCGATTCAATTGCACGAAGCTGGTCCTGGGTTTCTTCGTATGGAAATAACTCTTCAAATTCTGTCTGCCAGACCGTATCCTTCGAATAGGAAAATCCTTCCTTCGATTGGCGCACTGCATAAAGCTGTACCAGATCGTGGGCCAGTTTTTTTACATGGGTTCTTACTTCTGATTTTGTCTTCTCCCACTCTGTACCGCCTAATTTATTTAATTTAGGCGGTTTGGACGAGGAACTGGCATACTTTTGAATCAGGTCCAGCTGAGTTGCCGGAATAAACAGATTGCTTCCTCCTTTGTATTCAATGCTGATGTAGTCTTTTCCCGTTCCATCCACATCGATTTGTTCAATTCCCCGGTAAATTCCCAGTCCATGTTTTTCATGTACCACATAATCTCCAACATTCAGTTCCAGGAAACTTCCAATTTTTTGTCCCCCGTATCCTTTTCCCAGGTTTTTCTTTCGTTTTTTCCTCACCCGGGCGCTGAATATATCTGTCTCAGAAATAACGACCAGACGTAAATCCGGGTATTCAAATCCTCTTTTCAGCTTACCGGGACTTACCACAATTTCCCCTTCTACCAAAGCCCGGTCAATTTCAGGTAAAAAGACAGCCGGAAGCTCTTCTTTAAAAATATCGTCCGCCAATCTTTTTGCCCGGGTCGTTGATGCGGATAAAATAACGATCTTATATTTTTTCTTTTTATAAGTTTTCAGGTCTTTCACCAGCTGGTCAAAGCTATTGTGGTAGGTTGCAACTGATTTGGTATCCAGGTGGAATGTCTCCCGGACCATTCCTTTTTCCAGCCCATACATCAAAAGGCTGAAATAAATCGTCTTTCTGGATGCGATTTTTGCCTCCACAGCTTCATAGTTCTCCAAAACATCGGCCTGTCCCGGAAGCATATATCCCTGGCTTAGCCGACTTTCCATACTTTCCTGAAATTCTTTTAAAAATGCCTCTGCCCGTTCTTTGATTCTGGCAGGCTCATCCCAGAAAATCAGCGTATCTTCTTTGGGAAGGTAATCCAGAAAAGAAACAGTATCCTCATAAAAATAGGATATCAGACTGTCCATCCCCATAGCTTTCTGGAATTCGCAAAGTTCTTCCTCGATCTGTCCCACGGTTTTTTTCAACCTTGCAGCCTGTTCTTTCTTTTTTTCCTCCCGGAGTAGATTGTATGCCCGTTCAAACTCTATTTTTATTTTTTTCAAACCCAGATCCCGCCGTTTTTTATCGACAATCATCTCTGTTGCGGGAAAAATGGATAAGTCTTCCACCTGTTCGATGGATCTTTGACTGTCCGGATCAAAACTTCGAATGGAATCTACTTCTTCCCCCCAAAGTTCAATTCGGTAAGGAACTTCTTCTGTCAGTGGAAAAATGTCCAGAATTCCTCCCCGGATGGCAAACTGTCCCGGTCCATCTACCAAAACATTCTTTTCATAACCAAGATCCGTAAGACGTACTGCCAGTTTTTCAAAGTCCAGCCTATCCATGACTTTTATCGTAAAGACACCATCCTCAATTGTCTCTAACGGTGCCAGTTTATCTAAAAGTCCATCAATGGGCATGATAATCGTTGCCTCTTTTTGAGACACAATCTGCCTGATAATTTCCAGTCTTTGTTTTCCGATCAGATTGCCCTGAATATCAGCCTGATAAAAAAGAACATCTTTTGCCGGATACAAAAATACATTTCGATCAAAGTAGCTATAATCTTCGTATAATTCTCTTGCTCGTATTTCATTGTATGTTACGATCAGACGATAGGAAACATCCTTTCCCAGTGCATCTGCCAGATGACAATTCTGACTTTCCACACATCCGGTTACCTGAATCGGAAATTGTTTTTTTTCCATTGCGGCTCTGATTTTCCCAAAAACCGCCCATTCTTCCAACATTGCGCTTAGTATATGCATGTCTGCTTTCCTCTACTTTTTCTTATTATACTGATTCATAGCCTCTTCTATGTCATCCCAGACCATAAGTGCAACAGCTTTTTTTACATCTTCAAGGACCTGTCCCAAAGCTTCTTTTTCTTCTTTGGGGAATCGGCTCAGCACATAATCTGCCAGATCCTGCCCTTCTCTTTTCGCTCCAATTCCGATCTTAATGCGAGGGAATTCCATCGTACCCAGATGGACAATGATACTTTTAATGCCGTTGTGTCCGCCTGCACTCCCTTTTTTCCGGATCCGCATTCTTCCCACATCCAACGTAGTATCATCGAAAATAATGATAATATCTTCCGGTGGTATTTTGTAATAATCTGAGATGGCTCTTACCGCTTCCCCGCTTAAATTCATGTAAGTGACCGGTTTTGCCAGAATCACTTTCTGTCCTTCGATAGCTCCTTTTCCGATCAAGGCTTTATGTCTTAAACTATCCACCGGAATATGATATTCTTCACTCAAAGCATCAATTGCCATAAACCCAATATTGTGTCTTGTATTTTCATATTCTTTTGTTGGATTTCCCAATCCTACGATTAATTTCATATTAAAAATCTGCCTCTCTGTTTTCATTTTGATACACTTCGTCTATTATAAATAGGAATCTTTGTTTTGTCCAGTAAAACACTGGTTTTTCGGCTATCCTTCTTATTGCTATTTTATGCTGTTTTCAGTATAATAATAAAAAATACCTTTTAGGAGATTGCCATTATGAAAAAAACAGTAAAACAAACTACACTAGGAAGGAAAGCAGGAATCTTAGTCCATCCTACTTCCTTTCCCGGACCTTACGGAATCGGCGATTTAGGACCGGCTGCCTACCGTTTCCTGGACTTTCTGAAAAAGGCAGGACAAACCCTGTGGCAGGTTCTTCCACTTGGACCTACAGGAGCAGAAGGTTCCCCTTATCAGTCTTACTCTTCTTTTGCCGGACAAACCCTTTTGATCAGCCCGGAAAAGTGTGTGGAATATGGGCTTTTAGAGCAGTCTGACCTGAATCATTTTTATCCGGTCGATGGAAAAAGAGTGGATTACAGCAATATCCTGGCCTGCAAAGAACCATTTTTCAAAAAAGCATTTCAGACTTTTTTAACTTTGATTGACAGTCAGGATCCACTGGCAAAAGAATTTAAGACATTTAAGAGAAAGCAGAACTACTGGCTTTCTGATTACAGCCTGTTTATGGCTCTGAAAAAACATTTTGACGGGAAATCCTGGCACAAATGGCCAAAGGAAATCCGCCGTCCGGACCAGAAGACGAAAAACCGATGGAAAAAAGAATTATCAGATGAGATCTTATACGAAGAATTTCTCCAGTTCATTTTCTATAAACAATGGTTTGAATTAAAAGCCTATGCCAATGAAAAAGGAATCTCCATCATTGGCGATATTCCGATCTTTGTTTCCGATGACAGTGCAGATGTCTGGGCTTCCCCGGAACTGTTCTATGTCAACAAAGACGGATTCCCAACTGTGGTATCCGGAGTTCCGCCGGATTATTTCAGCGAGACCGGACAGCTTTGGGGAAATCCTCTTTACAAATGGCCGGCTCACAAAGAAACAGGTTATGCATGGTGGATTAGCAGAATCAAAGCCCAGCTTGCCCTTTGCGATTATCTCAGAATCGATCATTTCCGGGCATTTCAGGATTACTGGTCTATTCCTGCCAAAGCGAAGACAGCTTTAGAAGGCAAATGGAAACCAGGTCCAAGAGAAGAGTTTTTCGAGGCTCTTCAGAATGCTCTTGGAGAAGATCTTCCTATTATTGCAGAGGACCTTGGAATCATCACCGACGAAGTAAGATCACTGCGGGATAAAGTAGGCCTTCCCGGTATGAAGATCTTACAGTTTGCCTTTGACGGTGATCCTCACAATGATTATCTGCCTCACAGCTTCCAGACTACCAACTGTGTCTGCTACAGCGGTACCCATGATAATAATACAACCGTAGGCTGGTACAAAGAAGCTGATGAAAAGACCAGAGACACTGTCCGCTGTTACATGAATACAGACGGCAACCGGATTCACTGGGATTTCATCCGCACCTGTTATGGTACCATAGCAGAAAAAGCGATTGTTCCGATTCAGGATATATTCGGACAGGACGAACAGGAACGTATGAATGTTCCCGGAGTACCTACCGGTAACTGGGGATATCGTTTTTCTGAACACTTACTGACTGACGAGCTGGCATCTCATCTTTTATTTATTACAAAATTATACGGCAGGGAACCGAAAGGCCTGTCTGAATAACAGAAAGAAAGGATCGCTATGAGAGCTTTTTTCATTGTATTATTTATTGTTGTATTTTTTATTGTTACTATTCCCCTTGATCTTATTTTATTTCTTGTCGGCAAGATAAATCCCGGACTTCAGATATCCATCTGTCAGTCCATTGTACGTGCCGCATTCCGGGGAATTCTTGCAATTGCGGGAGCAGACATTACAGTGGAAGGACTGGAAAATATTCCCGACGAAGCAGTTTTATTTGTGGGAAATCATCAAAGCTATTTTGATATTTTGTGTACCTGTATTTTCATCAAACGAGGAGTTGGTTACGTAGCCAAGAAAGAGATGGAGAAAATTCCATTCTTAAGCCTTTGGATGAGAGGCATCAACTGCCTGTTTTTAGACCGGGAAAATATTAAAGAAGGATTAAAAACCATCTTAAAAGGAGTAGAGGAATTGAAAAAAGGCTATTCCATGTTTATCTTTCCGGAAGGAACGAGAAATCAAGGTGCCGAGATGCTTCCATTCAAAGAAGGAAGTACCAAGATGGCGGAAAAAGCCAAGGTCCCTGTTATTCCCGTTGCAATTACAGGAACCGCTGACCTGTTTGAGAACAACCATGGTTTAAAAGTAACACCTGCAAAAATCCACGTTGCTTTCGGAACACCAATCATTCCTTCCATACTGCCGAAAGAAGAAAGAAAATTCCTTGGTGCTTACGTACAAAGCCAGATTAAAACCATGCTTTCTTCTTATGAAGCAACTGCTTAGAGAAAAAAAGATTGCATATTTTCCAAAAAATGATACAATAGAATGGATATGCACAAAAGATGTGCCGGGACAACGATGAATCATCATATAAGAGGAGGTAGATTCCATGAATCCATGGATTATATTTGCCATCTGTCTTGTGATTGCCATCGCAATTTTAGCCGGTCTGTATTTTTACGGTCGGAAACTGCAAAACAAACAGGTGGAACAAAGAGAACAATTAAATGCTGCTGCACAGAATGTTACCATGCTGGTGATTGACAAAAAGAAGATGAAACTAAATGAAGCCAATCTTCCAAAAATTGTAATGGAACAGACCCCTAAGTATCTGCGTCGTTCCAAAATTCCGGTTGTAAAAGCAAAGATTGGTCCAAAGATCATGACTCTGATCTGCGATGAAGAGATTTATGATCAGGTTCCTGTAAAAGCAGAAATCAAAGCACAGGTAAGCGGACTTTATATCATGAGTATCCGTAATTTCCGAAATGCTCCTGTCCCAGAAGTACCGAAAAAGGGAATTATGGCAAAACTTCGAATGAAGGCAAACAAAGCCAATCAGGAATTACTCGACGAAAAAGCAGCAGAAAGCAAAAGCAAAAAGAAAAAATAAGTGACAGATTATAGGTAAAAAAAGCTTCGGCCGGTTCATCACCGCCGAAGCTTTTCTAATTCATTCTTCTATCAATCTGCCGGGACAAATGCTATAGTTCTTTATCTTCTTTGCCCAGCTTCTTTCTCTCATACATTCTTCCTGCAATAAAAGCAATGATTCCGACACCAATTCCTGTCTGCAAACAGAAGACCAGACTTTCAATCTCGCCTGGAAGCTCGCCGCCAATCAATTGTTCCAGCACCGGTGTAAACCATGGTTCATAGCTTTCTCCGCTGATTTCTTCTACCATTACGCTTCCTGCATCGTCGGAACCGCCAAACTCCGCTCCTCTTAAAGCAAGAAAAGGAATCACAGCCATTAAAATTACAACCACCAAAAGAATTAAAATCAGTCTCTTATCTTTCTTACTCATGCTACGCTTCCTCCTTTAAAAAACCAATGGATGCCAGTTCAGTTTTTGCAAAGGATTCCAGACCAATAATTACGATTACGGACAAAATACCTTCAATAATTGCAAGCGGAAGCTGTGTTGTAGCAAATATGCCCAGGAATTTCACCAGGGAAGCAAGAACTCCACCTTCCGCAGACGGATAAGCCAAAGCAAGCTGGAAACTTGTCACGCAATAGGTAAATAAGTCACCTACTGCTGCTGCAATAAATACAGAAATTCTTCTATTGATGCCGGCCTTGGACAGTCCCTTATATAAACCATAAGAAACAAGAGGTCCGGCAATCGCCATGGAAAATGTATTCGCTCCTAAGGTTGTCAGACCACCATGAGCTAACAAAATTGCCTGAAAAACCAATACGATGATTCCCAGAATACTGGTTGCACATGGTCCGAATAAAATAGCACCTAAACCTGTTCCCGTCATATGAGAACAGCTTCCTGTTACAGAAGGAATCTTCAAAGAAGAAATTACAAATACAAAGGCACCGCACATCGCCAGAATTGTAAGAGCTCTCCTCTCCTCTGTTAACGTCTTCCTGATGGAAAAAAATCCAAGTACCACAAATGGGATACAGATTACTCCCCATGCGATACAGTAACTGCCCGGAAGATAGCCTTCCATAATGTGCATTGCATTCGAAACAGGTGCTACCGCACAAAGCACTGCAAATGCCAATGCGAATCCAAAGATTCTCTTTTGTTTGTTTGTCATCTTGTTACTCTCCTTTCAAATAAATCCTAATCGTGAAAAACCAAATCAAAAACCGATAGAATAACATGAAAAGTTTTTGATTTTCTTGATTAGTACATTTATTTTACCCTTGCAAAAAATATTTGTCAATGAAGAGAGCTGGACTTGATTGCCCACTGACTATCCATTTTTTTTAATTTCCTTATATTTTTATGGTAATTTTTTGTTCATCATTTAAAAGAGCTGTGCAAATTCTTCCACGTTTTTCGGATATACATCAATTTTTTCCAGTACATGATGGGACACTAAGGTTTCATAGATATCCAGCATCATTGGCCTTTTCAGATTAGCTCTTTTTACCACTTCTTCATTCTGAAATACCCTAAGAGGAGTATCATCTGCGATAATTTCTCCACCGCAAAAAACAATGGCTCTCTGCGCCCAGCGATAAGCGAAATCCACATCATGGGTAGAAATCAATATGGTCTTTCCTTCCTGCCCCAGTTTTCCCAGTACCTCTTCCAGCATCTGGGCATTTAACGGATCCAGTGCTGCTGTCGGCTCATCAAATACTATCACTTCCGATTTCATGGCAATAATATCCGCTATGCTGACTCTTTTCTTCTCTCCGCCGCTTAAATAATGAGGCGGCCGATCTTTAAAATCAGAAATATTCATATATTCCAAAGCTTCTTCCACCCGGGCAATTACTTCTTCCCGCGGAAGCTTCAGATTCATAGGTCCAAAAGATACCTCTGCCATTACCGTCGATGCAATAATCTGGTTGTCTGCATCCTGAAAAACAATACCGATATTTTTTCGGAGCTCATTCAGATTCTTCTTTGTAATCTTTTGTCCCCTGTAAAATATTTCTCCCTTTTTTGCTTTTAACACTCCGTTCAAATTCAGGAAAAAAGTAGATTTTCCGGCCCCGTTCGAACCGATTACCGCAATTTTTTCCCCTTCATGAATTTCCAGATCAATTCCGTTTAAAGCATTCTTTTCCCCATTATAGGAATAATATAAATCTT
>JALEPU010000128.1 GCA_022766905.1 Lachnospiraceae bacterium
GTAGAGCACTTGACTTTTAATCAAGTTGTCCGGGGTTCGAATCCCCGATGTCTCATTTAGTAGTAAGAGGAAGTGTTGGTTTCAACACTTCCTTTTTTGTTTCATAGGAAACACAAAGTAATTTCCTGATAAAAAGTTTATCAACACTTTCGAAATACGGATTTATCCATGTAAAAAATTAAAATTTTTTCTAAGAGAACAACAAAAAATGTTGATTTTATCGCATTGTTGTAGTAATATACAAAACAAGGAATAAGGGTGTTCTGATAAAGTTGGAAAAGAATGCCCTTTTTTCGGTTAAAGGTTTCAAATTATTGAAGGAGGAAAAAAAATGAAAAAAGTCGTTAGTGTATTACTCGTATTAGCTATGGCAGTTTCCTGTCTTGCAGGTTGCGGCGGCTCCTCTTCTAAAAAAGAAGAAGGAAGTGCAGATGCATTCTACATTGGTGGAATCGGACCTACAACAGGTGGTGCAGCAATTTACGGAAAAGCAGCTCAGAATGGTGCTCAGATTGCCGTTGATGAGATCAATGAAGCAGGTGGAATTAATGGCTACAAGATTGAGTACAATTTCCAGGATGACCAGCATGATGCAGAGAAATCTGTTAATGCTTATAACACATTAAAAGACTGGGGTATGCAGATTCTTTATGGTACTGTAACAACAACTCCATGTATTGCAGTTGCTGATAAGACAGCTCAGGACAATATGTTCCAGATTACACCATCTGCATCTTCTACTGATGTTATTGCAAATGACAACGTATTCCAGGTTTGTTTTACAGACCCTAACCAGGGAACAGCATCCGCACAGTACATCGCTGAAACTAAGTTAGCTTCCAAGATTGGTATTATCTATGATAGCTCTGATGTATATTCATCAGGTATCGAAGCTAAATTCGTAGAAGAAGCAAAGAATCAGAAACTTGAAATTGTATCTGAAGAAGCATTTACTGCAGATTCCAAAACAGACTTTACAACTCAGCTTCAGAAAGCTCAGAGTGCAGGAGCTGAATTAGTATTCCTGCCATTCTACTATCAGGAAGCATCTATTGTATTAACACAGGCAAATCAGATGGGATATGATCCTATTTTCTTCGGATGCGATGGTATGGATGGTATTCTGGATGTAGAAAACTTTGATACATCTTTAGCAGAAGGCTTAATTCTTCTTACACCTTTCACTGCTGATGCAGAAGATGAAGCAACTCAGAGCTTTGTAACAAAATATAAAGAAGCATATGGAGATACTCCAAACCAGTTTGCAGCAGATGGATACGATGCTATTTACACAATTAAAGCAGCAATTGAAAAATCTGGCGTAACTCCGGATATGAGTGTTTCTGATATTTGTGAAGGATTAAAAGGCGCTATGACAGAGATTACTGTTCAGGGTCTTACCGGTGGAGACGAAGGTCTTACATGGGAAGCTACAGGTGAAGTTAGCAAACAGCCGAAGGCTATGAAGATTGAGAACGGCGCATACGTTGGAATGTAATTTTCTGTAATTGATATAGCCCAATAATGGGTTGCCTTCGGGTAACCCATTATTTTCATATATAGGAAGTCCTATCTGAAAAGAGGAATGGATCTAAGGCCTAAGACGTAGGTGTTTCAAAATATATAGAAAATATATCTTATATGTTTTGGAATGCTTACGCGATGGTCAGAAATAAATTTGAGAAGGGAGAGATAATATATGAACTTTGTGTCCTACTTGATTAATGGAATTAGTCTGGGCAGTATCTATGCCATCATCGCGCTTGGGTATACCATGGTTTACGGTATTGCAAAAATGCTGAATTTTGCTCATGGCGATGTTATTATGATTGGCTGTTATATTGTATTTACTTTGATGAGCGGATTCCATGTGAATGCCATTGTCAGTCTGCTTGCGGCCATCATCGGATGTACTTTGTTAGGTGTTACGATTGAGAAAATTGCTTATAAGCCTTTAAGAAAGGCAACTCCGCTGGCAGTATTGATCACAGCTATTGGTGTTAGCTATTTTCTTCAGAATGCAGCTTTGATCATTTTTGGAGCAGATACCAAATCTTTTACATCTGTTGTAGCTATGGATCCTGTGAAACTGGCAGATGGAAAACTTACGATTTCAGCCGTTACGATTGTAACCGTAGTTGCCTGTGTGATTATTGTTCTTGCTTTAATGACTTTTATTAAAAAATCCAAATCCGGACAGGCAATGCTGGCAGTATCTGAGGATAAAGATGCGGCACAGCTTATGGGTGTTAATGTAAATAAAACGATTTCATTGACTTTTGCTATTGGGTCAGGTTTGGCAGCAATTGCAGGTGTTTTATTATGTTCTGCATATCCAACATTATCTCCATATACAGGAGCCATGCCAGGTATTAAAGCATTTACAGCTGCTGTATTTGGCGGAATAGGATCTATTCCGGGTGCCTTTATAGGTGGTATTCTTCTAGGTGTCATTGAGATTTTGGGAAGAGCATATGTTTCTTCTCAGTTATCTGATGCTATTGTATTTGCTGTTTTGATTATTGTACTTCTTGTGAAACCTACTGGAATTCTGGGTAAGCAAATCCATGAGAAAGTGTAGGTGATATAGGTATGAAGAAGTTAAATTTTAAAAATATGAAAAAGACAACAAAAGACCAAATCGTTACTTATGCAATGGTAGTTATTGTCTTCTTAATTGCACAGGCTATGATTTTTACAGGAAATATGTCCAGCTTGATGCAGGGACTTTTGGTTCCTCTGTGTATTTATTCTATAGTTGCAATTGGTTTGAATCTTTGTGTTGGATATCTGGGTGAATTAAGTTTAGGACATGCAGGTTTTATGTGTATTGGTGCATTTTCCAGTGCATTCTTTACGAAATGTATGGTAGATACGGGAATGAATGAGAACTTAAGATTTTTGCTTGCACTGATTATCGGTACTTTAACAGCAGCCGTTTTCGGTTTTCTGATTGGTATTCCTGTATTAAGATTGAGAGGAGATTATCTTGCTATTGTAACACTTGCATTTGGTGAGATCATAAAAAACGTAATTAATGTATTATACATTGGAAGAGACTCTAATGGTTTTCATATTTCCATTAAAGATGCAAATTCTCTTAATTTAGGAGAAGATGGAGTTATGTTGATCAATGGTGCAAAAGGTATAACAGGAACACCTCATCAATCTTCATTTTTATTAGGGATTGTACTGATTTTAATTAGCCTTGTTGTAGTATTTCATCTGGTAAATTCCAGAAGCGGTCGTGCTATTATGGCAATTCGAGACAATCGAATTGCAGCAGAATCGGTAGGAATTAATATTACAAAATATAAATTGATGGCGTTCAGTATTTCAGCAGCCATTGCAGGTATGGGTGGAGTGCTTTATGCTCATAACCTGGCTACCCTGACAGCCCTTCCGGCTAACTTTGGATATAATATGTCTATTATGATCCTGGTATTTGTGGTACTTGGTGGAATGGGAAGCTTTAGAGGATCTATTATTGCAGCTGTCATTCTTACGATGCTTCCGGAAGTACTTCGTGGAATGGCAGATTACAGAATGTTAATTTATGCCATTGTTTTGATTGCTATGATGCTTTTTAACTGGGCTCCAAAGGCAATTGAATGGAGACAAAGACATTCTCTTAAGAAAATATTTAAGAAAAAGACAGAGGAGGTACAGGAATAATGGCTATGTTAGAAGTAAAAAATCTGGGTATCTCTTTTGGTGGACTTCGAGCTGTAGATGGATTTGAAGTTGAGATAAAAAAAGGTCAGTTATATGGCCTGATCGGACCGAATGGCGCAGGTAAGACGACAGTTTTTAATATGCTTACCGGTGTTTATAAACCGGATGATGGTCTGATCAAACTGGATGGCCAAGATATTGTAGGAAAGAATACGGTAGAGATTAACAAAGAGGGAATTGCAAGAACATTCCAGAATATACGTCTTTTTAAGGATCAATCCGTATTGGATAATGTAAAAATAGGGCTTCATAATCAGTACAAATATTCTACGTTGACAGGTATTCTTCGTTTGCCGAAATATAAAAAGATTGAAAATGAGATGAATGAAAAGGCAAGAGAGCTTTTGAAGGTATTTGAGCTGGATGATAAAGAAGAATATCTGGCTTCCAATCTTCCGTATGGTGCTCAGAGAAAGCTGGAAATTGCAAGAGCTCTTGCAACCAATCCTAAACTTCTTTTACTGGATGAGCCTGCAGCAGGTATGAATCCAAACGAGACAGAAGAGCTGATGGATACCATTCGATTTGTAAGAGATGAATTTGACATGACGATTCTCTTAATTGAACATGATATGCGTCTGGTTTCCGGAATTTGTGAGGAACTTACTGTATTAAACTTTGGCCAGGTTCTGGCACAGGGAAAAACAAGTGATGTTTTGAATAATCCGGAAGTAATTAAGGCATATCTGGGTGAATAGGAGGGAATTACTTTATGGCAATGCTTGAAATAAAAGATATGGAAGTATACTATGGTATGATTCAGGCCATCAAAGGGATTTCCTTTGAGGTAAATGAAGGAGAGGTTATTGCCTTAATCGGCGCCAATGGTGCTGGTAAGACAACAACCTTACAGACAATTACAGGTATGCTTCAGGCAAAAAAAGGACATATTATTTTTGAAGGACAGGACATTACAAAAATTCCTGGACATAAGATTGTATCGATGGGAATGGCTCATGTTCCGGAAGGACGTAGAGTATTTGCTCAGCTTTCTGTTTTGGAAAATCTGAAAATGGGTGCATATACCAGAAAAGACAAAGCAGAGATAGCAGAAAGCTTACAGAAAGTATATAAGAGTTTCCCAAGACTGGAAGAAAGAAAAAATCAGCCAGCCGGTACTTTAAGTGGTGGAGAACAGCAGATGCTTGCAATGGGAAGAGCTCTGATGTCAAAACCAAGAATTATTTTAATGGATGAACCGTCTATGGGACTTTCTCCTATTTTTGTGGAAGAGATTTTCAATATTATTAAAGAAATCTCGGCATCCGGAACAACAGTACTCCTTGTGGAGCAGAATGCAAAAAAAGCCTTATCCATTGCAGACAGAGCTTATGTATTAGAAACAGGAAAGATTGTCCTTGACGGAGATGCAAAAGAGCTTATGAACAATGATCAAATTAAAAAAGCATATTTGGGAGAGTAGGTGTTTTTTGTGGAACATACTGTGATTACAATTGCGAGAAGTTATGGAAGCGGTGGAAAGACCCTTGGAAAACTTTTGGCAAAGGAACTTGGTATTAAATGCTATGACAGAGAATTAATCCGAATGGCTTCCGAAAGCAGCGGAATTAACGAGGCCCTTTTTGGTGAAGTAGACGAAAAGAAGAAAACATTGTCTTTATTTAAGAAGAAAGCTTATAAGGGAGAAGTATTACCTCCTGACAGCGACGAATTCATCTCAGATGATAATCTTTTTAACATACAGGCAGAATGTATCAAAGAGCTTGCAAAAAAGGAATCCTGCGTCATTATAGGCCGTTGTGCGGACTATATTTTAAAGGATTATGATAATGTGATCCGTTTATTCTTTTATGCTCCGAAAAAAGACTGTATTGAACGTGTAAAAGCTCAGAATGGAGGAACAAAAAGAGAGATTATCAAGAAAATTGAAAAGATTGATAAATACCGTTCCGAATTCTGCAAATACTATACAGGAAGAGACTGGAATGATGCAAGAAATTATGATTTCTGTCTCAATACGACCAGCATGAGTTATGAAAAACTTGTGGAAGTAGTAAAAGAATACATCCGTATTTGTCAGGAAGAAAAATAGAAAACAGATTTTGTACATAGTTAAGAGAAAAAAAGAGGTATCCATCTCACATATCTGATTTGGATACCTCTTCTTTCTATGTTTTTCATAACTCCTGCTAATTTAAAATACGAACAGCTTTCACCGGTGTCCGATAGGTGTAAGTTGAAACAATAATACCTACTTTTTCATTGCTTGCATGTATGACCTGAGAATTTCCAATGTATAAGGCAACATGATTAATCGTTCCTTCACTGTTTGCATAGAAGATTAAATCGCCTCTTTGCAGGGAACTTAAGGATACTTCTTTCCCATACTCAGCCTGATCTCTGGAAATACGTGGAATCGATATACCAAAGTGTGCATAAATAGCCTGGGTAAAACCGGAACAATCACAGCCGTTTGTTAAGCTTGTACCGCCCCATACGTAAGGATTTCCTTTAAACCGTAATGCATAGGATGCAATCTTTGCTCCGGTTACATTACCGGAAGAATCAATCGTCTGGCTGTAAGCCGGAGTTGCTTTTTCAAAATTATAACCTAAAGTAACGTACTTTTTCATTAAGTAGCCTGTTTTTGAACCGTAAGAAACAGCGACCCATTCGGATAATTCTTTCTTCACCGGATAAGAACTACCTTTCAATGCTCCTCCTATCCGTTTGGAGCTGGTGCTGGCAGAAGATCTTACGTTCATATTGACTCGTAAGATAGCCTGTAAAGAAAGACCGGCTTTTTTTGCATAGGTCGGAACCTGACTTCCGGATACATAATAGGTATTCATAATATATCCGATAATGGATCCGGACTGAATCTTTGTCCATTCTTTGCCTTTTGAAAGAATAGAAGCACTTGTTTTCTTATTCATATATCCAAGAATCTTAGAAGTCGTATTCGGGGATTTCCGGATTCTTAAGCTGTCAACTTTACAAAGAGCAACTTTACTATATGTATTAGAAGAAGAATCAACAGATGCAGCAGGTTTTGCAGCTGTTGAAATCTTAACTGCATTTTTTAATACATAAGAACAGGTTACATATTTTTTCAAAACATATCCGGTTGCTCCATCGGCTTTGATTTTTGCCCAGTTTGCTGTTTCACTGATGATCTTATAGGTTTCATCCTTGGAAACCCCGGCTACAATATCCGATTTCTGACTGGCTTTTTCTCGAACGATCAGGGAAGTTACTTTCACAGTTAACTTTTTTGGAAACTTGTTTTTCTTTGCATAAGCTTCCAGTTTGCTGCCGGAAAGCACATAACATTTTTTTACGTATCCGGTTACAGAACCGGATTTGATCTTATACCACTCTTTTCCTGTTTTTAAAATAGTTGCTCCGGATCCTTTATAAAATTTTGCAATTTTGGTTGATTTCATGTCGGTAGATTTACGAATGTAGATAAATGAGTTTGTCTTTGGTGTCACAATTTTGCTGTAAGGTGAAGTTGCTGCTTCACATTGGATTGTTTTTCCAGAGACCATCATAAACTGAAAGATCAGCAGGAAGGTCAGAAGAAAAAAGATATTTTTTTTCTTGTTGGATATCAACACTATAGCCTCCTCTTTCAAATAATAAACCGAATCTTTTCGTACTATGGAACATTATAGCATGAATAATAAAATTATTTAAGTAAAAATTTAAACAAATAGAGAAAAAAATTAAGAATTTACTAAGAAATGTGATATGATAGGAGATATTTATTTGTTCTTTGGAAAGGAAATGAAAAATGAATACGCCAATTTTTCATAAATTATTACAATTTCAAAAAGAGGATCGATATCCCTTTCATATGCCGGGACATAAAAGAAGACTATCCAACGAAATATCAGGGGAGATGTTTTCCTGGGATATTACAGAGATTGATGGATTCGATGAACTTCACGATCCTTCGGGCATTATCCTGGACTCAATGGAAGAATTAAGAGAGTTTTATGGAACCAGGAAAACCTGGTATTTGGTCAATGGAAGCAGCAGTGGAAATATGGCAGCAATAGGTGCGGCCTTTTTGCCGGGAGATACAATATTGCTGGGAAGAAACTGCCATAAATCTGTTTACCAGGCCGTTGAATTATTTGGGTTAAAACCGGTTTATCTTTATCCGGATTATGAAAGCAGTCTGTCCATGTACGGAGGAATAGACCCGGAAAAAGTAGAAAAACTCTTAGATGAAACAGGAGATATAAAAGGAGTATTTCTTACGTCTCCTACTTATGAAGGAGTTGTTTCCGATATAAAAGCAATCAGTCAGATTTGCCGGAAAAAAGGAGTCCTTCTTCTGGTGGATGAAGCCCATGGAGCACATTTTCCATTTTCTGATTATTTCCCGGAAAGTGCAGTGAGAAAAGGGGCAGACCTTGTCATACAAAGTCTTCATAAAACACTGGCAGTTCCTAATCAGGGGGCGTTGCTTCATCTATGTTCCGACAGAGTGGAAGAAGAAAGGGTCAGAAAATATCAATCGATGTTCCAGACAACCAGCCCTTCCTATGTTCTACTGGCTTCTATGGAATATGGAATTGCTCATGGAAGAATAGAACAGCAGTTATGGAGAGAGTATGAAACTATGCTGGAAGTATATCGGGCCAAATGGGTAAATGAGTTGAAAAATCTTCATCTGGTAAAAAAAGAAGATTTTAAAAATAGTCATGTTTATGATTATGATAAAGGAAAGCTTGTCATTTCCACAAAAGATGGAAATCTGACAGGAAAAGAGCTTTCTGAAAAACTGCTTTTTTCCTATTATCTTCAGATGGAAATGAGTGAAAAAAGTTATTTCATTGCCATGACTTCTTATCTGGACACAAAAGAAGGATTTCAAAGACTGGATGATGCATTATGTCGGATTGACAAAAGGATGGAACCGAAAGAAAAACAGGAGATTTACATAGAACCGGTTTCTTGTGAACAGGTTCTGATTCCTCATATTGCAGTGAATCAAAAGAAAAAATGGATTGATTTTGATCGGGCAGAAGGGCAGATTGCCGGAGATTATGTCTATCTTTATCCACCGGGAAGTCCTATTTTGGTCCCAGGGGAAAAAATTAATGCTAAAGTGCTGGAAAAAATACAAGAATACCTATATAATAATATGGAGATAAAAGGTTTATCGAAACATCAGCTTTGTATACTAGAATCATAAAAGAAGGGAACGTTATGTCACAGTTTAAAGATATTATCGGACATGAGAAAATTATCAATCATTTTCAAACAGCAATTCATACAGGACAGGTTTCCCATGCTTATATCTTAGAGGGAGAAACAGGAAGCGGCAAGAAAATGCTGGCAAGGGCATTTGCAGCTGCTTTAGAGTGTGAAACAGGGGAAGGAGAAAGCTGTGGAACGTGTCACAGTTGTATGATGGCAGAATCAGGCAATCATCCGGATATTATTTGGGTCACTCATGAAAAACCCAATACGATTTCCGTAGATGATATCCGCAGTCAGATTAATGGAGATATTGGAATCAAACCTTATAGCGGAGCCTATAAAGTATATATTGTGGATGAAGCGGACAAAATGAATGAACAGGCACAGAATGCCCTTTTAAAAACAATTGAAGAACCACCAGCCTATGCGGTGATTCTGCTTTTAGCGGGACAGACCGGTTCATTTCTTCCGACTATTTTATCCAGATGTATAACACTTACCTTAAAGCCGGTAGAAGAAGAAAAAATTAAAGATTATATCCTTGCACATACCGGCATTTCAAAAGAAGAGGCAGAATTTTGTGCCGGATATTCCATGGGTAATCTTGGAAAAGCCATGGCTCTTGCTACCTGTGAACAGATGACAGAAATGAAAAAGGAATGTGTTCATCTGCTTGCTTATATCCAGGAAATGGAGATTTACGAGGTAATCTGTTTTATTAAAGAAATCAGCAAATATAAAGAAGAAATTCTGGAATTTCTGGATATGATGATGATCTGGTATCATGATGTACTGATTCTTAAGACAACAGGAAATGCAGATCGTATTGTATTTAAAGAAAATTATAATATTTTGATGAAGATGGCGATTCATATGTCTTATGAAGGCCTGCAAAATATTTTATATGCTTTTGACAAAGTAAAAATTCGTCTGAGAGCCAATGTAAATTTTGATGTGGCATTGGAGCTTTTGTTACTGACAATAAAGGAGAACATTGTATGGTAGATGTAATAGGAGTAAGATTCCGTCCGAATGGAAAGATCTATTTCTTTTCTCCGGGAGAATTTGAAATAGAGGTTGGACAGAATGTAATCGTAGAAACAGCCAGAGGCGTAGAATTCGGTACTGTTGTGCTGGGAAAGAGACAGATCGGAGAAGAAAAGATTATCTCTACGTTAAAGCCTGTCATAAGGATTGCGACAAAAGAAGATATCAAGACTCAGGAAAATAATAAAAAGAAAAGCAAAGAAGCTTTTGATATCTGCCTGTCAAAGATTCCTAAACATGGTCTGAAAATGAAATTAATCGATTGTGAATACACATTTGACAATAATAAACTTTTATTTTATTTCACAGCAGAAGGAAGAGTTGATTTTCGTGAACTGGTAAAGGATCTGGCATCTGTTTTTAAGACAAGAATTGAGCTTAGGCAGATTGGAGTAAGGGATGAAACAAAGATTTTAGGAGGAGTGGGAATCTGTGGAAGAAGCCTTTGCTGCCACTCTTATTTATCAGAATTTGTTCCGGTTTCCATCAAAATGGCAAAAGAACAGAATCTTTCTCTGAATCCGACCAAGATTTCCGGCGTATGCGGAAGATTAATGTGCTGCCTGAAAAATGAGCAGGAAACTTACGAGTATCTCAATGGTAAACTGCCCTCTGTCGGGGATCTGGTAAAAACTCCGGAAGGACAAAAAGGAACCGTTCAAAGTGTCAGTGTTTTGAGACAGAAAGTAAAAGTCATTGTTACCAATGAAAAAGATGAGAAAGAAATTCAGGAATATCTGGTAGATGATCTGATCTTTAAGCCGAGAAGAAAGAAAGAGAAGCTTCAGATGGACGATGAATTGAAGGCGTTGGAAGAACTGGAGAAAAAGGAAGGAAAATCAAAGTTAATATGATGGAACAGCTTTTGCCTGGAGAAAGGATTGATGAGCTTCATCAAAAAGGATACCGGATTATTCAAAAAAGTGATGGTTTTTGTTTTGGAATGGATGCAGTTTTGTTATCTGCTTATGCCAGAATTGGAAAACAGGATAAGGTTTTGGATATGGGCTGTGGGACAGGAATTTTACCCATCCTGATGGAGGCCAGAACGGAAGGCGGATATTTTACCGGACTTGAAATCCAGGAAGAGTTTGCATCTATGGCAGGAAGAAGCGTAGCTTTAAATGGTCAGGAGGATAGAATTTCAATTGTCTGCGGCGATATAAAGGAGGCTTCATCTCTCTTTGGAAGAGAAAGCTTTGATGTGGTTGTTTCAAATCCGCCTTATATGGTTAGTGAACATGGATATCAGAATCCGGATCAGAAAAAAGCCATTGCCCGCCATGAAATTCTATGTAATCTGGAAGATCTTCTTCGGGAGACAAAAAGAGTATTGAAAAATAAAGGACGATTTTATCTGGTTCATCGGACCTATCGAATGGCAGAGATTATCCATTTACTGGTGGAATATGGATTGGAACCGAAAAGAATTCGTTTTGTATATCCTTATCGGGAGAAAGAACCGAATATTATGTTGATTGAATCGATCAAAGGGGCAAAATCCCGGGTTCAGGTTGAGCCCCCGCTTATTGTATATGAAGAGCCGGGTGTCTATACAGATGAAATCTATGAGATTTACGGTTATGAGAAAAAGAAGAAAAAAGGGGAATAAAAATGGCAGGACAATTATACTTATGTGCGACCCCCATTGGAAATCTGGAAGATATGACCTTTCGTGTCATTCGGATTTTAAAGGAAGTTGACCTGATTGCAGCGGAAGACACAAGAAACAGTATGAAGCTGATGAATCATTTTGAAATAAAAACAAAGATGACAAGCTATCATGAGTACAATAAAGTGGACAAAGCCCGGTATCTTGTGGATAAAATGCAGCAGGGAATGAATATTGCGTTGATAACTGACGCCGGAACACCTGGAATTTCAGATCCGGGAGAAGAATTGGTACGCCAGTGTCATGAAGCGGGAATTACAGTGACTTCACTGCCGGGAGCCTGTGCAGCCATTACTGCCCTTACCATATCAGGACAGTCTACGAGAAGATTTGCCTTTGAAGCTTTTTTACCGGCAGATAAAAAAGAAAGAAAAAAGATTCTATCATCACTGGAAAATGAAACCAGAACGATTATTTTGTATGAAGCGCCTCATCGTTTACTTAAAACTTTGGGAGAACTTTATGAAGTATTGGGAAACCGAAAACTGACTATATGTAAAGAGTTGACGAAAAAACATGAAAAAGCTTTTCTGACTACCATAGAGGAGGCAAAAGCTTTCTATGAGACGGAAGAGCCAAGAGGGGAATATGTTTTGCTGATCGAAGGGAAGAGCTTCAAGGAATTGGAAAAAGAAAGTCAGGAAGAATTTGCAAAATATACGATTCAGGAACATATGGAACAATATCTGGCTGGTGGAATGGATAAAAAACAGGCAATGAAACAGGTAGCAAAAGATCGGGGAATCAGCAAACGAGATGTGTATCAGGCACTTTTGGAAGATTAAAGAACGCCACGACGTTCTTGTTCTTCTCCGACGAGATAAAAAGGCAGAAAAAAGGGGTTATCATTACAAGCTGATAACCCTTTTATTCATGACAATGATAAATTCGCATATTATATGTATCCCATATATTTGTATTGTTACTGCCAGATTACTCTGAAATATTCAATCCTGCGATTCTTGCCAGTTCAAGAATAGACTTTTTGGATACCTTCTTACCGCGGTACTCAACTAAATCATCCATTTCTCCTGTGAAAATATCGCTAGGATCATATTTTTTCAAAATAATCTTATCATCATCTACAAAAATTTCCAATGGATCCCGTTCATTCACATCGAGATTTCTACGAAGCTCGATAGGGAGTGTGATTCTGCCCAATTCATCCAACTTCCTTACGATACCTGTACTTTTCATGGATCTACCTCCTAACACAATTACTGCTAACAGTATTATTTGCTCACAAGTAGAATACCATAGGTGCAAAATTATGTCAATATTTTTGGGAAAAATCGTTTTCAATTCAATGGATTTGAAATCTATTATGGAAAAAAGAAGAGGTATATTTTATCCCTTTTTTGTATATGTTTTACTGAATTTTTATTGAAAAGGATGAAAAAAATGATGAATTTTATCTGGAGTTTTCTGTTGCTTTCCGGTATTTTTTTGTCTTCTTTTTTTGGAAATCTATCAGGCATGACTGAGGCATTGATGGATGGAGCCAAAGAGGCGGTCAATTTATGTGTGATTATGGCAGCCGTAGTTGGTTTATGGTCAGGAATTATGGAAATAGGAGTGGAATCCGGAGTCCTGTCTGATTTTTCTAAAAAAATCGATCCATTTTTATCCTGGCTTTTTCCCAATCTTCCGAAAGACTGTAAAGCCAGAGAGTATATAGGTGCAAATTGTGCTGCCAATATTCTGGGGCTTGGATGGGCTGCAACTCCTGCCGGGCTGTTGGCAATGGAGGAACTGAAAAAACTGGAAGGGGAGAGAAAAAAACAGGGCAATCAAAATGCAGTTTCGGATGGAACAGCAAGCAATGAAATGTGTACCTTTCTGGTCCTGAATATCTCTTCTTTACAGCTGATACCGGTCAATCTGATTGCATACAGAAGCCAATACGGAAGTGTCAACCCTTCGATTATTTTAGGACCGGCTATTTTGGCAACGGCTGCAAGCAGCCTGGCAGCCATTTTCTTTTGTAAAATCATGAACCGGACTTAAGAAAAAAGAAGATTGGTAAGAAAAATGCTTACAAGAATCCCAACGAAGGAAGCAAACAGAGCTCCTGGAAGAGTCCAGCGGGTCTTTTTTATTCCGATAGAAAGAAAATAAATACTCATTGTATAAAAAGCGGCTTCTGTACAGGACAAAATGATAGATGCCATGATGCCAATGAATGAATCAGGTCCATATTCCCGAAAAAGGTCCAAAAGGAAGGTGGTAGCGGCAGAAGAAGAAAAAAGCCG
>JALEPU010000147.1 GCA_022766905.1 Lachnospiraceae bacterium
CCAGAAAATAGCTCCAGGACCTCCGGTGGCAATGGCTGTGGCTGCTCCAGCTAAATTCCCTGTCCCCACCTGGGCCGCCAAAGAAGTTGCAAGTGATTGAAAAGAAGACATTCCGTCCTTTCCTGCCTTCTCTCCTTTTAGTGAAATTCCTCCAAAGGTTGCTTTGAATGCCTCTTTAAACTTTCTCACCTGAATAAAGCCGGTTCGAAAAGAATAGTAGACACCTGTTCCACACAGCAGTATCAAAAGCAAAAAATCCCACATAAAACCATTCACTTTTGATACCAAACCAAGCAAATAATTCTGATTCACTACACTAAAAAACATATCCTACCTCCTTTTAAGTTGTAAATTAATTATATAATTTATTATTAAAATAATCAATTTTTTCTTGTATTTATTGTAAAAAAAAATAAGTTTTTGTCATATATTATTGTACATAATTAAAAAAACCCAATGAAAACTCATTGGGTTTTAGTCAAATCATACATATTATATTGTATAAAAACCATGGATTTTGTTAATTTCCTCTTCCCAGAGCAAAGCTAATCGCATTCGCATTCTGCACACTCTGATAATTCTGAAAGCGGTTTGTGAAAAATGCAAGAATCACCATCTCTATGTCATTATTCCGAACCGGTCCACAGTTATCCATGACCATATCAAATCCTTTCTTTTCGGAATAATAAGGCAGAATATCATGATACATTCCTACGCCTTGATAACCAAGGCTTTCATCTTTATAACTGTCTCCAAGACCAAGAATATGACCAAATTCATGTTTCGCAGTTCTCTTTAACGTATAACTGTCTGTAAAAGCAGATGGCATTAAAACGATATAGCGTGGAAGAATGGAATTCCAGGATACCACTCCTTCAATCATCGTCGTAGAGAAAGAACGCTGCTGAAGCAACGCTTGCTCAATAGAAGATTGCTGATTCTGTTCCACATATTGACCGATAAATTCTTTTGCTTTTGTTTCAGAAAGGCAAAGAATCGGAACTGTATCAACGGATGGAGAAGCCGCTTCCTCGGTCTTTACCGTAACCGTAAGCTGCTGTCCGCCAAATACTGTATATTCTCCTGCCCATTCCCGAAAACCTTCCAGAATGCATTCTCTCCACTGTTCAATCGAAACTTGATTCTCCTCAAAAGCACAGGCAAAATAAGACTTCACTCCAATATGTAAAAAGTTTCGACCTTCTTCTTCACATAATTCCATATTTACCGGATAAAAAAGGCCTTTTTTCTCAATCTCTATTATCTTCCCATCAAATCCTTTGATCATAACGGAACCTCCAATACACCTGTATTATAGTAAGTATAGCATAGGAAACCATAGAAAGAAAGGCTTCTTTTTGTCATTTTTTACAATTTAGGAGTAAAAAAAAGTTCCAGATTTTCTTCTTTCTCCTTTTTTGCCCAGCGAAGCAGTAAAGCAGAATGAATGATGACAGCTACCGATCCGGTATTATGAACCAATGCTCCAATCACCGGATTTAAAATTCCGGTCATGGCAAGAACAATGGCAATTCCATTTAAGATCAAAGAAATGGAAATATTAATCTGTATCGTCTTTTTTGTTTTTCTGGAAAGCCCGAACAAATGAGGAAGGGCGAGTAAATCATCTCTTACTAAAGCTGCATCAGCCGCTTCTACTGCAATGTCACTTCCAATCTCTCCCATAGCAATACCGGCATCTGCTTGCTTTAAAGATGGGGCATCATTGACACCGTCTCCAATCATAGCTACTTTATGACCTTTGCTTTGCTCCCCTTTAATCCAGTCCATCTTATCTTTTGGAAGACAGCCGGACACAACCTGATTAAGGCCTGCTTCTTCTCCAATATGACAGGCAGCTTTTTCCTGATCACCGGTTAACATTACACAGGAAATACCTAACGCTTTTAATTGATTCACCGCTTCTTTTGCATCAGATCGAATTCGATCTTCCATCACAAGGAAACCAGCAATTTCCTGATCCAGACGAACAAATAAAAGAGTTGCTCCCTCTTCCTCCCAGTTTCGTGCTACTTCTTCCATATTTTGAGGAATCTTATCGACTTCCTGTGTCACAAATTCCCGGTTTCCAATTCTTATCATCCGGTTTTGAATCTTTCCTTCGACTCCTTTTCCTCCAAACATTTGAAAATTCTCCACCGGACATGGATTCTCACAATGTAGCTGACTGGTCAGGGCTTTGGCAAGCGGATGTTCGGAACAAAGCTCCAAAGAATAAATCAGGTGATAAAAATCCTCTTCTTCCACCCCGCTATTTATTTCAGAATGTACGAAAGATGGTTTTCCATAAGTCAATGTTCCTGTTTTATCAAATACAATCGTATCTATCTCACTCATTCGTTCCAGAGCATCTCCCCGTCGAATTAAAATTCCTCTTTTCGTACTGTTTCCAATGGCTGCCATAATCGCTGTAGGTGTGGCCAAAACCAGAGCACAGGGGCAAAATACAACAAGAATCGTCACAGAACGAATGATCTGTCCCGTTATCAGATAGGTAAAGACTGCTGCCAAAAGTGCAATCAAAACAATCCATGTAGCCATTTTGTCCGCAATTCCTACAATCTTCGCCTTGCTGGCATCGGCTTCTTCTACCAGGCGAATCATCTTTTGAAGAGAACTATTTTTTCCTGACTGAGTCGCTTTCATCGTAAAACTGCCCATCTGATTCAAAGTTCCGCTATAAAGAAAATCTCCTTCTTCTTTATCGACAGGGATTGGTTCTCCTGTCATAACAGACTGATCTACGGATGTCTGCCCGGAGATAATAATGCCATCTGCCGGTATGATCTCACCGGGAAGTACCCGGATAATATTGCCTTCTTTGACGGCGCCTGCATCAACAATGGATTCTTTCTCTCCGATGACAAGCCTTGCCTTTTGCGGACTGCTCTGAACAAGATTCTCAAGACCCTGCCTTGCTTTTTCTACTGTTCTTTCCTCCAGTAAAGAGCCCAGCATCATAATAAAAGCCACTTCTCCGGCTGCAAAAATCTCTCCGATGAAGACAGAGGCAATGAGTGCCATTGCGACCAGAAGATCTGCTTTTATGTCAAAAGCTGTAATCATACCTTCTGCCGCTTCCCGGATAATCGGGAGTCCACATAAAATAACAGCAACCCAGGCTGGATCCAAAGAGCCAATCTTCCATTGAAACAAACTAAGCAACAGGGATATTCCCCCAAGAAGAAGGAAAGCAACGGTCCGATATTCTTCTTCTTTCCACCATTCTATCATAGTATCACTTCTTTCTATTATTATTCAAGACTTGTTCGCGAGTCTTGACGCGGGAGTCATCTCCCACCTGATATACCTATACCCCTATGGGTATATTAAAACTATATAAAAAAAAGAAGCCTCTGTCAAGAGACTTGGAGACTTCTATTTCTATTTTTGATTTTGTTTTTCAATTTTTTCTGCCAGATCATTTAAATAAACCCACCGATCCATTTTTTCTTCCAGCTTTTCTTCCGCTTCCTCTTTTTCTTTTGTCAGCTCCGATAATTTGGTGTACTGACTGGAATAGGTTTCCATTTCACTTTCTATACTCTGAATTATTTCTTCCAGCGAAGCAATTTCATCATCAATGGTTTCGAACTCTTTTTGCTCCATATATGTAAATCGCAGTTTATCCGGCTTCTTTTTCCAGTTTTTCTTATTTGGTTTTTCTTCCTTTCCTTTTTTCATTCCGGTTTTCTTTGACTCAACCGCTTCCTCTTTTGCTTCCATCCATTTTTTGGCTTCCAGATAATCCGTATATCCTCCCTCATATTGTTTTAATCTTCCATTTCCTTCAAAAGCAAAAATTCTGTCTGCCATATTATCCAGAAAATATCGATCGTGGGAAACCATAATGACAATTCCGGAAAAAGAATCCAGATAATCTTC
>JALEPU010000153.1 GCA_022766905.1 Lachnospiraceae bacterium
GTTGCCTTTGGTGCCCTTTTAGGTCTGGATGATTTTCGGAAGGATGCTTATGCAACCGGTCTTCATGCGTACTTTGTACAACAAAAATATCCTCATGCGGAGATTTCTTTTTCTACTCCACGTTTAAGACCATATATCAATAACGCAGAGGAAAATCCGAAAGATGTTCACGAGACTCAGCTTCTTCAGGTTATGCTTTCCTACCGGCTTTTGATGCCATACGCAGGAATTACCATTTCCACAAGAGAAAGAGCAGGTTTTCGGGATCATGTTATTTCCCTTTGTGCAACGAAGATTTCTGCCGGTGTAAAAGTCAGTGTGGGAGGACATGACGAGGAGAAAAAGGGCGACGAACAGTTCGAGATTTCTGATCCAAGAAATGTACAGGAAGTTCATCAGGCAATCCTTGATCATGGAATGCAGCCTGTGTATACCAACTATATCAGAGTCTAGAAAGGACAGGATCTATGATCGAATCATTTTCCTATGAGCACATGATCTGTGTGACCAACCGCCATTTATGCGAAGAAGATTTTTATGAAAGAATTGAAAAAATTGTTCAGAAAAAACCAAAAGCCATTATTTTAAGGGAAAAAGATCTGCCGGAAGAAGAATATGAAAAAATGCTTTTCGCCTGCAAACAAATCTGTGAAGGAAAAGTGCCTCTTTATGCTCACAGTTTTTATCATGCAGCCAGACATGCAGGGATAGAAAGGATTCATTTTCCCCTTCCCATGCTTCGCAGGTATCGATTGGAACACCCGGAAGAAAAAGAATTTTCCGGTATTGGAACTTCCGTTCACTCTGTGACAGAGGCTTTAGAAGCACAGCAGCTTGGAGCTTCCTACGTGACAGCAGGACATGTTTTTGCAACAGATTGCAAGAAAGGACTTCCGGGAAGAGGGATTTCATTTTTACAGGAAGTATGCAAAGCAGTTTCCATTCCGGTTTATGCAATTGGCGGAATGAAAGAAAGTAATTTGAATTTAATGATGAAACTTGGCGCAGCGGGAAGCTGTATGATGTCAGGTTTTATGCAGGATAAATAAAAAGGTTTTTGGAGAAAAGAAGCTGACATAACAAAAACCTCCCCGACATAAGATAGAAAATGGACCAAATCTTATGCAGGGGAGGTTTTCTTTTGAATGAAAAACATAAAGAAGTAGCAGATCAATATGATGTGATAGTGGAAAGCAGTTACAGGAGCCGGGGATGTTACAAAATCGTGACAGATCAGGGGCTTATGACAATTACCCCTTATAACGGTTCTCCCCTGCGGCTGGCCTGCGAATATGAGCTGCAAAAAAAGCTGATGGGAGCCGGCTTTTTGGAGCTGGATGAAATCATGCCCAACCGGGAAGGCGGATTGATTTCCTATGATAAGTATCGGACACCTTTTATTATGAAACATTCTTTTGAAGGGAAGGAATGTAACCTGAAAGAGGAAGAGGATGTGAAAAAAGCCTGTGAAAATCTGGCTGTCTTCCACAAAATATGCAGAAACCTGGAAGAGATTCAGGTGGAAAACAGGGAAACCCCATCCGTCAGACAGATGCTGTTTCAAAAAAACAGGGAATTAAAACGGATTCGCAATTACATAAAAAAAAGCGGACGAAGAACCGCCTTTGAACTTACTTTTACTTCCTGTTATGAAAGCTTTTATGGGGATGGGGAACAGGCTCTTTTACTTGCATCAAAACAAAAAGATGATTTCTGGAAACGGGGATACGGGATTTGTCATGGTTCCTATCATCAGCATAATGTGCTGATTCATGGAGAACAGGTTTTTCTCATGAACCTGGGACAATTTCATTACAATCAGCAAATTCTGGACTTTTATAATTTGATGCGCAAAGCCATGGAAAAAAATCAGTATGAACTTTCCTGCCTGGAAAGCGGAATAAAGGCTTACGATCACATTCTTTCTTTTTCGGAAGAAGACTACAGATTGCTTTTTATTTTATTTTCTTTTCCCGAGAAGTTCTGGAAAATTTCCAATCAATATTATAATAGTAAAAAATGTTTTATGCCGCCGAAAAATCTGGAAAAACTGCAAAAAACCATCGGGCAAAATGAAAAAAGGAGAGAATTCCTCGAGATTTTTTCAAAAAAATATGGGCTGGAAAAGGAAGAATAACTTTATTTTTTACCATAAATGGAGTATAATAAAAGCACTAACGAGATAAATAATTTAGGAGGATGAAGTATGAGCTACATGGACGTTTACAACGAGTGGATTTCCAACCCTTATTTCGATGAGGAGACAAAGGCAGAGCTTCTTGCAATTAAGGATGACGACAAGGAGATTCAGGAGAGATTCTATAAGGATCTGGAATTCGGAACCGCAGGTCTTCGAGGCATTATCGGAGCCGGAATTAACCGGATGAATATTTATGTAGTAAGAAGAGCAACACAGGGACTTGCAAATTACATTAAAAAACAGGGCGGAGAAAGCAAGGGTGTTGTAATCGCATTTGATTCCAGAAGAATGTCACCGGAATTCTCTCTGGAAGCAGCTTTATGTCTGGCAGCCAACGGCATTAAAGCATATCGTTTTGATTCATTAAGACCTACACCGGAATTATCATTTGCAGTTCGTGAACTGGGATGTATTGCAGGTATCAACATTACAGCCAGCCACAACCCACCGGATTACAACGGATATAAGGTTTACTGGGAAGACGGTGCACAGTTTACTCCACCACACGATAAAGGGGTAACAGAAGAAGTTCTGGCGATTACAGATTTATCTACCGTAAAGACCATGTCTGAAGAAGATGCACTTGCATCCGGTCTTTATGAAGTAATCGGAGAGAATGTAGATGATAAGTATATCAAAGCACTGATGAAACAGGTAAAACATCAGGACTCCATTGACAGAGTTGGAAAAGACTTAAAGATCGTATATACACCGCTTCATGGTACCGGTAATATTCCTGCAAGAAGAGTATTAAAGGAATTGGGATTTGAGAATGTATATGTTGTTCCGGAACAGGAACTTCCGGATGGCGAATTCCCAACTGTAAGCTATCCAAACCCAGAGTCAGAGGAAGCTTTTGAACTGGCTCTTAAGCTGGCAAAAGAAAAAGATGCGGATCTTGTTCTGGCAACTGACCCGGATGCAGACCGTCTTGGTGTTTATGTTAAGGATTCCAATGGTGAATATCAGGTTCTGACCGGTAATATGTCAGGATGTTTGTTAGCTGACTATACAATTGGACAGATTCAGGCTAGAGATGGCAAGCTTCCGGAAGACGGAGCATTAATCTCCACAATCGTATCTACCAATATGGCAGCAGCAATTGCAAAGAGCTACGGCATCAGGTTTATTGAAGTATTAACAGGATTTAAGTACATAGGACAGCAGATTCTCGGATTTGAACATAGCGGTAAGGGAACCTACCTCTTTGGATTTGAAGAAAGCTACGGATGTCTGATCGGAACTCATGCAAGAGACAAAGACGCAATCGTTGCAACGATGGCCCTTTGTGAAGCAGCAGCATTCTACAAAGAACAGGGTAAGACCTTATGGGATGCTATGATTGACATGTATGAAAAATACGGCTATTACAAAGACAGCATTAAATCCATTACCCTGGCAGGAAAAGAAGGTCTGGAAAAGATTGCTTCCATTCTGGAACAGCTTCGTAATGACCCTCCAACCGAGATTGCCGGTTACAAAGTATTGTCTGCAAGAGATTACAAAGCAGATACCATCAAAGATTTGGCTACAGGCGAAGTAAAACCAACAGGACTCCCAAGCTCCAACGTTCTTTATTATGATTTGGAAGACGATGCATGGTTATGCGTACGTCCATCCGGAACAGAGCCTAAGATCAAATTCTATTACGGCGTAAAAGGTACTTCTATGGAAGATGCTGACAAGAAAGCAGCAGATTTTGCAGTCTGCATCGATGAAATGCTTGATAAGATGATGTAAGGAATTCGGATTCCATATATTTCACATATTATTTATGAAAAAGAAAGAGTGAAAAGCTTTAAAAAGAGTTTTTCGCTCTTTTTTTGTAAAAAGCAAAGGAGATGTATTCTTGTGGCGAAATATTTCCCTTTTCGGACCATTGTATTTTCTTTTCAAATTTCTTTTCAAATTCACTATACTAAAATAAAAGAAGCGAAATAAAAACGACGGGAATAGAATTTAGAGCAGAGAGAATAAAATATAAGAAAAAGAAGAAAGATCAATGGGAAAGTGGAACAGAAATCCGATACGAAAGATTTGCTTTTTCGTTATCCTGTTTACCATTGGAACGATTGTTTCCGCCTGTACGCAGGAAAAAGAAGAGGGAAAGAAAGAACTGGATTTTGAAATCTGTGAAGAAGAGAAACTACCGGACGAATTAAAAAAACTGATTGATGAGAAAAAAGAAAGTCCTTTCCAGCTTACTTTTCGAAATTCTGCTCATTTATATATTGTGGTGGGATATGGGGAGCAGCCCCGGGGAGAGTATGTTGCTGCAGTACGAGAACTTTATGAGACGGAGAAAGGAATCTATGCGGATACTACACTGATTAGTATTTCTTATGCAAAAAACAGGCAGGTCGGAGAACCTTCCACTTATCCTTATATTGTGCTTCGATGCAGGCAGACAGATAAGACGGTATTCTTTTTATGAAAGAAACATATTTTTTGAAACCTGGCATAGATTTATTTATGACAAGAAAAAGTGCACGAACTTATAGTTTAATTGTGTGTATGGCCAGAAATAGGAAAATCATAACCGGATGGAAATTGGCAGGGGAGGCATCGATATGGATCTTTTGAAAAAAGAAATACAGACCAGTGTAGTGAAATCAATGAAAAATGTTCAGATTACGCTGGATAAAGATATGAATGTGCCGGATAGTAAGCCGGATATCGAAAAAATCGTACAGAATCGGGGAGAACTTCGGTTAGAAGAGATTGAAGTACTAAATGACAAGATTCGGATCAAAGGGACCCTTCTTTACCGGGGGCTGTATCTGACCGGGGAATCCGGACCGCTATTAAATTCTTTATCCTATCCGTTTGAACTGGAAGAATATATCAATGTAGATGGGATGGAGCCGATGGATTCCACCAAGGTAACGGCAGAACTGGATGATTTGAATGTTATTTTAATTAATTCCAGAAAATTAGGAATTCGGGCGTTAATTACTTTTCATCTTGCGGTCAATGAAATTCGAAGGGTGGAAGGGGCAGTAGAAGAAAAAGAGGAAGGAATCCAGCAACTGCATCATCAGCTTTCTCTTACCCAGCTGGCTTTTCATAAGAGGGATACCAACCGGATTAAAGGGGAAATGACGCTGGCTGCCAGTAAGCCAAATATCCGGGAACTGATCTGGGATCAGGTGTCGCTTCGTAATCCGGATATCAGGTTGATGGACGGCAAGGTAAACATTCGGGGAGATTTGCTTATTTTCCTCCTGTATCTGGGAGAAGAAGAGCATGTCCCGGTTCAGTATCTGGAATGGGAACTGCCTTTTTCTTCAGAGCTTTTGTGTGGAGAATGCAAAGAAGAAATGGTAGGAAATATACATATTTCGGTTGGCTCCAGGCAGATTGAAGTAAAGCCGGATTCCGATGGGGAAGAACGGGTTCTGGAGCTGGAAGTAATTCTTGATCTGGATATGAAGGGATATCAGGAAGAATCCGTAGAATTCCTTTCTGACTTGTATAGTGCTCAAAAAGAGCTGATTCCATCTTACAGTCCCTTCTATTATGAAAATCTGATTGTGAAAAATAACGCAAAAACAAAGGTACAAAAACGATTTCGGATGGATGGTGCAAAAGGCAGGATCCTGCAGCTGATCCATGTGGATGGAAGTGTCAAAGTAGATGAGATGGAACTTCGGGAAGACGGCATATATGTGGAGGGAGTGGTTCTTGCCGATCTTTTGACCATCACCGGAGACGATATGAATCCACTTTATGGGATAACCCAGGTTCTTCCATTTTCTTATCTGGTAGAAGCAAAGAATCTGAAAGCAGGAGATAACTATGAAATGGAAGCAATGCTGGATCAGATTCATGGAATGATGATTGACGGAGATGAGGTGGAAATCAAAGCGGTCATCAGCCTGAATACGATTGCATTTTCCATGAAAGAAGGAAAAGTCATTACAGACGTAGAAGAAAAGCCTTATGATTATAAGAAACGAAAGGATATTCCGGGAATTGCGGGATATATTGTGGGAAAAGAAGATACTTTGTGGAACATTGCAAAAAATTATTGTTCTACAATTGATGAAATAAAGAAAATGAATCACCTGAAAGACGGGGAGTTAAAAGAAGGGCAGAGACTTTTGATTGTAAAAAAAGTAAAGGAAATACTTTGACAGGAAGGGAATTTGACTTGCATTTTGAATGAAAATGTTTATAATAGTGTGTATACAAGATACATGAGGTAAAGGAAATGAGACAGGTTGGATTAAAAGCATATGCAAAGATTAATCTGGGGCTTGATGTGCTTCGGAAAAGAGAAGATGGTTATCATGAAGTACGTATGATCATGCAAAGTATTAAACTTTATGATAAACTGACGATGAAGAAGACATCCAAAGATGAGATTGTGTTACATTCAAATCTGGGATATCTTCCAAATAATGATAAAAACCTGGTGTATAAAGCCATTCAACTGATGAAAGAAGAGTTTGGCATCACCCAGGGTGTAAAGGCAGAACTGGAAAAGAAAATTCCTGTGGCAGCAGGGATGGCAGGAGGCAGCACAGATGCAGCAGCAGCCCTGGTTGGTATGAATCGGCTTTTCCGGCTGGAGTTAACCAAAGAAAAGCTGATGGAACTGGGTGCCCGCCTTGGAGCAGATGTTCCTTACTGTGTACTGAGAGGAACTGCTTTATCAGAAGGAATTGGGGAGATTCTTACTCCTTTAAATCCGATTCCGTCCTGCTATATTTTAATTGCAAAGCCGGGCATCAATGTGTCTACCAGGTTTGTTTATGAGAATCTGGAAGTTGATAAACTTCCTTACCATCCGGATATCGATGGAATGATGGGAGCCATTGACCAGGGCGATTTAAAAGGGATTACAGATCGATTATCCAATGTACTGGAGACTGTGACAGAAAAGAGATATCCGATCATCAGCAAAATCAAAGAGACAATGATGGAGCAGGGGGCGATGAACTCGATTATGAGTGGAAGCGGGCCAACTGTATTTGGTATTTTTGAACAGAAAAAGACAGCGATGAATGCCCTTTTAAAAGTCCAGGAAATCGAGATGGTCAAG
>JALEPU010000168.1 GCA_022766905.1 Lachnospiraceae bacterium
ATCATTGTCAATTTCTAACTGAGGAATTACTTTTGTTGCTTCTTCGAAGAAATGTTTGGAACCTCTTCCCATTTCCTGACCTCTTACTGTATGTTTGTCAAGAGCAACATCCATGATTTCCGGCAATTTGCCCATAGCCGCCTCTTTGATGATAATATTCTTTAAGTAATCGCTGGAACGATCTTTTACACTGGAACAAAGAATACGGATTGCATGAATGAAGAACATTGGCTGATCTCCATCATCGTATGGGAAATTCTTTCTCATTTCATTCATTGTATTAACCTGTACCGCTGCATCCAGATTACCAAATCCGATATCTTCTACAGAGATTGTAAGAAGTCTTCTCCATAATTTTTCTAAATAAACCGGACCGGATACATATAATTCATATGCGTACTGGCATGCTTCTTCTACCATTGCTCTACGAATGGATTTCTGCAGACAGGAAACAATCTCATCTGTAGCAAAACCATTTCTTGTTTTTGATGCTGCCCAAATATTAAATGCTGCCATTTCAATCAACCTTTCTTTCTTTATAAATTTCAATTAATTCTAAAATAATCGTTTTTATTGTTTCTGTTGACATAAGCTGATCTTCTGCATGTGTCATCAGAAGACAGATCTGAGGTTCTCCCGTTGTCACTTCTACCTGAAGCAGGTCATGATGACCATTATGTGCTTCTGTAAAATTTTTGTCGCCTTCTTCTATTTTTTTATCCGCTTCTGTAAATTTCCCCTGTTTTGTCAGTTGCAATGCTTCCATATAGCAGGATTTTGCCATTCCTGCATATGAAATCATCAGCATTGCACATTCTGCCATCTTTTCAATATTAACCATTTTAATTCCTATCCTTCAAGTAATCCGATTGCAAAATCAAGTGCTTTATCTCCATCTGCTAATGCGTAAATGCGAGGCTCTACACTTGCAACCGGAATATTTAACTGAGCTTTTAAATTGTTTACTGCAAAACTGAGCTGCGGTCCGACAAGACATACATCCCATTTTCCGATTTCTTCTTTTACAGCAGAACTTGCTACTGCAGTAATTGTTAAATCCATGCCCCTCTTTTCAGCCGCATCTTTGATTTTTTTTACAAGAATTGAGCTGGACATTCCAGCGTTACAACATAATAAAATTTTCATTTTATCTCCTTTCCGCAGCTCATAAAAAGCCACTTCCCATTTTCCTATTTTAATTCCGGCCAATAGTCTTTATTAGCCACAATTAAGTCATCCAGTATTAATTTGGCTATTTTGGCACTTGGGACTGTTTTCGATAATGTCAGTGCCTGCCACAATTTATGATAACTTCCCTCTATCCATGCATCTACTGTTAATTTTTCTACGGCTACCTGTTCTTCCATCAGCCCCTTTTGGAATGTTGGAATTCTACCAATGCTCAATGGTTCATATCCGTCTTTTCCAACGATACAAGGAATTTCTACCATTGCATCGGAAGAGAAATTTTCAATTGCTCCTTTATTTTCCACAATCAGAAGCATCCTCTCATGGGTATTAAATGCAAGAGCTGTAGCTAAATCGACAATAAATAATGCATGTATGCCAATTTCCAGTTTCGTATCTTTTGCCGTACCTGCTGCTTCGATTTTAGCACACTCTCCAAATACACGTTTCTCTCTTCCATCCATTACCTGATTGGCTCTCGTGTAATTCGGATCTGTATGTGCTACCATATCATCCGGGTACAAATAATACTGCAAATAAGAACTTGGTGCCATTGTGGGATCTACCGCTACCAGATCTTTTACTTTTTCGGCTGTATCCTGCCAGCTCTTATCGGTATAATCTGATTCATCGGATCCAAGCGGACAGTTTCCATACTGAAGCTGATGTTCAATCAACTTATCTATATATTCATTTCCATCTGCATCTTTAATCGATGTCCACCAGCCAAAATGGTTCAATCCAAAGTAACGGACATCCATTTCTTTTCGGTCTTTAAAACCAAGTATTTTTGCAATACTTTGTTCCATACCAATCGGCATATCACAAATATTGATCACTCTGGAATTTGGTCTGAGTCTTCTGCATGCTTCTGCTACAATGGCTGCCGGATTCGAGTAATTTAACATCCAGCAATTCGGAGAATACTTTTCCATATAGTCGATATTTTCCAGTACGCCGCCAATTGACCGCATGCCATATGCAATTCCTCCAGGTCCGCAGGTTTCCTGACCTACTACCTGATATTTCATTGGAATTTTCTCATCCAATTCCCTCATTTTCAGTTTCCCCACACGAATATGTGCGAGGCAAAAATCCACATCCGTATACGCCAATTCAGGATTGGTCGTCGCTAGATATTCGATAGAAGGATCCTTTTCCTTAACGATAATTTCACATGCCTTTGCAACCTTATTCTGACGCTCTTCGTCATTATCATATAATTTGATTGCACGAAGCGGTAATCGATCCAGATTGTCCAAGAGCATCAAAATAATCTCGGGAGTATATGTACTTCCTCCACCAGCAATTACAACAGAAAATTTCTTTTTCATACCTATTGCTCCTTTTTCGTATATAATTGTGAATTTTTATTTATTTTTTAAAATATGTCAGTAGAATCTGAAATCCGAATCAGGACATCAACAAATTCCTGCTCTGTTTCTATCGCTGACAGCATTCCTATGGAAGTCTTTTCCATAGCCATATGTTTGAAGAACTGAAACAAAATACCAATCTGATCATTTTGTTTTTGCTCCATGGCAAGAAGAAAAATCAGTTGAATTTCTTTTCCATGGACATGAATCGGCTTTTTCAGAACAGCCACTCCAATCGCATCTTTCTTTGCAAAGTTCATCAGTGGATGGGGTATCATAAACCAGTCTCCTACATAGGTAGGATAATTGATTTCTCTTTGAAGAACATCTTCTACATAACTTTTTGTATCATCCAGATATCCTTCCCGGTGCAAAGCTTCCGCCAGTTCCCATATTACCTGATCAAATTCCATTTTCCGGTCATAAATCCGAATTGTATTTTCATGAAACACTTCTTTGATCAGTTTTCGGAACCGATAATTTTTTCGAATTTTATAAATCAGTGCATTCAGCGTCCGCTGTGTATAAGTATCCGGCAGGCCTTCTATCATAAAAGTCTCGATTTCCGGGTGGAAAAACGAATCCACCGTCGAAATGATAAGATCAACCTGATTTTCCTCCAGATACTGTCCCAGCTTATGCATTGGAAGAGTCGCTGACACTTCAATCTGATTATGAAAATTCTTTTCCAGCCAGTTATGAATAACCGCATTTACACTGAATCTTGTTGAGCCAATCACAACAGCTTTCAATTTCTGGTTGACTTTCTCCAGAAAGTGTTCTACAAAAATGGAAATATAGCATAATTCATCATCCTGGATATAACAGCTTTTATACCGATAAATAATTGGCACCAAAAGCATAGATACTTCATAAGCCAGAGGATACTGTTTTTTTATATCACTTAACATTGGATTTTTTACCGTATATCCTGTTTCCATTCGACGAAGCATATATTTCATATGGGTCAGCATATTATTATAAAAATCATTCGACTGCCATAAATCCAGCTGATATTTTTCCATGACTTCATCACAGAATTCTTCTAAGATCAGGCTGCTCAGTCCATCATCAGCTTCCTCATCACTAAATTCTGATGTCATCTGGAATCCGTAAAGAAGTTCCCCTATTACTTCCAGGTCAGCATCATTTAATTCAAATCCCTGCTCTTTTAAATATTCAAAAAACCTTAATACTCCCAGTTCTTCTTTTTTATGTTCCGTAGTAGTCAGTAACAGATGATTCTGATAATTTCGAACCATCGTTACATATACTGCGCTCGTAATCATGTAAAGATTTGCATCTGATATCTGTATCTGCCATCTATCAAAGTAGTCTTTTATCAGCTTCACCATCCAGTCAAATTCATTTTTATCGAAACTCTGATAAAGAAATGCCTGCAATAAATATTGGTACGTCTTCGTTCCCTGTGATGTTTCATTTTTAATGATCCGGAACAAAGTCTGCCGGATTGCCTTTTCATCCTCTTCTACCCAAATGGTATCTGCAGTCATATGCAGCATTTTACTCTGATATGTTGCATCCAAATCTTTCTGGAATTTTACGACTTCTTTGTAGATTGCAGTTTCAGACAAGGAAAGTTCGTCACAAATATCATAAAGATTCACCGTTCCCTTTTCCAGAGCCATCCCAAGTATGACAAAGCCCCGGTAAGTATCTGTTTCATCCATATATTTATTATTGTTTTCCAACAGAAACTTTCGAACCGTATTTCTATCTTCTTCTTCAATAAAATAGCCTTTTCGTTTAGAAGCTTTAATAATGGTTCCCTCCGTCCAGATTCGGTTCATCTCTCCGATTTCATTTCGAACAGTACGAGAGGACACGTTCAGACACTCTGCTATCTTCACGCCGGTTATTCCCTGCACATTATTCAATAATAGTTCAAGTATTTTATATTGCCTTCTCGTGAACATTTTTATCACCCGTTAATTAAGCAACGTTGCTTTGTTCTTTTTTCAGTTCATCTGCATCCATTGCTTTAAAGAATGGATAGTAAATCAAAGCCATAATCAGAAGATTTACAAATACTAAGGCTACTGCTTTCCAATCCAATGTCATCAAAAATGCTCCAACACCTGGAGGAAGGAATCCTGGAGGCTCTGCAATCGGCATTCCAATCAGGCCACTAGTCATTGACAAATACGTAGTTACCGTCGTAATAAGCGGACCAAATACGAATGGAATAAACATATATGGATTCAAAATAATTGGTGCACCAAAAATCAAAGGCTCATTGATACCGAATAAAGATGGGATAATCGCTACTTTACCAATTGCCCTTAAGGATTCTGACTTTGCTTTCATCATCATAAGAACCAAACCTAATGTCAGGCCTGATCCGGTTACCTGGAGCATAGCATAGAACAAGCCGAATGTAAATATATGTTCTACCGGCTTTCCTGCTGCAAAGTTTGCAACGTTTTCTGCGCCGTATGCAATTGCAAAAGGTGCCCATACCGCAGAGGTAATGGATGGTCCATGTAAGCCAAAAAACCATAAGAACTGTGTCAGGAATACGACAATCAGTAATGCCGGTAAAGTATCCATTGTGGTAATTGCCGGTGCAAGAATTGACATAATAAATGCAGGGAGTACATCTCCGCTGACTGCAAGAGAAATATTCGCAATTGCAACTGCGATTACAACATTAACAACTAATGGAAGCAGGGATGCAAAGCTTTCTCCTACCATCATCGGGACACTTTCCGGAAGGCGAATGTAAAGTTTTTTCTTCTTCATAAACCTTGTTACTTCCACTGTTAGAATCGCGGAAATAATACTGGTAAATAATCCTGATGATCCAAGATAATCGATGGAGATTCCTCCTTCGATGGAAAGACCACATAAAATAAGATGTACTAAAATTGCTGTCGGAGCAGTCTGATTGTCATGGATGCCATAGCTTTTTGCCAAAGCATTTGCAATGAACATAGCTGCGTAAATAGACAGCATATCGGTAGAAAACTTACATGCATAAGTGAATACGCCCATATGTGCTGTCAGAAAATCATATACGGAACCGCTTCCAAGCAAGTTTGCGATTGCCAGTGGAATTAAACTAAATGAACCGATGATGATAATTGGAATAATACCAATCATACCGTCTTTAATTGCCTGAAGATGTTTCTGCTGTTCAATCTTGTTTGCAATCGGCATTAAAAACTGCATCAGTTTGTCCTGAAACTTTGAAAACATTTTTCTCTCTCCTTTGTGAATTAATAATCTTTTATCGACGTCGATTAACTATACAGTAGTATAAGAAAAAGAGTTTCTTTTATCAAATATACTTTTTCCTCTCATTTAGGAATCCGCAAAACCGTTATCTCTTTCTAAATCCACTATTTCATTTTCCTGTTCTTTTCCTTTTTAAGCTCTTTTCTGTACCATTCACCATCTTTCACAAATCCCATTTTTTTCAGGTATTCGATATGCTGTTTCGACTGAGCTTTGCTGCATCGAAGCGTCCGGATTCCTCTTTCCCATAATTTCGAATATAAATATTTGCCTACAGAGCAATCCCGATATGTTGGTGTCGAATAATCCACCAGAACATCTAAAACACCATTTCCGCTCTCTTTTCCAAGAAGAAAACCTGCCGGAACTGTATCGCAGCATACAAAATACACTTTATCAGCATTATCTTTTTGAACATCCGGAAAATAAGTAAGAATGTCCGTTTTGTAGGAATTCCACAGGTACTCAATAAAAGCATCCTCTGTTTTTCCTTCCAGCAAAGTATAATGCTGATCTTTTTTTAATAGTTTTATTAGATTATATCCATTAATTCCCACTAAAAACAGATTCATACAGGCTGTTGGATAAGAATGAATCATCAAAGCATATGCCGCAAACACTGCACTGCCAATCAGATTAATAATGCGAAGTTTTATGACCGATGACATCAACATCGAAATAACAACCAAAGTTGAACCAAGATAACCAATCAGTTCAATTAGTAAAGAAGTATTCATTTTAAAGGTTCCTTTCTATCATTATTTAGAGAAAATGGGGTTGTTTCCAACCCCATTTTCCGTCCATATCCGGTTTTATTTTAATTGACTAAGAAGTGAACTGCCTATAGTTCCTTCCGGCATTTTAAGTCCAAAGTTTTCTAAAATTGTTGCGCCAATGACTGCAAAGCTGTCTGCATTTTCCAGCCGTCCATTTTCTTCCATCGATGGAGAATAGGCAAGAAACGGAACTCGTTCTCTTGTATGATCCGTACCCTCATGAGTCGGGTCATTCCCATGGTCTGCAGTAATTATCAGCAAATCATCTTCCTTCATTGTCTCCAGAAAAGCTCCCAGATTTCGATCAAATTTTTCTATTTCCTGTGCATATCCGGAGACGTCACGCCTATGTCCCCACAACGCATCAAAATCAACCAGATTCACAAAACAGAGCCCGTTGAAATCTCTTTTTGCAATTTCAACGGTCTGTTCCATTCCATGAACGGAGCTTTTTGATTTATTCGACTCGGTCAGCCCTTCTCCATCGAAAATATCAAAGATTTTTCCCACTGAAATCACATCAAATCCGGCATCTTTTAATACATTCAGAGCCGTTCTTCCATATGGCTTTAACGCATAATCATGCCGATTGCTGGTTCTTACAAATTCTCCTTTTTTCCTACCTACATATGGCCTTGCAATCACACGTCCTACTTTCCACTCATCTTTCATCGTAAGCTCTCTTGCAATTTCACAGCAGCGGTATAACTCCTCAAGTCCGAATGTTTCCTCGTTTCCACAAATCTGCAGTACAGAATCTGCAGAAGTATAGACAATCATATGACCTGTTGCAATTTCTTCTTCTGCAAGCTCATCCAGAATTTCCGTACCACTGGAACTTTTATTTCCAATAATGGTACGTCCGGTTCGCTTTGACAGTTCCTCCAACAGCTCTTTCGGAAATCCGGTTTCCGTAAACGTTTTAAATGGTTTTGTAATGTGAAGTCCCATCATTTCCCAATGGCCTGTCATGGTATCCTTTCCTGTACTTGCTTCATAAAGATACGTAAAGTATCCTTTTGGATTTTCTACCGGTTCTACCTGTTTCAAAGGGTGCAGGTTGGCAAGGCCAAGTTTCTGAAGATTTGGAATGTTCAGATGGGACACGTTCTGAGAAATATGTCCCAAGGTATCTGTCCCTGCATCCCCATAATCTGCTGCATCCGGCATCGCCCCTGCCCCAAGAGAATCCATCACGATTGTAAAAATTCGATTATATTTTTTCATTTTGCTCTACATCCTGCCTTTATTTTGATTATTATTCTTTGTTTCCGCTGGAAATATTCTTTTTAAGTCGCAGATACTGTTTGTTGGAAATATAAATTTTTCCTTTTTTTACATCGATATCCCCGTTCTCTTTCAAAGATAAAATAGATCTTTGTACATTTCGCACACTAAATCCAATACTATCAGCCACTTCTGCCTGGGTTTTCGAAATTTTATAGGATTCTTTTCCTTTTCCATTTTCTTCATAGGAATGAACAAGATATAGCATCAAACGGTCTTTACAATTTAAGAACAGATTTTTTCTTTCATCGATTTTTTCTGAAAGAAGTGTTTTCATCAGCTTCTTTGTCCGCAGGAATAATGCATTGCTGTCCTGTTTCATCCAGTTCAGATAACAGTCCGCAGGAAGGCAAAGCATCTCACTGTCTTCTGCCGCCCGAATGGACGCGCTGTACCTGGCCATATCTGCAAACACTTCAAAATCTCCAACTACATCCATTCTATAAAAATCCATGAAAACATAAACATTCCCTTCCCACTGATAGTCTACACCTGTCACCTTTCCGGCCAGAATCATGTATACTGTGTCAGCAGCATCTCCTGCCTGAATAATCATTTCATTTTTTTTTACTTTTTTATAGTGCATATACTTGATCGCTTCATCCGGTATGTTTGCAAACATTTTCAGAAAATAACTGTTTTGTTCTCTTTCCAGACCACTTAATATTTCGATCAGTTTTTTCTTTGATTCCATCTTGTTCCCATCCTTATTTTTCAAAACCTCTTTACTTATTTCTTACAGTCAAAAATCTTTCTGCCTCCAACATATTTTGCAGTGATATGTTTCTCTTCCGCAAGATAAATCATTCTTTCCAGACGGCTTTTCACACTGAGTTTTTGTGGGTGTTTTAATGATTGATCAGAAAGCACTACTGCATCAAATTCATATCCCTCTTCAAAGCTTCCTACTTTTCCAAAAAATTCTCCGCCACCTTTTGTTCCCAGATAAAAAGCTTCTTTCACATTAAGCGGTGCAAGAGACTGATCCTTCAGCCTCCACCGAAGTTTTGAACACTGAATTGCCATGGACATAGCTTTAAAAACAGATAATGTCGAACCTGCAGCCACATCACTTCCAAGACCTATTTTCATTCCCTCATCCAGATACATACGAACCGGCGCAATTCCGGAAGATAAATTAGTATTGGACTCCGGACAATGGGCAATGAAAACCTGATTTTTCTTCATCAGTTCCACCTCATCTTTTCCACTATGGACGCAATGAGCCATAATAGTTGGGCAGTTGCCGCCAAAAAGGTCAAATTTATCATAGGCTTCCCCATAAAAATGAGTATCCGGACTCAATTCCTGCACCCATGCAATTTCCCCATAATTTTCAGATAAATGCGACTGCATCGGAAGTTGATATTTTTTCTGTACTTCAGATAACTTTTCCATCAATTCATCGGTACAGGATGGAATAAAACGGGGTGTCAGGATTGGCTTTACGTGTTCAAATTTTTCACATGCCCGTATCCATGCCTCCGTATCCTGTATTGCTTCCTCAGGATTTTTCTCACATAGATTTTCCGGACTGTTTCGGTCCATATTGACCTTTCCTACATAGGCTTTTGTTCCTGATTTTTCCAGTTTTTCCATCAGGAGCAACGTGGCCTCATTATGGATCGTTCCAAAAATACAGGCTCTGGTGGTTGCGCTTTTTTTCAGATCTTCCGTAAAAATATCATAGGCTTTTTCGGCATAACTGATTTCTTTATATTTTGCTTCTTCCACAAATGTATGGGTATTCAGCCAGTCAATCAATTCAAGATCCATGCCAAGTCCCCGAAAAGAATACTGGGGCGCATGTACATGCAGATCTACCAGTCCCGGAATAATCAGATTATCTCCGTAATCAACACAGGGAATCCCTTGATATGTTTCCGGTATTTCTGCATAGACGCCGGCACAGATACCGTCTTTACAAATAACAAAACTATTTTCAAAAATGCGCAGCGTATCTTTATCTTCACTAAAACAGATATTTCCCTTTAAGGCAAATGTTTTCATCCAAATTCCCTCCAAATCATCATTTCTTTTTCTTACATGTAAAACACAATTTTTGTAATCAGTTCTTTAAAAGATTTCGCTACCCGGTCTGCAGTTTCCTGCACTTCTTTATGATCCAGAGGCTCCTGTGACATACCTGCACACAGATTCGTGATACAGGAAATTCCGCAAACCTCAATTCCCATGTGACGTGCTGCCATTGCTTCACAGGCTGTACTCATTCCGATGGCATCTCCGCCCCATAATCTGGCCAGTTTTACTTCTGCCGGTGTTTCATAATTAGGGCCTGTAAACTGTACATAGACACCTTCCCGAAGACTGATTCCACATTCTTTTGCTGCTGTTCGAACAACTTCCTGCAAACGTTTACTGTATACCTGGCTCATGTCAGGAAATCTG
>JALEPU010000006.1 GCA_022766905.1 Lachnospiraceae bacterium
TTCTTTGCGATACTGCGGGCAGACTTCACAACAAAAAGAACCTTATGAATGAGCTTACAAAAATCAACCGAATCATTGAAAAAGAGTTTCCGGAAGCATATCGGGAAACTCTGATTGTTTTAGACGGTACCACCGGACAAAATGCTTTGGTTCAGGCCAGACAATTCAAAGAGGCAGCAGATATTTCCGGTATTATTCTTACGAAACTGGATGGAACAGCAAAAGGCGGAATTGCCATTGCCATTCAGGCCGAACTGGGTATTCCGGTAAAATATATTGGAATCGGGGAGAAAATTGATGATTTACAAAAATTTGATTCCGATGCGTTTGTCAATGCACTGTTTGAAAAAGGAGAATAAAACACCATGCTAACATTAAAAAAATTCGAAGAAGCTTATGAAACCGTACAAAAAGTTGTATTGCCGACCAAATTAGTAAAAAGTGACTATTTTTCTGAACTGACAGGAAATCAGATTTATTTTAAACCGGAAAACCTTCAGCTTACCGGAGCATATAAAATTCGTGGAGCTTATTATAAGATCAGCACGTTAAGTGAAGAGGAAAGAGAAAAAGGTCTGGTAACCGCTTCAGCCGGAAATCATGCCCAGGGTGTTGCCTATGCAGCAAGAGTATACGGAGTAAAAGCAACCATTGTTATGCCGACAACAACTCCATTGATGAAGGTGAACCGAACCAGAGATTTGGGTGCAGAGGTGATTCTTCAGGGAAATGTTTATGATGAAGCAGCTGACTATGCGATCCAGCTGGCAAAGGAAAGAGGAGCAACCTTTATTCATCCATTTAATGATCTGGATGTAGCAACCGGACAGGGTTCCATTGCAATGGAAATTATCAAAGAACTGCCAACTGTCGATTATATTCTGGTTCCCATTGGCGGCGGTGGTCTGGCAACAGGTGTCAGCACTCTTTGTAAATTGTTGAATCCAAAGATTAAAGTAGTGGGCGTGGAGCCGGCAGGAGCCAATTGTATGCAGGAATCTCTTCGCCTGGATAAAATTACAACGCTTCCCGTCATTGATACCATTGCAGACGGTACGGCGGTAAAAACACCGGGAGATAAACTGTTCCCGTATATTAAAGCAAATATTGATGATATTATTACCGTAGAAGACCATGAGTTAATCGGAGCTTTCCTGGATATGCTGGAAAACCATAAAATGCTGGTAGAAAATTCCGGTTTACTTTCTGTAGCGGCTTTGAAACATCTGGATGTGCAGGGAAAGAAAATCGTATCCATTTTAAGCGGCGGCAACATGGATGTCATTACCTTTGCTTCCATGGTTCAGCATGGTCTCATTGAAAGAGGAAGAATTTTTACAGTGGCTGTACAGCTTCCGGATCTTCCGGGACAGCTTTGTAAAGTATCCGGTATTCTGGCGGAAGCTCAGGGCAATGTAATTAAGCTGGATCATAATCAGTTTGTCAGTGTCAACAGAAACCATGCAGTTGGACTTACGATTACGATGGAAACCTTTGGGCATGAGCACAAAGAAAAGATTATGAAGGTACTGGAAGAAAACGGATACTATCCGAAGGAAATTGATACCAGACATGTCTATTAAACAGGAGACATGTTGGCTGCCAGGCAGGTAAAAAAAGGAATAAAATATTTTCTTGACAAAATGTGCAAATTGTTTTATTCTGATATAAACGATTTAACGGTTTAAAGCGTAAAAAGCCGAGTCGAATCGTCAAATGAAATATCAGGAGGAAAGAACAATGAGTCGAAACAGACAAGGAACTTTGATGTCTGTCCGTCCGGACGTCAGAGTTTTGGATTGTACATTAAGAGACGGCGGATTAGTGAATAACTTTGCATTTTCAGATGAATTCGTCAGAGATTTATATCTGGCTAATATAAAAGCAGGCGTTGACTATATGGAATTTGGGTATAAGGCATCCGCTGAGATGTTTGATCCGTCCAAGTTTGGCAAGTGGAAATTCTGTAATGAGAAAGATATTCGCAATATCGTAGGAGATAATAAGACAGATTTGAAGATTTCTGTTATGGCAGATGTAGGAAGAACGGATTTTAAGAAAGATATTCTTCCAAGAAAAGACAGCGTCATCGATATGATTCGTGTAGCCACTTACATCAATGCAATTCCATCTGCAATTGAGATTCTGGAAGATGCAAAGAAGAAAGGTTATGAAACAACCGTAAATATTATGGCTGTTTCCAAAGTCAACAATGATGATCTGGAAGAAGGACTGGAACTTCTTGCACAGACCAGCGTAGATGTGATTTACCTGGTAGATAGTTTTGGAGTTTTTTATCCGGAGCAGATTGAACGTCTCTGTGACAAATACCTGAACGTTGCAGCGAAGTACGATAAAAAGATTGGAATTCATGCTCATAATAACCAGCAGCTGGCATTTGCCAACACCATCGAAGCATTATCGAGAGGCGTCAGCTTCCTGGATGCAACCGTAAGCGGAATGGGAAGAGGGGCCGGCAACTGTTTCATGGAACTTTTGCTGAACTTCTTAAAAAATCCAAGATACAACAAGATTGCAATTATGAATTTCATAGAGAAGCATATGTTAAAGATGAAGGAAGAAGAAGTTTGGGGTTATGATATTCCTTACCTTCTGACCGGAAGCCTGAACAGTCATCCTTCTTCTGCCATTGAATTTATGAAGCAGAAAAGAACCGATTATGCAGTTTTCTATCAGGAATTAATCGATCATGTTTTATAAAATGAATGGTTGACATGGGAAAAAAATGTGGTAGGCTAAGAAAAGAATTTAATACGATAAACCGTTGAAGCGGAGATCAAAGCAGTACATGCGCGCACAGAGAGTCCGGGAGGGTGAGAGCCGGGTCGAGATGCAGACTGCCAAATGGACCGCGGAGGGCGCAGTGAAAGGCATCATGCTTAGTATTCTGCGACGTAGGGCATACGTCAGTTGCCGGGAATATGCAGGTATTCCGCAAAGTGCACAGGTCATACTGTGAATCAAGGTGGCACCACGGGTGGATTTTTATACGCTCGTCCTTGGCAGACTCTAAGAGTCGGCTGAGGGCGGGCGTTTTTTTCTTTGTTCAGAAAACATTTCATTTTCTCAATGAAAGAAAAAAGATTTTCATGGACCGCCAAAAACACTTCCTGCAAAGTGATGACATCAATAGGAGGTTTGTATGTTATGTATCCAACACTAGACAAAATGAAAGAAATTGCATCAACGGGAAAGTATCAACGGATTCCTCTTTGCAGGGAATTGTATGCAGATCGTTATACGTCGGTAGAGGTAATGAGAATTCTTAGAAAAGCCAGTAAACATTGCTACTTGCTGGAAAGTGCAAGTCAGACGGAAAGTTGGGGAAGATATTCTTTTTTAGGATATGATCCAGCGATGGAAATTACCTGTACCGATGGATGTTTAAAAATCAGAAAAACAAAAGGGATAGAAGAGGAAAAGATCATGCAGGTTTCTCATCCCGGTGAATTTTTAAGAAAGATCCTTCAGGATTATAAAATAGAAAACTAAGTACTTTTCCTCTTGCAGGAACCAGGCCAAGAGGAAAGAACCGTGTACAAGACCTGGAACTGGAACGGGGACTTTTACAGGATGAAAAAGAACTGGCAGAACATAATATGCTGGTGGATCTGGGAAGAAATGATATCGGAAAAATCAGTTCCATTGGAAGTGTTGCAGTAGAAAAATATTTAGAAGTAGAACGGTTTTCTCATGTGATGCATTTGGGATCTACAGTAACAGGAAACCTGAGAGAAGATAAAGATGCAGTGGACGCAGTGGATGCAATTCTTCCTGCAGGTACTTTATCCGGGGCACCCAAATTTCGGGCCTGTGAGATTATAGAAGAACTGGAACACAGCAAAAGAGGTATATACGGTGGAGCGATTGGGTATCTGGACTTTGCCGGAAACCTGGATACCTGTATTGCAATCCGTCTTGTCTATAAAAAGAATGGCTCTGTCTGTATCC
>JALEPU010000040.1 GCA_022766905.1 Lachnospiraceae bacterium
GATTATCCACAACGACCACTTCATAGCCGGATGAGAGCAATTCTACACATGTATGGCTTCCAATATAGCCGGCTCCTCCTGTAACTAAAATAGACATAGCCAGTCTCCTTTCCCTAATCATCCAGATCCAGTTTTTTCACCAGGTCTCTGTCACGATTTAAAACATGATAGGAATTCATTCCATTGTTTCTGGCCCGATACTCTGCCAGAAGTTCCGGATTGCTGATGACCCGATAGGAATAAACCGGAATCATGCTGTCTCCTCTTTGTTCTTCACAAAGAGCATCTTCCTGTAAAATCATTGCTTCTTCTTCCGTAATATCCGCTTCGAATCTTACATATTCATCCGGGTCCTTTTTAAATTCAATCTCTTTTCTTTCCAGGGCTTTTTTCATAAACCCTTCTACTGATTTTTTCACATACACATCTCTCATGCCAATACATCCTCCCTTTTTCTTTTATCCTGACGCATCATCCAAATATATTTGGTAATCAGCGGAACATCTGCAAAAATCCATGCCATCGGGGAAGCAAAACAGATTCCCAGATACCCCATAAATTTCGGCAGAGTAAGTACAATTAAAATACGTGCAATCATTTCTCCGATTCCTCCAAGCAAAGGAGTCATTCCGTCTCCCAGACCCTGAAGAGAATTTCGGAAAATAAAAAGCAATGCTAAAGTAAACTGGAAAAATCCAATCGTCGTCAGATAAGTCTGGGCATAATCCAATACTTCCTGATTTACCTCACTCAAAAACAGCATAGTGGAAACCCGGCCGCCAAAAATCATAATCAAGCCGGCAGCTACACTGGCTGCAGCTCCGATTACAATCGAACAGCGGATTCCTTTGCGGATTCTATCCATCTTTCCTGCCCCGTAATTTTGTCCGCAATAGGTGGACATGGTAATTCCAAGACTGGCAATGGCCTGGGTAATCAGAACTTCTACCTTGTTCGCAGCAGTATATGCCGCAATTGCCGCAGCACCAAATCCATTTAATACGGCCTGCATGACAATGATTCCGCCTCCTGTAATGACTCCCTGCATGGCCATAGGAAACCCGATTTTTAAATGGGTCAAAGCAAAAGACCAGTCAAATACCATATCTTCTTTTGTTAGTTTTAATATATCATAATGAGTAAATGCATAAATTGCACTGATAATCGCGGAAATCAACTGGGAAAAAATCGTTGCATAAGCTGCTCCGGCAACTCCCAGATGAAAGACAATAATCAGTACTAAATCTGCAATTACATTTAAAATAGAAGAAAAGATCAGAAAATACAAAGGTGTTTTGCTGTCACCTAAGGCCCGGATCATTCCTGCCATCATATTATAAAAAATAGTTGCAATAAATCCACAATAGATAATGACGCTGTAAAGCCAGGCATCATGGAAGATCTCTTCCGGCGTATTCATTGCCTTCAGTAGAGGAGTCAGGGTCAAAAGTCCCACTATAGTCAAACCTATGGTCAGTACCCCACAGAGAACCAGACTGGTAAAAACAGACTGTCTGACTCCCTTTTCATCCCCTGCACCAAACCGTTGTGCTGTTACAACAGCAAAACCGCTGGTCAGTCCGATTGTAAACATAATAACCATAAAAGTAACCGGTCCGGATGCTCCTACTGCTGCCAGACCTTCCATGCTTACAAATCTTCCTACAATGATGGAATCTACCATACTGTAAAGCTGCTGAAACACATTTCCGATTAATGCCGGCAATGTAAACCACAAAATCAGCTTCCAGGGATTCCCCGTTGTCATATCTTTTGTCATTCTATTCCTTCCTCTCTCCAGTTCATCTCTTTCAGTCTATCACATAGTCCTGTATATCGTTTTAATTCATTGTTATTTTCGATCATCCCATCCACCGTAGATGCCATTCCTACAATGGTTACACATTTTCTTGCCCGGGTAACAGCAGTATACAAAAGATTCCGGTTAAATAAAACCCTGGGACCGGTAAACAAAGGCATAACCACCGCCGGATATTCGCTTCCCTGAGATTTGTGAATCGTAATCGCATAGGCAAGTTCCAGTTCATCCAGCATACTGTAGGTATACTCTACGATTTTTCCCTCATCAAACTCAACCACTACTTTCTCCGAAAATGTATTGATTTCCCGGATGATTCCCATATCTCCGTTAAAAACCCCTACTCCTTCTTCCCGAACAAAACCTTTTGGTGATCGAATCTCCCATTCCAGTTTGTAATTATTTTTTATCTGCATCACCTTATCCCCTTCCCGGAATAAGGTGCCTCTGGATTCTTTTTCCTGTTTTTCCGAAGAAGCCGGATTCAGATAATGCTGTAAAACCTGATTTAACCTTTCGACTCCCAGTTCTCCTTTCCGCATTGGAGTAAGGACCTGAATATCAAAAGGAGACGCATCTACATAATTGGGAAGTTTATCTCGTACCAGGTAAACCAACACCCCTGTAATCGTAGGCGCATCTTTGCGTTCCAGAAAAAAGAAATCCCGGCTTTTATTATTTAATGCAATTCGCTTTCCCTGGTTGATCCGATGGGCATTCATTACGATATCACTTTGTTCTGCCTGACGGAAAATTTTCTGAAGTTCTACGACCGGAAACTGACCCGATCGAATCAGATCTTTTAATACATTTCCAGGTCCTACGGAAGGCAGCTGGTTGCTGTCTCCCACCAGAATCAATTTTGTACCGGGAATTGTTGCCTTTAAAAGAGCATACATCAAATTGATATCTACCATAGACATCTCATCAATAATAATCACATCTGTCTCCAATGGATTATTTTCATTTTTTTCAAACCGGGAACCTGCTCCCGGTTCCCCGGACAGTTCCAGCATCCGATGGATCGTTGACGCTTCGTATCCGGTTGCTTCCTGCATTCTTTTTGCAGCCCTTCCTGTTGGGGCAGCCAGCATCATGGTCAGATTTTCTTTTTCAAAATAGCGGATCAGCGCATTGATGGTCGTGGTTTTTCCTGTTCCCGGTCCACCGGTCAGAATCAAAAGTCCTTTTTTAGCGGCTAACATCAATGCCTCTTTCTGTTTTTCTTCCAGTTGAATCCTGGAGCCTTCCTCAATTTCCTTCATCTGCTGTTCCAGTTCTTTTTCTTCTACCGGATAAGAAAGGTTCAGGTCAATCAGCATTCTTGCTACAGATAGTTCCATAAAATAATATTGATCACTGTAAATCTGTTCTTCTCCATCGATCGACTTGATAATCAGTTTTTTATCCAGAACCAGTTCCATCAGATGGTCTTCTATATAAGAAGGATCTACCCCGATCAACTGAGCTGTCTTATTTAACAGCATTTCTTTCGGAAGATAGACATGTCCTGCTCCGATTCCCTGCATCAGGGTGTATAAAATACCAGATCGGATCCGGTATTCACTGTCTTTTCTGATTCCTGCTTTTTCGGCAATCTCATCGGCAATCTTAAAACCGATTCCGGAAATATCTTCCGCCAGTTTGTAAGGATTTTCCCGGATAATTTCATAAAGACGTTCCCCATACTCTTCATAGATCTTCATCGCATAATGGGTCGAAATTCCATATTCTGACAAAAACATCAAGGCCTGTCTGACATGCTGTTTCTCATTGAACTGAACCGCAATATCCATCGCCTTCTTCAAGGAAATCCCTTTGATCTCTGCCAGCCGTTCCGGTTCTTCTTCAATGATACGAAATGTATCTCCCTTAAATTTTTTAACGATACGCATAGCAAAAGCAGGCCCGATTCCCCGAATCGCGCCTGACCCCAGATAACGTTCCATACCAACTGAGTCTTCTGGTACTTTCACTTCATATGTATTCATACTAAATTGAGGGCCGTGGACCTTATGGTCCACATATTCGCCAGATACACTGATATATTCCCCTTCCTGAATCAGAGCAAAATTGCCTACTACAACTTCTTCTCCTTCTTCCGTTTCCAGGGTCAGTACGGTATAACCGTTTGCCTCATTGCGATATTTGATATGTTCTACATATCCCTCAATCTTTTCACTCATTACTCTTCTCTGCCTGCAGCCTTTTCATTATGTCCGCCTAAGGACTCAATGTATTTGCCTGTTCCGATTGCAACAACTTTCAGAGGATCATCTGCTGTCATGGTATTGATGCCTGTCTTCTCTTCAATCAGTTCTTCCAGACCCTGTACCAAAGATCCGCCGCCGGTAAGAACGATTCCTCTCTCAGCAATATCTGCTGCCAGTTCCGGTGGAGTACGTTCTAATACGTTGCATACAGCTTCCACGATCTGGTAAGCCACTTCCTGAAGAGCCTCTCTTGTATCTTCGGAGGTTACTGTCACTGTTCTTGGAAGTCCTGTTACCAGGTTACGTCCTTTCACTTCCATCTTGCCTTCTCCAGGGCGGGTCGTCACTGTTCCAATCTGAATCTTAATATCTTCTGCGGTTCTTTCCCCGATTAATAAGCTGTGTTTTTTGCGGACATGACGAACCAGTGCTTCATCAAAATCATCACCAGCCACTTTGATGGATGTACTTACTACCGTACCTCCCAGAGAAATAACAGCAATATCAGAGGTTCCTCCTCCGATATCAACGATCATATTACCACAAGGTTTTGCAATATCAATGCCGGCTCCGATTGCTGCTGCAACAGGCTCTTCAATGACAAAGACTTCTCTGGCACCTGCCTGGTAAGCCGCATCTTCGACTGCTTTCTTCTCAACTTCTGTTGCTCCGCTTGGAAT
>JALEPU010000027.1 GCA_022766905.1 Lachnospiraceae bacterium
TCCTGCTGATCCATCTTTTCTCCTATAAACGTTACCGCCACATCGGCAAACTTATCTGCGATCTTCTTGGCCTGTTTTGGATCGGCATCTTTTACGGTAATGGTGATAATACGGGAATCTGCCGGATTCTCCACCGTTACCTTACCAAGCAGCTGTTCGTATGTAAGATCCAAATCCAGTTCTTTGATGACCTCATCCACGACGCCTCTTCCTTTTACAATAATCATATAGTCCTGGGTCAGACTGGTTCCAAGCTGTACATCTGCCAGACTGGTAAGAGACGTGCTCTTTGACAAAACGTAGAACTTGGATGTAGATGCATATTGGGGAATCAGTACAAACTGATTCACCAAAGCGGTAATTCCACCCACAAAAAGAGCGGAAAACACGATGTATTTCCACTTTTTCAGTAAAGCGGAAAATAACTCCAACAAATCAATCTCATCTTCGTAATGTTGTTCCATGGATTCTTTTCCTTCCTTTTCTCCCTTAGTTATTTGCGATGACGAGCCAAAATGGCTTTTTCCATCATCACTGATCCAATCCTGATCTTATATCCTTTCTCTATACTCCCAATCCGTGATGCCAGGTTCAAAAGGTCATGCCCCCAACATCAATCTATATTTTTTAATGGATATATTCTCCCTGAAGCACTTTTTTCGGATTCGTAATCATAATCCGTTCGTATTGTTCCTTTGTCAGTTCTTTCTGCAAAAGAATCCGGGCCTGTCTCGTTCCCGGGACCCTCTTTGTAAGGTCATGGCAGTCAGAGCCGAGCAAATGAATCATATCGTTCTTTGCAAGACCAAGCACATGCTTTTTCTGTTCTTTTTTCAGAAGACTGCCGGCATTGGTCTGAATCAAAACTCCCATGGAAACCAGTTCTCCTACCTTTTTCTGATCCGAGAGAGCCTCATATCGCTCTACATGGGCCAGAATCGGCCGGTAGCCGGCCATCAGAATCTGGTTCAGTCCATCTCTGATATAGGAAAAGGGATCGCCCCGGTGGAACTCTGTCAGCACATATGGGGTGTCATTCAGGGTACATACCTTGTCTTCCATCAGGTCTTCCAAAGCATCTTCCCCATAGCAAAGTTCATTTCCCAGGTAAAGCTCTATATTCAGCTTTCTTTCTTCCTTTAACCGCTTTAACTCATTAAACTGCTGGTGCATAAAAGCCTTGTCGGTCCGATGAGGGAAATAATGGGGCGTCAAAAGAACCCTGCCGATTCCATCTTCCGCTTCTTGTTCCAACATCTACAGTGCTGTCTCAAAATCAGACGCGCCATGATCTACCCCTGGCAAAATATGCGTATGAAAATCGGCAAACCCATCTTCCGGTTTCACTTCCTCAATATTCGATTGTCTCTTCCCTTTGAATCGTATAAAGACTATAAATAAGATACACAAGACGGCTAAAATTCCGCACAGAACTTTCATCGATACATGCATCCCCTCTAATTACTCTACTCCAACTCGTTGTCTACTATACTCAGAATACTTGTATCCTATCACTCAATGTCCCTCTTGTCAATCCATTACAAAACAAAAAATTACATTTTGTGAATTTTAATAACCAAATACCTGAAATATCCCCTTTTTTGTAATATTTTTAATGGTTATTCTTAAGACCCTTACGTGAGAAGTAGTCTCTGCATAAGAATCCTGCAAAGCAGGATTCTCGCCTGCGACGGGTTGCCCAGGCAACATGTCTCCGCTCCGACGCAGTGCATTCCGGCCCGGAGGGCTTTTTTGTTGCAGAGGAAATTCAAAGAAATTTCCGATGCAACAAAAAAAGCCCCAAACCTTGTTTACTCCAAAGTCTGAGACCTTAAAATCGAGGTGACGTGATTCGAACACGCGACCTCTACGTCCCGAACGTAGCGCTCTACCAAACTAAGCCACACCTCGATGTCTTCAATTGTTACAACAAAGACTATTATAACAGATGTGGAAGAAAAATCAAGAGTTTTTTTCAAAGAGATATTCAAAAGACGAAATCCAATGTGACTCGCTCTTTTCCTGCTCGGCCTGCTCCGCTTTTTTTCCGCCATTCGCGCTAACTCGCCTTCGGCTCAGACACGCGCTCGGTGGCGGAAGCATCCGCAGTCCTCCCGACGGAAATTGCGCTTTTGTCACTTTGGATTTGTCTTTTGAATGTATTGTTGGCTGTTGTTGTTCCTGGAATGCATGTTAAAGAATGTGTATTTTACAAAAATGGTTGGCTGGACTATTCTTCATTGAATCCATATTCTTTTAAAAGTTCCTTTTGATACTCTGTCTCCTGACAAGCTCTCTTCAAATCTTCCATGCGCCCGCCTTCAATCAATCGTTGATTTAATTCGTTCACCAGGTTTTTTCCGGTTTCTCTACCTAATCGTTCGCCAGCTTTCCTTCCAATTCGTTCGCCTTCTTCGAAGCTCCATTTTTTCTCGTTTTCGATGTGTTTTTGTTCGTCATATTCTGTTAGAATCATATCGCTCACCTCTCCACGATTTCTTTTTAGAAAATCAGACATAACTCCTTCTTTTATACAATCATCGATGGCAAGATTTACTGCCTGTTTGATTGATTTTACACGTTTTTCGTAACATCTGATTTTTTCAATCAGAATGGAGTAGTCCATCAGAGGCTTGCATTTTTCCATCAGTTCCTGATTCTTTCCATAGTTGATGTTCAGAACAAGACATTCATACTCCATGCAGCCTTTCTTTTCTTTTGATTGAAAAGAGGTGGACAATTTTAGGGTCTGGCGTTCCGGCTCCTCTTTTGTTCCGTTATAAAAGACAACGGATTGCGGGGTTGGAATCGGAACCAGGCGGCTGCCGTAAATGTCATAATCATGCTCTGCCAGATATCCTTTCAATACTTCTGCCGTATAGAGAAAGTCCCGGAGCGGCATATTGGGGTTCCAGCTTGATTGATGTTCGTAAATGTTCAGCATTCCATAAATCAAAAAGGACAAATCATTCTGCATGGACATATAAATGACATTTTCCATTGTGTTAACGATCAGTGCATTTTCATCGGTGTAATTGGAATCATTGATTGCATTGTACAGGCTCAGCAAATCTTTCTTATCCTTAAAAATAAAGCGAAAGAGTCTGTCTTTGTGTTTCAAATTTACTTGATTCTTTTCTGGCATTCAATCTCTCCTTTTATTATATTTTTTTCTGGTGAAGAAAGCAATATGAAATCAGTGGATGCGAACTTTTGTTCTTAAGAATTTGATAAGATATCGTATTTTTGTAGTACAATCTTATCATATCCTGGTATGTGAATCAAGTAAATTTTGGTTTAAATGGAATTTATTGTATTTTTGTGTGGTGAATATTATTTCCAGAAATACGCGTCTACACCGTTGGCGATTCCTTCTACCATCTTTTCCTGGTAGTCTTCGCTGTTCATCCTTCGGTCTTCTTCCGGATTGGACATAAAGCCCATCTCTACAATAGTGACCGGGACTTCGCACCAGTTGATGCCTGACATGGTATCGGTTTCCCATACATTTCTCTGTTTTGCTCCGGTTGCTTTGCAGAATTCTTCTAAGACTTTGCCGGATAATGCATAGCTGTCCTGGTAAATCTGGCTGCAATAAGGATTTGCCCGGGTTGGACAGATGGTCATGGCGCCGGTTACGCTGCTGTTATCGTCAGAGTTTGCATGAATTCTCAAAAATGCATCTGCCTTTGCCTGGTTGGCAATTTGGGCACGCTCTGAGTTGCTCATATTTACATCATTGGTGGTTCTTACCATAATCACCTGATAGCCTCTTGCTTCCAATTCTTTCTGGAGCTTCAATGAGACAGTGAGGTTCAGCTCATACTCTTCGATTCCTGTGGCCACCCCCTGTGTTCCGGACGAAACCTTTGGTTTTGTCTCGGAAGCTCCCGGTCCAATCGGTTCTTCACTATAATTGCCTTCTCTTTGGTGTCCTGCATCAATCACAATTACTTTTTTTCCTTCTGTCATATTGTCTTCCTCCGGAGGATCTACAAGTTCTGTGCTTTTTTCTGTCCCCGCACTGTCCTGTTTTGTCTTTGCTTCCTCAGCTGTTGTTGCCAGATCCGTCTGAATTGGCTTGGATGTACTCTTTGGCTGCTTTGTCGTCGCTGTTTCCTCCTGCTCTTTTCCACAACCGGAACATAACACTGTGATAAAAAGTGTGCTGACTATAATAAGGAAGAAACACTTCCATTTTTTTCTTTTCATTTTTTTCTCCTTCTTTTTCGCCTCATATGTATGAGCCAAACACGAAAAAATCGACGTTAGACTCATTTGTTGGGTAACTCACTTATATGTTAGTATATCATAATTTTGCATGTAATTCATTCGATTTTGCATAGCTTTTTTACATTTTTTCTGATATACTTAGAACAATAGAAATTGAAAAAAGGAGTACAGAAATATGAAAAAACGAATCTTATGGATGATAGTATTCCTGTTCTGTCTGGTTTGTCCGGTACATACGCAGGCGGCGGAAACCACCGCCACTTCAAAGGTAAATTTTGAAGTAGATGCTCAAAATATTACGAATCCGGTTACCATTAAGACCGGCAAAGGAAGTTCTATCTCAAGTGCCAAATCCACCGGTGCTGGAATCAGTACTGCATCTGCTTCTGCAACTACAAAGCAGATTAATGTTATATACAACGGATTAAAAAGTTATAAGACAACAATTAACGTAAAAGGCTACCGCATCAATTCTTCCAATTTTGCCACTATTTTAAGCAAGGCTTTGGATAAGGATTATTATCTGTTAGATGCAATCGTTCAGATCAAGCCTACAAGCTGGGCTTATCAGGATACCAGAACCGGCTATTATACATCTATTCATCTGAATTATTTGTACAGTAAAAGTACCATGAAAAAGCGGTATTCCGGTTTGAAATCAGTGGTTGCTTCTGCAAAGAAGTCTTTTGGAAGTAATCTTACCAAAGAGCAGGCTGCCCTTGCAGCTCATGATTATATTATTAAGAGAGCTACCTACGATATGGCATATTATAAGAAAGCTATGGCCAATCCAGGATATACCAACTGGAATTCCCATTCTGCTTACGGCATCCTGGTAAATAAAAAAGGGGTTTGTTCCGGTTATGCTTACGCCTATCGATTGTTTATGAAAGCTTATAACATTCCATGTGTTTTTGTGGAAAGCGACTCTATGGACCATGCCTGGAATATGATTCAGCTGGGAGGCAAATGGTACCATGTGGATGCTACCTGGGATGATCCGGATGCCAGTCTGGACTGGACCAAATCCGGTTCCGGAAGTCTGATTTATTATGATTTCTTCCTGTTAAATAACAGCGAGATGATTGCCGAAAAACACTACGGATGGTATCCATATTATTCCTGTACCTCAACCACCTATTCCAAGATGCCTCGCCACAGCTCCTATTACCAGCAGCATTCCGGTGCATACTGGTATTATGTGAAGCAATCAGGAACGAATTACCTGTACACCAGAACATCCTTAAAAGGTACCGGAGAGACTGCTCTCGTTACCTCAACCAGTCCATTGATCCGTTATAATAAGCGAGTCTATTATGTAAAAAATCAGACCACCCTTGCTTCCATGAATATCAATGGAACATTTAAGAGAATCCTGAATTCTCTTACCGGCTTTCCGGCAGGAACCCGATATACTTTACAGAGTATGAGTAATTCCACCCTTACATTTTTCTACGTGCTTCCGAACAATGCCGGCACAGGAACCAAATCCATCGTTCTTTCCGATTATGAGCAAAGAACTACCAATCGGGCAACTTCTCTTACTCTTTCTGCCACAAAGAAAACCTTAAAGAGAAAACAGACCTATGTTCTAAAAGCTACGGTAGGCCCAACCTGGGCAGTGAATAAAAAAGTCACCTACAAATCCAGCAATACAAAAGTTGCAACGGTAGGAAAAAAAGGGGGACGTATCACAGCCAAAGCAAAAGGAAGCGCAACGATTACGGTAAGTGTGGAAGGAAGTAGTATAAAGAAAACCTGTAAGGTTACGGTGAAATAAAAAGTTTCCATAACAGAGCAAATTTTATGAAAAATAACGGAAAGGGTCATTAGGATCATGATTTACAAATCTCTTTGCAATCTTGCTTCGCAAGGAAAACCCGATTTGTAATCATCCTAATGACCCTTTCCTATTTTTCTATAAAATTGGCTCGATATTATGGAAACTTTTTATTTACCGTAGGATAAGGGGTGTTGAAGAAAGTTGCTTTTATAACTCGTTTTTCTAAAAGACGAATCATTTTTTTGCAGAAAAAGTTCTATCCTCACATTAGAAAAACAGAGCAAAAAAGAGCATCTTTGAGAAACAAAAATGCCCTGTTATTCTTCATAATACTCTATCTTCGCCATTGATGCCAATTTTTTTCTCTGGCTTGGACTTAATACTGCTTTCTCTTCATTCCCATGGATTTCAGAGTGATATATACTTCTCTTTGTTGGTTTATATCTTATTACTGCATTTACATTTTTACATTGCTCGACTGTTAATGATACGATACAGCCATTAAAATATTTTTGCATATCTTCTATTACAGTACAGTCTTCTCTATAGTTTCCTCTTTCAACCGACAAACCATCTTCATCTTTAAATGCTGCGGACGAAACACTCCCGTCTTTTCGCCAAAACATTTTTATGTATGATTCTGGATACACTGCTCTATACAGTTTTTCACTATCAGCAAATGTATTATCCATAGAAACTATTCACCACCTTAGCAATAGCTTCTAGATCAGCTGAAATTGAAAAATATTTTTCGTCTCCTGTACAATCAATTTCAAAGACTTCCCATACACTCTTCGTATTTAATTCTATCTCCAAATAAGAACCGTCCTCTTTTTCATATTCAATCTGTATCGAATTAGAAGCTGTTGGAAACAATTCTGGTTGAATTTCTAATGCTGTAATGATACTTCTTACCTTTGAAATAAATTCTTCCTTAAAAGATTTTGCATTTTTACCATTCCATCCATCTTTTAATAATGCTATTTGATCTAACTTTTTTAAATTATATATTTTATCTTTATTGATTATCAAGCCATCTACACCTGAATCGCTAAGTTCATGTATATTATACCCAGATAATATATAATTCATTCCATTAACTATAGTGTATGATTTATTTATTTCAACACAATTAGATTCCAGTGTCTTTTCTTTCGTTTTATGTAGACAATTAGCACTAACTGTTAAGTTATTTGTTCCAGAGCTTAACAGGCTTATAAAGATCATTCCGCCTATCACCGTTGCACGTGTTCGGTTAATTGACACAATAGATTGTCCTTTAGCCATTAATTTTCACCTACTGTCACTTGAATTTTATATTCTCCTAATACTTTATCATTAAATATTACTTTCGTTGAGTATAGACCTGCTTCTTTCAAAACAAGATTTCTGATGTCTATATTGAACTGCATCCCTGTTATTCCATTTGCCTTTATTTGTTCCCTCGGGATCTGAAATTTTACGTCTCCTGTCTCATATAATTCTGTTCCATTTGGATCTAAAAACATAATCTTCACACAATTTTCTTTAGACGAATCAAAACCTGCAATATTACAAGCAATAGAAAACGAGAAGTTGCCCGGAATCGCAACTGGTGTTAATGCCTGTAATGGATTATTAATTTGATGGCGTGGTCCCTGTGGCGTCATCTCTGTTTGTATTGTATCACAATACGTAAATGAAGAAATATATTCCATAATTAAACTCCTTTCTACTACAATATAAATATGGTTAATATCCCTTACAGCCAGTAAGGAATTATCCATCTTGTTGCTTAAGCTGTTAGAATGTAGGTAGCAATTGGATATCTTCTCCTTTCTTGGACTTCGCGTCCGTGAGATAGACTGATAACCAGCTCCTCATTCGCAGCGTTCGTTTTATGCAGGTTGAACTGCCTTTGATACGTTCGTGTCACACCACAGTAGATTGAATAGGCAATGAGTAAAACTGGTACTTGTCCATTGCAATAATCTTAAGGAGTGACAAATTTATGAACGCAGTAGGTATCGATGTTTCAAAAGGTAAAAGTATGGTTGCCATCATGCGACCTTTCGGTGAAATTGTTTCCCCACCTTTTGAAATTAAACACACAACCAGTGATATCAATTCTCTTGTAGAACTCATCAACTCTGTTGAGGGTGAGTCCCGAATCGTAATGGAGCATACAGGACGTTATTATGAAGTCCTTGCCCATCAGCTTTCCGAGGCAAACCTATTCGTCAGTGCCATTAACCCCAAACTTATCAAGGATTTTGATAATGATTCTCTTCGTAAAGTCAAATCCGATAAAGCTGACGCTGTTAAGATTGCACGATATGCACTTGACAAGTGGCAAAATCTCAAACAGTATAGTGTTATGGATGAATTACGCAATCAACTTAAAACCATGAACCGTCAATTCGGCTTTTATATGAAGCACAAGACAGCTATGAAGAATAATCTTATCGGCATCCTTGACCAAACCTATCCTGGTGTTAATACTTACTTTGACAGTCCTGCTCGCAGTGACGGCAGCCAGAAATGGGTGGATTTTGCATCTACATACTGGCATGTGGACTGTGTCCGTAAAATGTCCCAAAACGCCTTTATCGACCATTATCAAAACTGGTGCAAACGTAAGAAGTACAACTTCAGCAAGTCAAAAGCTGAAGAAATCTATGGAAAAGCTAAGGAACTTGTTCCTGTACTTCCTAAGGATGAAATAACCAAACTCATCATTAAGCAGGCTGTTGACCAGCTCAATAGTGCCTCTACTACTGTTGAGTCGTTACGCACTCTCATGAACGAAACTGCATCTAAGCTCCCTGAGTATCCTATCGTTATGGCAATGAAAGGGGTTGGAACATCACTCGGTCCTCAACTAATGGCTGAAATCGGTGATGTTTCTCGCTTTACCCATAAAGGTGCTATTACTGCCTTTGCAGGTGTAGATCCGGGCGTTAATGAATCCGGAACCTACGAACAAAAAAGCGTTCCTACTTCAAAACGAGGTTCCTCTGACCTTAGAAAAACTTTGTTTCAGGTAATGGATGCTTTAATAAAAACGCATCCCCAAGATGACCCTGTGTATCAGTTCTTAGACAAGAAGCGTGCTCAGGGCAAGCCTTACTATGTCTATATGACCGCAGGTGCTAACAAGTTTCTAAGAATCTACTATGGACGAGTGAAAGAATATCTTGCATCTCTTCCAGAATCCTAATTATCTACTATAATTTTCAGACCGGCACTGATGTGGTGGTCTTATTTTGATACCTAATTTTCAACCTGTATAAAATTTTCAATGTTCTTCAATTTAGCCTTGACTTTTTATTTGCAGGCTATGTCACTTCTATATCAAGTATATTATACAACTCTTTACATCCTTTTACAAATAATAAATAAAGAAATATTGCCAGACCTCACTACATCAAAACATACGATGTTATTTTTTCCCGCTTCAACCTATCATTTAAAAAGGAAAGACTGTAAACGGTTTTGCTCTTTTTATAGAAAAATAGGACCACCGGTTCTGGAGTATTACAAATCGGGTTTGCTTTGCGAAGCAAGATTGCAAAGAGATTTGTAAATAGATATCCGGGACCGGTGGTCCGTTATTTTTCATAAAAAGTGCGATGCGTTTACAGTCTTTCCTTTTTAGAAGCTTCGAAAACGAGAGTATCTTTCCTCTGCTATTTCTTCTCCTGTCTTTCCGTCGTAGGATTCCAGAAATTCGATGATTCCTTTTTTCATCTGGTTTGCGACGGATTCGATGTTGACGATGGAGACAGGTTCTTTTTCTTCGATGATTTTTTCGATGATTCCCAGCTCTTTTAAGTCTTTTGCAGTACATTTCATGACTGCTGCTGCTTCGTCTGCTCTTTTTCCGTCTTTCCAGAGGATGGATGCAAATCCTTCCGGGGATAGGATGGAGTACATGGAGTTTTCCAGCATCCATACCTGGTTGGCTACGGCAAGGGCGAGGGCGCCGCCGCTTCCGCCTTCTCCGATGACGATGGATAAGACCGGTACTTTCAGGGAAGACATTTCAAAAAGGTTGCGGGCAATGGCTTCTCCTTGTCCCCTCTCTTCTGCTTCGATACCGCAAAATGCGCCGGGTGTGTCGACAAAGCAGATGATGGGGCGGTGAAATTTTTCGGCCTGTTTCATCAGACGGAGGGCTTTTCGATAGCCTTCCGGAGATGGCATACCAAAGTTTCTTTTGATATTTTCTTTGGTGGTCCGACCTTTTTGCTGGCCGATGACGGTTACATTGCGGTGATGGATTCTGGCAAGTCCGCCTACGATGGCCGGGTCATCGCCAAATTCCCGGTCCCCATGCATTTCCATAAAGCTTCGGAAAATCAGGCTGATATAGTCCAGAGCTGTAGGACGGTCTCTGGCTCTGGCAATCTGGACCCGATCCCAGGGGGTTAATTCTTGTTTTTCTTCTTTCATCCTAACAACTCCTTATCAAAGTATATAACACGTATTTCAGATTCTTTCGTTCTACGATTTTGTCCACAAAACCATGTTCTAAAAGGAATTCGGCGGTCTGAAATCCTTCCGGAAGTTTCTGACCGATGGTCTGGGCAATGACTCTTGGTCCGGCAAAGCCAATCAAGGCTTTTGGCTCTGCTAAAATGACATCGCCTAACATGGCAAAACTGGCTGTGACGCCTCCTGTGGTTGGATCTGTGAGAACGGTAACATATAAAAGCCCGGCTTCATCGTGTTTTTTGAGAGCTGCCGATGTTTTGGCCATCTGCATCAGGGATACCATCCCTTCCTGCATTCTGGCGCCGCCGGAACAGGTGAAAATAACAATTGGCAATCGGTTTGCGGTGGCTCTTTCTACCGCTCTTGTGACCTTCTCGCCTACTGCTTCTCCCATACTTCCCATCATAAAATCCGTTCCCATGACAGCGATGACGGTAGGAAGACCGTTGATGGTTCCTTTTCCGGTTACCACTGCTTCCGACAGATCCGTAAGCTGTTTGAGATTTTCCAGCTTTTTCTTGTATCCGGGAAAATGAAGAGGGTCTGTGGATTCCAGATCCGCATCCCATTCTTCAAAAGTCCCCTCATCTATGATCATACCGATTCTTTTTCTCGGAGAAATCCGAAAATAACTGTTGCAGTGAGGACAGATATCATTGTTTTCTGCCACGTCTTCCGCATAGACGGTTTCGCCGCAGTTTTGACATTTCTGAAACAGTCCTTCCGGCACCTGAGGTTCTTGCTGACTTCGTCTGGCTGCCTTTCTGGACTGCTTTGCCTTCTTCTCAGAGGTTTTTGTATCTGTCTTTTTAAACATATCCCTAAGCATCTGTTTACCTCCTAGTTATCTGCTTTTTTCTCCATAAATCGTTCAATAAATCCGGTGTCTGTGTTTCCTTTTTGGAAACCTTCATCGTGAATCAGTTCATACTGAAAATCCAGGTTGGTTGTCACACCCTGTACAATCAGTTCCCCAAGAGCACTGCTCATTTTCTTTAAAGCCAGCTCTCTGTTATCGTCGTGAACAATCAATTTAACCACCATGGAATCGTAAAATGGTGGAATGGTATAGCCGTTGTAAAGGGCTGATTCGACCCGGATTCCCATGCCGCCTGGGAAATGAAGATCTGTAATCTTGCCCGGACATGGCATAAAATTCTTCTCTGGATCTTCTGCATTGATTCTGCATTCAATGGCATGGCCTTTGATGGTAACATCTTCCTGGGTATAGCGAAGTTTTTCTCCGGCAGCGACCCGAATCTGTTCTTTGATTAAATCAATGCCTGTTACCATTTCTGTGACCGGATGTTCCACCTGAATTCTGGTGTTCATTTCTATAAAATAAAAATCATTGGAAGCATCCAGAAGAAATTCAATGGTTCCGGCACTGTAGTAGCCGGCTGCTTTTGCCGCTTTAATGGCCGTTTGGCCCATTTTCTTTCTTAAGGTTTCACTGATTGCAGCGCAGGGAGCTTCTTCAATCATTTTCTGATGTTTTCTCTGGATGGAGCAATCCCTTTCTCCCAGATGAATCACATTGCCATGCTGGTCTGCCAGAATCTGAAATTCCACATGTTTTGGATTTGCAATGTATTTCTCAATATACATAGTGCCGTCTGCAAAGGATTTTTCTGCTTCCATTTTTGCGGTGTCAAAACTGCTTTCAAAATCTTCCTCTGTGTGGGCAATCCGCATTCCTTTTCCGCCGCCTCCGGCAGAGGCTTTGATCATGACCGGAAAACCGATTTCTTTTGCAATGGTAAGACCGGTTTTGGCGTCATAGACCGCTTCTTTTGTGCCAGGTACGACAGGCACTCCTGCCGCCATCATGGTAGACCGGGCTGCTGATTTATCACCCATTTTATCGATAATATCGGCAGATGGACCGATAAAAGTAATATTGCACTTTTCGCACATTCGTACAAACTTACTGTTCTCGGAAAGAAAACCAAAGCCAGGATGGATAGCCTGAGCTCCTGTTGCCAGGGTTGCACTTAAGATTCGCTCCATATTTAGGTAACTGTCTTTGCTGGCTGCCGGTCCAATACAGATGGTCTCGTCTGCCAGCTGGGCATGAAGGGCCTCTTTATCTGCAGTAGAGCAGATTGCTACGGTCCGGATTCCCATTTCTCTGCATGCACGAATGATACGAACCGCAATTTCTCCTCTGTTTGCAATCAAAATTTTATCGAACATTTTCATCACCTAACCCAACATAAATGTCAGTTCTGCGGATGCTGCCAATTTGTCGCCTACATAAGCTTTGCCCATGCCGACACCGACAGGACCTTTTACTTTGATCATCTCTACTTCCAGGCGAAGCACATCTCCGGGAACGACTTTTTGTCTGAATTTCGCTTTATTAATACCGCCAAAAAATGCCAGCTTTCCTTTGTTTTTTTCATCTGCCAGACAGCAGACAGCGCCTACCTGAGCCAGGGCTTCAATGATCAACACTCCCGGCATCACCGGTTCTCCCGGAAAATGTCCGGCAAAAAACGGTTCATTGTAAGTGACGCATTTGGTTCCTACGGCGCGGATTCCTACTTCCAGTTCATCGATTCGGTCGATTAAAAGGAAGGGACTTCTATGAGGAATAATTTCCATGATTTCCTTTGTGGTTAGCATTTCCATTCTCCTCCTTTTCCTACACGTATTTTTTTACTAAAAGTGTTGCATTGTGGCCGCCAAATCCAAGGGAGTTGGATAATGCGTAGTTGACTTCTTTTTCCACGGCTTTTGGTGTGTAGTTTAAGTCACATTCTTCATCCGGTACCTGATATCCTACAGTTGCATGAATGAAGCTATCGGTAATGGTTTTTACCATTGTAATAAATTCCAGAGCACCTGCTGCGCCAAGGGCATGGCCAATCATGGATTTGGTAGAATTCACATTTAACTTGTAAGCATAATCGCCAAATACTTTCTTAATGGCTAAGGTTTCAAACATATCATTGTGATGTGTGCTGGTGCCATGAGCATTGATATAATCTACTTCTTCCGGTGCAATTCCTGCCTCTTTGATGGCAAATTCCATGGCTCTTGCTGCCCCTTCTCCGTCTTCTGCAGGAGATGTAATATGGAAAGCGTCACAGGTGGAACCGTAGCCAACAACTTCTGCCAGAATATTGGCATTTCTTGCTTTGGCATGTTCCAGCTCTTCCAGAACCACAACGCCGGCACCCTCTCCCATGACAAAACCATTTCTTTCCTTATCAAATGGAATGGAAGCTCTTGTTGGATCTTCGCTGGTGGAAAGGGCGGTAAGGGACTGGAATCCTGCTACACCGAGAGGAGTAATGGAAGATTCGGTTCCTCCGGCTACCATCACGTCACATTCTCCAACCTGGATGGAGCGGAATGCTTCTCCGATGGAGTTGGTTCCTGTTGCACAGGCTGTTACCACGTTGATGCATTTTCCTTTCAGCCCAAATGCAATGGCCACATTTCCTGCTGCCATGTTGGTAATCATCGTAGGAACCAGCATTGGAGCAATTCTTTTTGGTCCTTTATTTAATAACTTTTCTTCTTCTTTTTCCATAATGCCAAGGCCGCCGATTCCGGAGCCGATGGAAACACCGATTCTTGTTAAATCTTCCTGTTCCAGATCAAGGCCGGACTGACTGATTGCCTGGGAAGATGCTGCAACGGCAAACTGGCAAAATGGTGCCATTCTTTTTGCTGTTTTAGGATCCATATAAGCTTTTGGATCAAAGCCTTCTACAGGCGCTGCCAGTTTTACTTTATATTCGGTTGTATCAAAGGAATCGATTGGCTTGATTCCGATTTTTCCGGCTTTTACACTCTCCCAGAAAGAAGGAAGATCCTGACCGATGGAACTAATCACACCCATTCCGGTTACAACTACTCTTTTCATATTATTCTCCTTTTTCTATCTTTCCCTGTTTCTACATGTGCATGCCACCATCTACGCTGATGGTCTGGCCTGTGATATAAGCTGCTTTGTCAGATGCTAAAAATGCAACTGTTTCTGCAATGTCTTTGGTCTGGCCTGCTCTTTTTAATGGAATCGAAGCAATCATTTCTTCTTTTACATTTTCCGGCAGAACCTGTGTCATTTCTGTATCAATGAAACCTGGGGCTACTGCATTTACCGTAATACCGCGGGAACCAACTTCTCTTGCCAGAGATTTGGTCATGCCCAAAAGGCCTGCTTTAGACGCAGCATAATTGACCTGTCCTGCGTTTCCCATCACGCCTGTTACAGAAGACATATTGATGATTCTTCCATAACGCTGTTTCATCATGATTCGAATCACATGTTTCATGCATAAAAATGCACCTTTTAAATTTGTATCGATAACGGCATCAAAATCCTCTTCTTTCATTCCCATTAAAAGATTGTCTTTTGTAATGCCGGCATTATTCACCAGTATATCGATGCGTCCGAATTCTTTCTTCACATCATCGATCATTGTTTTGACAGAATCAGAGTCTGCTACGTTGGCCTGAATTGCTTTTGCGCATCCTCCTGCTTCAAGAATCTCTTCCACAACAGCTTCTGCCTTCTCCTTTGAGCCATTATAATTAATGATGACTGTTGCCCCATAAGAAGCAAGAGTAAGTGCTGTTTCTTTGCCGATTCCACGGCTTGCACCTGTTACAATGGCAACTTTATTTTCTAACATCCCAGTTCCTCCTTTAAAGCAGCAAGCTTTTCCAAATCCGCTACTGTTTCAATGTTGATGGTCTTACATTTGCGGTTGATCTTTCTCATAAATCCGCTTAATGTTTTTCCGGGACCAATTTCAATAAATGTGTCAACTCCGTCTTCGATCATTTTCTCAATACTTTGCTGCCAGCGGACAGAAGAATATACCTGTCTGCCAAGAAGATCTTTGACCGGCTCTTTCTGAGTCACAAAGTCTGCAATGGTGTTGGAGACATATGGAATAACCGGGTCTTTTACTTCGACTTCATTAAGAACCGTAAGAAGTTTCTCTCCGGCTTCTTTTAACATCATAGAGTGAAATGGTCCGCTTACATTCAGGGGAACAACTCTTTTTGCCCCGGCTTCTTTTAAGCTTTCCGATGCCTTCTTCACACTTTCTGTCTCTCCGGAGATGACAATCTGTCCCGGGCAATTATAATTGGCAATTGTTACGATTCCTTCTGTCTCCTCACAAATCTCTTCAATCTTCTTTTGGTCAAATGCAAGTACGGCTGCCATTGCTCCCTGTCCAACAGGAACGGTATCCTGCATCAGAATTCCTCTCTCCCTGACTACTTTTACCGCATCTTCAAAACTCATGACATCACTGACAACCAGAGCACAATATTCTCCAAGGCTTAACCCTGCTGTTACATCTGCCCGGATGCCTGCTTTTTCTACCTGTTGTAAAATGGCAATGCTGGTTGTTACCATAGCAGCCTGTGTGTACTCAGTCATATCCAGTTTGTCATTTTCTTCAAAACAAAGCTCTTCCATGGAAAAGCCCAGTACTTTGCTGGCCTGTTCGTAAATAGCACGACTATCAGCAAAGCTTTCATAGAAATCTTTGCCCATTCCCACATACTGGGCTCCCTGCCCCGGGAACATAAAAGCAACCTTACCCATTCTCACACCTCATTTTTGTTTCTATTATTGTCAAATGTTCTTTTTCATTTACTTTCTTTTTCAGAATCTGTCACGAATCCTGGTGGAGCATTGATTTTTCTTTTGTCTTTTGCTCCATATACTTTGATAATCAAAGTAATTTTTCTTTAAAAAATAATGGAATAAATACCACCTTTCGGTTTATTCCATTATTCCTGCATTCTGAAAATTATATCTATGAATCGGCTCTTAGAGTTCTACGCCTTTGTCTTTTAAGTAGTTGATTACATCTTCTACAGTAGCAATATTTGCTAAATCCTCAGAAGGAATCTCAACATCGTATTCTTCTTCCAGAGCCATAACTAACTCAAATAAGTCAAGGGAATCAGCACCAAGATCATCTTTAAAAGATGTCTCTAATCCGATCTCACTTACATCTACGCTTAACTGTTCTGCAATAATTTCTTTCATTTTTTCTGGCATAATTCAAATCTCCTTTATCATTTCCTTCATCATATTTTATTTTATTCTCCATTTGACATTCAAAGTATACTATCGGTAAATTCCTTTGTCAACCCCCTCATTGCTTTTTTCTTCCAGTTTCAAAAGACCCTGTCGTTCTCAGCGAGGGCACTGAAAAAGTAGATAATACCGCCTGTATTTGCTATAATGTAGATATCAAATATAGGCGGTGTTTTTATGATCGAACAACAGCAGCGATTAGTGTTAAGTCCATACATGGAAATATATGAATTAGTAATTCCGA
>JALEPU010000068.1 GCA_022766905.1 Lachnospiraceae bacterium
TGTCAGAAAAATCATCTGATCTTCATTCATAGCCTCTTCCAAAGCATGAATGGATCGTTTTCTGGAAACATCAAAATATATGGCTGTATGAGGAAATACAATTTTTCCTCGAAGCGTAAGCATAGGCATTACTTTTGTATGGCTCATACAAGTTACCTCCTGCTCTTTCCCATACATATGGAAAAGGCTGCTGCAATTAGTCAATACAAATGCAACAGCCTCTTTTCTTATGCTATCTCGTTGCTATTTTTCTTCGGTCGTTTTTTTCCTGATGATTTTTTTACTAATGTCTTTTCACCGTAAGTTAAAATCGGATCTTCTTTTCCATCCACAACACCTTTTGTAATCCGACATTTTGTAATACTGTCATCAGACGGAACAATATACATCATATCCATCATAATATTTTCCATGATGGAACGAAGACCTCTGGCTCCTGTGTTCCTTGCAATTGCTTTCTTTGCAATTGCTTCCAGCGCTTCAGGATCAAACTCGACTTCAACTCCATCCAGTTCAAACAAACGCTTGTATTGTTTTACAATTGCACTCTTCGGTTCTGTCAGTATCCGAATCAATGCCTCTTCATCCAGTTCATCCAAAGAAACTACAACAGGTACACGTCCTATAAACTCCGGAATCAGACCGAATTTTACAAAATCCTGTGGAAGGGCCTGTTTGAACAGGACACTTAAGTCTTTCTGCCTCTGCTCCAGAATCTCCGCATTAAATCCTCTGGATTTTTTTCCGATTCTGTTTTCAATAATCTTTTCCAGACCATCAAATGCACCGCCACAGATAAATAAAATATTGGTGGTATCGATCTGCAAAAATTCCTGATGAGGATGTTTTCTTCCTCCCTGAGGAGGAACAGAAGCAACTGTGCCTTCCAGAATCTTAAGAAGAGCCTGTTGTACTCCTTCACCGGAAACGTCCCTGGTAATGGATGTATTTTCGGATTTGCGGGTAATCTTATCAATCTCATCGATATAGATAATACCATGTTCCGCCCGGTCAATATCATAATCGGCAGCCTGAATAATCTTTAACAGAATATTCTCTACGTCTTCACCTACATATCCGGCTTCTGTAAGAGCAGTAGCATCTGCAATTGCAAAAGGTACATTTAATAATCGGGCCAGCGTCTGTGCCAGCAGTGTTTTTCCGGAACCGGTCGGTCCAAGCATAATAATATTACTCTTTTGCAATTCCACGTCAGAATCCTGGTCTGCCATGATTCGTTTGTAATGATTATAAACAGCTACTGACAGGACTTTCTTTGCACCTTCCTGCCCAATTACATATTCATCCAGAAATTCCTTGATTTCCTTTGGCTTTAGTAAATTAATATCGCTGTCTGCCTCCAGCTCATCATAATCATCTTCCAGCATTTCCATACAAACGCCAACACATTCATCACAAATGCAGGCACCTTTCGGGCCGGAAAACAACTTTCTGACCTGGTCCTGAGAACGTCCGCAAAATGAACAGCGAACCGTTTTATTCTCTGTACGAGTTGCCATAGGGTCACCTCATCTTCCTATCTGTTATCGTTTTTCAATGACCTGATCAACCAGACCATATTCGCAGGCTTGCTCTGCTGTCATATAGTTGTCTCTTTCGGTATCCACCTCAATGACTTCCAATGGTTTTCCGGTATTCGCTGCCAGAATCTCATTTAATTTTTTGCGGGTACGAAGAATATTATCTGCTACGATTTTAATATCACTTGCCTGTCCCTTTGCTCCACCAGATGGCTGATGAATCATAACTTCTGCATTTGGAAGAATCAGACGTTTTCCCTTTGTACCGCCTGCCAGCAGAAAGGCTCCCATACTGGCTGCCATTCCGATACAGATAGTCGATACATCACATTTGATATACTGCATCGTATCATAAATAGCCATTCCGGCTGTTACAGAACCACCCGGGCTGTTAATATAAAGATTGATATCTTTACCAGGGTCTTCTGCTTCTAAGAATAATAACTGTGCTACAATTACACTGGCACTGGCATCTGTTACTTCTTCTCCAAGAAAAATAATTCTGTCTTTTAATAACCGGGAGTAAATATCATAAGATCTTTCTCCTCTGCTTGTCTGTTCAATGACATAAGGTATTACGCTCATAGAAATCCTCCTGTCCTTTCCTTTCGATAAATACCGGAAAAAATCCCATAGTGTCATGGGATTTTTTCTTTCGTTATCTTTATTATGAAATTAAACTTCTTTTGCTTCGTCACATAAGAAAGTAACTGCTTTCTGTACAGCAATGTCTTTTCTCATGGCATCTTTCTGAGCATCACCTAAGATAGATTTTACCTGATCTAATTCCATCTGGTACATAGAAGCCATCTTGGATAATTCTTCATCTAAATCTTCATCACTGGCTTCAATCTTCTCAGCTTCTACAATCGCTTCTAAGACAAGTCTTGTCTGGATTGCTTTCTTAGCCTGTGGCTGTAAGTCTTCCAGCATCTTTTCTCTTGTCATACCGGTAAACTGGAAGTACTGATCTAATGTAAGACCCTGATACTGAATTCTCTGAGCAAATTCGTCTGCCATCTGATCTGCCTGAGAATCAATCATTGGCTGTGGAATATCCATCTCAGCGTTTTCAATTGCTTTATCTACAACAGCATTTTCTTTATCTGTCTTAGCAGCAGCTTCTTTCTTTTCTGTTAATTTCTTTCTGATGTCAGCTTTGAATTCATCTAAGGTATCAAATTCAGATACATCCTGTGCAAAATCATCATCGATAACAGGAAGTTCTTTTGCTTTGATTCCATTGATTTTTACTTTAAATAATGCAGGTTTCCCAGCCAGGTCTTCTGCATGGTATTCTTCCGGGAATGTAACATGAACATCTACTTCTTCCCCGATGTTATGTCCGATCAGCTGTTCTTCAAAATTATCGATAAAGCTGTGGGAACCAATCTCAAGAGGCTGGCCTTCTGCTGTACCGCCATCGAAAGCTACTCCGTCAATAGAGCCGGCATAGTCAATGTTAACAATATCTTTATCCATAACAGGTCTGTCTTCTACTGTGATCTCTCTTGCATTCTTCTCCTGCTCTTTTACTAATTCAGCAGAAACTTCTTCCTCTGTTACTTCGATTTCTGTCTTTGGAACTTCAAGTCCTTTGTATTCGCCTAAGGTAACAGCAGGTTTTACTGCAACTTCAGCGGTAAAGATAAAGCTTTTACCTTTCTCCATCTGAGTTACATCAATCTTTGGAGCAGATGTGATCTCTAATTCAGATTCTTTTGCAGCGTCTTCATATGCCTTAGGCAGAATAATATTAGCTGCATCTTCGTAGAACATCTCCGGGCCGTAAACTTTCTCTAAATAAGCCATTGGAACCTTACCTTTACGGAATCCCTGAACAGAAATCTTACCTTTCTGTTTGTTGTAAGCTTCTTTCATTGCTTTTGCGAATTCCTCAGCTTCTACTTCTATGGTAAGCTTCGCCATATTGTGCTCTAACTTTTCAACCTGTAAACTCATTTTTTCTATTTCCTCCTTGCATCTTTTCGTGCTTCTTAAGTAAGGGGAATCCGCAGGATTCCACACTAAACATTAATACATTATATCATGAGTATTTTTTTGTGTCTATAGAAATTTAAAGAAATTTTTCACTTCTTAACCTAACACCACATCCAAAATCATCATGATCATAAATCCCACTGCAAATCCTATGGTTCCAATATTGGAGTGATCTCCTTCTGCCGACTCGGGAATTAATTCTTCCACAACTACATACATCATAGCACCGGCTGCAAAGGATAACAAATAAGGTAGCAGCGGAACAATGTAAGAAGCAAGCAAAATAGTAATGATTGCTCCAATCGGCTCTACAATTCCGGATGCAGCCCCATACAAAAATGCTTTTTTTCTGCTTCTGCTGGATGATTTTAGCGGAAGAGAAATAACAGCTCCTTCCGGAAAATTCTGAATCGCAATACCGATTGCCAGGGCAAAAGCGCCGGACAAAGATATATTGCCTCCTTTTGCCATCATACCGGCGAATACAACACCGACAGCCATTCCTTCCGGAATATTATGAAGGGTAACCGCTAATACAAGCATCATTGATTTTCCCAAATGAAGATCCGGTCCTTCCGGTTCTTCATGATCCAGATGAAGATGGGGAATTACCTGATCCATAAGAAGTAAAAAACAGATACCAAGGCTAAAACCAACTGCGGCAGGTACTACCCGGAACTTACCCATCTCCTCCGACATTTCCATTGCCGGAATTAACAAAGACCAGACGGATGCTGCTACCATTACTCCGGATGCAAAGCCTAACAAACTTTTTTGAATGGCTGGCTTAATCTCATCTTTTAAGAAAAAAACACAGGCGGCCCCGGCTGCTGTGCCAAAAAAAGGAATCATCACTCCTAATAATACATTCATATTCAATTTCTAAGTTCCTCCTTTCCAGATTTTCTCACACATTATACCACCCCTTTTCCCAAAAAAGAACCCCCTTCTCTGTATAAAATACAAAGAAGAGGGCAATTTCTATTCATACCTAGAATTTATTCATGGTTCTTGCCATCTTAGCACTTTCTACGACAGATTCCAGTGTTCCGCCTCCTGCAGCGTCAACAGCAGCTGAAATTGCTCCTTCTACCACCGGACAGTCAACCATCTTAATCTTTCGGTCTCCCATCTCTTCCAGAACCATCTCTGTTGTCATAACAGCACTTCCAAGATCCATTAAAATTGCGATTCCATCTTCAGAATAAATAGAGTTAATCGCATCATAAATCTTCTCATAGCTGGTTCCAAATCCGCCATCATCCATACCACCAGCGGGAACCATCGGGGTCTCAGGTGCCATCATAGCTGCAAGTTCTACCACACTTTCTGCAAGTTTTTGGCTGTGGGATACAACAACAATTCCTACCATGTTCTTTTCCTCCTAGATCATCTGGCTAATAATAGTTAACATTAATGTATAAGAAGTTGCACCTGGATCCTGATGTCCAATACTTCTTTCTCCTACATAACATGCACGACCCTTTGTTGCTGCAATTGTCTTTGTATACTCAACGCCTTCTTCAGCAGCTTTTACACCGGCAGCAAGAGCAGCCTTTGCATCCTGAGAAGCTTCATATTCTGCCTTCATTGCATCAATAGAAGGTACAATTGCATCCAGCATTGTCTTTTCACCTGTGGTTGCTTTACCACGCATCTTGATTCCTTCGGTAGCTGCATCCAGCATCGCCAGAAAGTCTTCCATGCCAATCTCATTCTTACCAGCACCAATCATGCCGGCTTTCATAAAAGCAGTTCCGTATAAAGGACCTGATGCGCCTCCGACTGTAGATACAAGGGTCATACCTGTTGTTTTTAAAATAGTTCCAATATCTTTTCCTTCCAGAGTAGGGAGTTTCTCCTCTACTTTTCCAAATCCTCTGGCCATATTAATTCCATGGTCACCGTCACCGATTACATTATCCAGTTCTGTTAAGAAATCTTTTTGTTCCTGAATTTTGTCACCGATTGCTTTTAAAATCTCGATTACTTTTTTGCTGTCTGTCATTGTTTGTCTTCCTTTCTAATTTTAACTAACACAAAAGGGACGAAGCAGCCAGAAAGCCGCTTCGTCTCATTATGATTGTAATAAAACTTTCTTCTTATGCTTTGAACGCCGGAGTATCAGCTTCAGCATCTAAAAGCTCTTTCATCTCGTCATCCAGACGAAGCAGAGAAATGGAGAATCCTTCCATCTCGATGGATGTCATATATTCGCCTACAAATGTCTTATATACTTTGATACCTTTCTCAGCTAAAACATCTGCTACACGATTGTTTACAATAAACAGCTCCATAAGTGGTGTAGCGCCACAGCCATTTACCATAACTGCAACTTCGCTGCCATTGTAATCGATATCTGCAAGAATCTTCTCAAGAAGCATATCAACGATCTCGTCTGCCGGTCTTAACGCTTCTCTGTGGGTACCTGGTTCACCATGGATACCAATACCGATTTCCATCTCGTCTTCACCAAGTTCAAATCCAGGAGTGCCAGCTGCAGGAACGATACAAGGTTTGATTGCCATACCCATTGTTCTTACGTTGTCAATAACTTTCTGAGCAACAGCCTGTACTTCTTCCAGTTCAGCACCTGTTTCTGCTTTTGCTCCAGCAATCTTATGAACGAAAACTGTACCAGCAACACCACGACGTCCTGTTGTCCATGTAGAATCTTCTACAGCAACGTCATCGTTTGTTACAACATGTGCAACTTTGATACCTTCCATCTCAGCCATCTCAGCAGCCATCTCAAAGTTCATAACGTCTCCTGTGTAGTTCTTTACTACCATGAGAACACCTTTATCTGTAGCAATTGCTTTGATTCCTTCATAAATCTGGTCAGGAGTAGGAGAAGTAAATACAGCTCCTGCAACAGCTGCATCCAGCATACCTTTACCAACGAATCCGCCATGAGCTGGCTCATGTCCGCTTCCGCCACCGCTGATTAAAGCAACTTTGCCTTCCTTCTTGTCAGCTCTAACCACTACATTACCACAATCTAATTTCTTAACATACTGTGGGTAAGCTTTGACCATACCTTCGATCATCTGATCTTCTACTTTTTCAACTGCATTAATAATTTTCTTCACGATTTGTACCCTCCTGATTATTTAGTAATAATAATGAAAAAAACACCCAATCAAAGTCGTTCCTCTATGCAAATAGAACAACTTTTTCTTGCATACATATTACCACTAAAATACAATTTGGTCAATTCATTTTCCTGAAAAGTTTCAAAAATTAACAGATTCTTCATATTACCTTTTTTATGTAGCTTAAAAAGAATCCTGTTTTGCATGATATTCGCCTGCAGCGGGTTGCCTTCGGCAATGTGTTTCCACACCGCCACAGTGCATTCCGGCCCGGAGAGGTTTTTTATTACATAGGAAATACAGAGTAATTTCCTATGTAATAAAAAAAGAGAGACCATTTGGTCTCTCTTAATCTGCACAAAAAACACAGCGCCTATTTATACTTTCTTTTTCTAGCTGCTTCAGATTTCTTTTTACGTCTAACACTAGGTTTTTCGTAATGTTCTCTCTTACGAATCTCCTGCTGAATACCTGCCTTCGCGCAGTTTCTCTTGAATCTGCGAAGCGCGCTGTCTAAGGATTCGTTCTCTTTAACGATAACGTTTGACATAGCCTCACCTAACCTCCCTCCAGTTGCGTATTGTGCCTAATACAACTGTACGGGTATTATTTTAAAAGCACTATTAGTAGTATATCATACTATCATAAATAGTCAATAGTTTTTTTTAGATTTTGAATATTTATAATTATATAAACATTTTGCACTATTTCAATCATTTCTTGTTTTGGTAACAGCAGGAAACATAACTTATTGTTTCCTACTGTATAATTCTTAAGAAAGCTGTGCCTTTGCAATTTCAAGGGCTTTCGCAAGAGACTCTTCGATTCCGGCAGGATTTTTTCCACCGGCCTGGGCCATATTCGGACGTCCGCCACCGCCGCCGCCAACTTTCGCTGCACTTTCTTTGATCAATTTACCGCAGTGGATACCGGCTTTTACTGCAGAATCAGTTGCCATTGCCATAAGGCTTACTTTACCATCTTTTGCGGAAGCTAAGACAACCAGACCATCTCCTAATTTTTCCTTGAGCTGATCTCCCATCTCACGAAGCTCATTCATGTCCATATCATCCAGTTTTGCAGATAATACTTTCATGCCATTTACTTCATTTACCTGATCCATGATATCTCCAAGAGCTTCTTTTGCTAATTTGCTCTTTAAAGATTCATTTTCACTTTCTACTGCTTTTAATTCTGCATTCAAATGCTCTAATTTGCTAAGCAGATTTGCCGGTGTGGTCTTTATCAGTTTGGCTGCTTCTGCAAGAGTTTCTTCCAATTCATTATAATAACGGAATACACCTTCACCAGTCAAAGCTTCAATACGACGTACTCCGGCTGCTACACCGCCTTCGGATAAAATTTTGAATGCAGTAATTGTTCCCGTATTGGATACATGAGTACCACCGCAAAGCTCGCAGGAATAATCGCCCATACTGATGACACGAACTTCATCGCCGTATTTTTCTCCAAATAAAGCTCTTGCACCTGTCTTCTTTGCATCTTCAATTCCCATAATCCGGGTAGATACCGGAAGGAAATCATTAATCTTACGGTTTACAATCTCTTCTACCTTTGCAATTTCTTCTGGTGTCATTGCTGTAAAATGAGTAAAGTCGAAACGAAGTCGATCAGGAGTTACCAAAGAACCTGCCTGTTCTACATGATCGCCTAATACATCACGAAGTGCCTGCTGGAGAAGATGAGTAGCACTATGGTTCTTTCCGGCTGCTCGACGTCTTCTTACTTCAATTGCAAGATGTACGGTATCACCTGTTTTGAACATACCTTTTACTACTTTTCCAACATGTCCAATCTTACCGCCTAACAGTTTCACAGTATCTTCTACTTCAAATTCATTTTCACCTAATGTAATCAGACCGATATCTGCTGTCTGACCACCACTGGTAGCATAAAATGGAGTTTCTTTTACAATAATGGTACCCGTCTGACCATCTGTCAATGCTTCTACGATTTCAGTTTCTGTCGTCAGAACGGTAATCTCAGAATCATATTCATCATGGTCATAACCGACAAATTCAGAAGTAACAGATGGATCGATGCTTTCATATACAGTTACATCAGCTCCCATATAATTGGTTACTTCCCTGGCAGCTCTTGCCTTTTCTCTCTGTTCTTTCATAGATTCCTGGAAACCATCTTCATCAATGCTGTATCCTTTTTCCTCCAGAATTTCTCTGGTAAGATCAACCGGGAATCCATAGGTATCGTATAATTTGAAGACATCTTTTCCTTCTAATACAGTCTTTCCGGACTCTTTCATGGAAGCTTCCATATCCGCCAGGATAGAAAGACCCTGGTCAATGGTCTTATCAAACTTATCTTCTTCCTGAGTCAGGACTTTATTAATAAATACTTTCTTTTCTTCCAGTTCCGGATATCCATCTTTGGATTCCTGGATTACAACTTCACTTAATTTTGCAAGGAATTTACCTTCAATACCAAGTAGACGTCCATGACGAGCGGCACGACGGATCAGACGGCGAAGTACATATCCTCTTCCTTCATTACTTGGTAAAATTCCATCAGAAATCATAAAGGTTGCAGAACGGATATGGTCTGTGATCAGTCGAAGGGAAATGTCTTTCTGCTCGTCCTGTTTATATTCTATATTGGCAGCCTCACAGACAGCATTTCTTACTGCGCAGACTGTATCTACATCAAAAATAGAATCAACACCCTGTACAACTACTGCCAGACGTTCCAGTCCCATACCGGTATCGATATTCTTATGTTCTAATTCTACATAATTTCCATTGCCGTCTCCGTCAAACTGGGTAAATACATCGTTCCATACTTCCATGTAGCGGTCACAGTCACAGCCAACCGTACAACCAGGCTTTCCACAACCATATTCTTCCCCGCGGTCGTAATATACTTCAGAACATGGACCACATGGACCGGCTCCATGCTCCCAGAAATTATCTTCTTTTCCGAATTTAAAAATCCGTTCTTCCGGAATACCGATTTCGTCTCTCCAGATTGCAAACGCTTCATCATCTTCCAGGTAAACAGATGGATACAGTCTATCTTTCTCCAGTCCTACAACATCTGTCAGAAATTCCCATGTCCATTGAATGGCTTCTTTCTTGAAATAGTCTCCAAAAGAGAAATTACCAAGCATCTCAAAAAAAGTACCATGGCGGGCTGTCTTACCAACATTCTCAATATCACCGGTGCGGATACACTTCTGGCAAGTAGTTACTCTCTTTTTTGGTGGAATCTCCTGGCCTGTAAAATAAGGTTTTAAAGGAGCCATTCCTGCATTAATCAACAATAAACTCTTATCATTATGTGGTACTAAAGAAAAACTCTTCATTACCAGATGATCTTTGCTTTCAAAGAAATCCAAAAACATTCTTCGAAGCTCATTCACTCCATATTTTTTCACGTATCTTCTCCTCCTGTATCTATTTACATAACTTTGCCCCTGCATATGAAAGAAGCCTCCTTCATACCCAGGGACAGATTTCAAACGATCTGATTGGGGAAAGGAAGATTATCATCCCGTCTTTCTTACTCCTGATCAGAATTTTTTGCCTTCTTGGAGGCTTTTAATTTTATTCCGGCAAATACACCGATGCATGCCACTGCAATATATACAATAAATTTGAAAATATATTCTGCGAATGCTGCACCTAAAGCTGACATATTATTACCTCCTTACTTTTAGCATATTTAAACATAGTATACCACAAAAATCAAATTAGTAAAGAGTTTTATCTTCTGTCAGCGAGCTCATCTGTAATATCCTTCCATACCAGACCACGCTCTGCCATCAGAACCATCAGATGATAAAGGAAATCAGAAATCTCATACCGCATCTCATCTGCATCCGGATTTTTTGCAGCAATGACAATCTCTGTACACTCTTCTCCCACTTTCTTTAAAATTTTATCAATTCACTTGTCAAACAGGTAATTGGTATAAGATCCTTCTTTTGGGTGTTCTTTTCTGTCCATAATAACAGAGTAAACATCCTCAAAAACAGTAAGAGGATTGGTGTGATCGTATTCTTTTTCCAATAATGGCTGGAAGAAACAACTTCTGCTTCCTGTATGGCAGGCAGCACCAACCTGAGAAACCTTTGCTAATATGGTGTCATTATCACAATCTAAAGTCAGTGATTTAACGTATTGGTAATGACCGGATGTCTCCCCTTTTGTCCATAGTTCCTGGCGGCTTCTGCTATAATAAGTCATCTTGCCTGTATGGATTGTCTTTTCATAAGCTACCTGATTCATATATGCAACCATCAGGACCTCATTGGTCTTATAGTCCTGGGTAACAACCGGAATCAGACCGTCACTGTTTAACTTAAAATCATCAAAATTCATCTTGCTTTCATATGTATTGACTTCAATCCCTGCACCGGCAAGCCCCTGTTTGATTTCCATAATGTCCATCTTGTCCAGAGAATAAAGAGAAACAGATTCCGCATCTGTATCCTGAATCATCTCAGTCATATTTTCTGCTTTTGTCTCATAGCTGGACACAATCACAGGAATGCGGACTTCTTTCTTAATGTCTTTTACCAGATTTATATAATCAGGCACCATATTATTATGAATTAATAAAAGTTCTCCTGCTCCTTTTTCCTGGACCGTAACAGCCCATTCTACCGGATTTGGTAACGTAGATAAATCCATGGCAACGATAATTCTATCTCTTCCAAATCGCTCAGAAGCTTCTTTTACAAGCTCAGGATTTGAAATTGCAGCTGAATTCATACATACTTTGTGGGCTCCGGCATAAAGAACTTTTTTAATATCTTCCATACAACGAATGCCGCCACAGACAAGAAGAGGAATGTCTACATTTCTGGTAATTTCTTTAATCTGTTTGATGTTTGGTTCTCTTCCTTCTTTGGTCGCCTTGCTGTCTAAATAAGCTATCTCATCGGCTCCGCTGTCATTATAATAGCAGGCAGCTTCCACCGGATTTTCTAAATCAAGACATGGTATCACTTTTACGTAATCCATACGATTACCTCCTTTATCCTATGCTGCATCTTATTTTCCTCGGTGTGAGGATTTATCAAATACGGATCTGAAAAATGCATTTCGCCGTAACACTCATCTTATCATATTTTTTCTTTTTTTTCCAGACCTACAGGGAGCCTTTTGTAGAAAGCACACCGCTGATTCTCGGGTCAATGGCTACGGCTTCATCCAACGCCTTTGCAAATGCTTTGTAGACCGCTTCAATCAAATGATGATTGTTGGTACCATGAAACCATTTAAAATGAAGATTCATTCCACAGCTATAGGAAACAGCATAAAAGAACTCCCGTACCATTTCCGTATCATATTCTCCAACCCGATCAACAGTAAATGGAATATCAAAATAAAAATAAGGTCTTCCGGAAAGATCCAAAGAACACAAAATCAAAGTCTCATCCATTGGCAGAATAAAGGAACCGTACCGTTTGATTGATTTTTTCTCCCCCAGAGCCTCTTTGATTGCCTGGCCCAGAACAATGCCCACATCTTCAATGGTATGATGACAATCGACATCCAGATCGCCGTCTACGTGGCAGGTCAGATCAAAAAAGCCATGACGGGCAAAACTATTTAACATATGGTCGAAAAATCCAATTCCGGTATGGATATCTGTCTTTCCGCTTCCATCCAGATTAATCATAAGAAAAATCTTTGTTTCTTTTGTATTCCTTTCTATGGATGCACATCTTGTTTCCATGATTTTCTTCCTTTCCTTATTTTTCGAATCGAACCGCAATTGAATTTGCATGGGCTGTCAAATGTTCTGCGGTTGCAAATTTTTCCACACTTTCATGAGCCTTTGTTAAAGCTTCTTTGGAATAGTATATAATACTGGATTTTTTTATAAAATCATCAACAGAAAGAGGGGAGAAGAATTTTGCTGTTCCGTTGGTTGGAAGAACATGATTCGGACCTGCAAAATAATCTCCAAGAGGTTCTGAACTATATTCTCCCAGGAAAATAGCTCCTGCGTTTTCAATCTTCATCATTACTTCAAACGGATTCTTTGTAACAATTTCCAGATGCTCGGAAGCAATGGCATTGGTCACTGAAATTGCATCTTCCATGGACTGAGCTACCAGTAAATATCCAAAGTTATCCAGGGATTTCTGAATAATCTCTTTTCTGGATAATACCTGCAAAAATCCATCGATTTCTTTCTCTACCGCTTTTGCAAGCTCCATACTGGTTGTGACTAAAATAGCACTTGCCATCTCATCATGCTCCGCCTGGGACAGTAAATCCGCTGCCACATATCTTGGATTTGATGTTTCATCAGCAAGAACCAGAACTTCACTTGGACCGGCAATGCTGTCAATACTTACATGACCGTATACAGCTTTTTTTGCAAGGGCAACATAAATATTACCGGGTCCTACAATTTTGTCTACTTTCGGAATCGATTTGGTTCCGTATGCCAGAGCTCCAATAGCCTGAGCTCCGCCTACTTTGTAAATATGGTCTGCCCCTGCTTCTTTTGCAGCTACCAAAGTCGTCGATGTTACTTTACCGTCTTTTCCCGGAGGAGTCACCATACAGATATTTTTTACCCCTGCAACTTTTGCAGGAATAATATTCATCAAAACAGAAGATGGGTAAGCTGCCTTTCCTCCCGGCACATAGACACCCACACTGCCAAGAGCCGTTACCTTCTGGCCCAGCATGGTTCCTTCTTCTGTTGTATCAAACCAGCTGTATTGTTTTTGTTTTTCATGATATGTACGGATATTTTCCATGGAGGTACGGATAACAGACAAGAGTTCCTGGCTCACATTCTCATATGCTTCTTCGATTTCTTCCTGTGTTACTTCCACATTTTCCGCACAGATATCTGCCTGATCAAATTTTTTGGTATAAGCAAAAAGAGCTTCATCACCCTTTTGTCTGATTTCTGACAAAATCTCTGCTACCGCTCCTTCGTATTCCCCATAGTGATTTGGACTTCTTTTCAGCAGATCATTTAAAATATTATCAATGGTTTCCGGTTCTATGTTTAATAATTTCATTCGTTTCCATCCTTTCTTTCTGTTTTATACTGGGGCAGTTTGCTTAAGGCATTGATCAGATTTCTGATTCGCTGTTGCTCCATTTTCAAACTCACCTGATTGACAACCATTCTGGCAGAAAGAGGACAAATCTCTTCCAGAATCGTCAGACCGTTTTCCCTTAAGGTAGAACCTGTTTCTACAATATCCACGATTACTTCTGACAGACCAACAATCGGCGCCAGCTCTACCGAACCATTCAATTTGATAATTTCTACTGTCTGCATTTTTTCATTGTAAAAATAATCTTTTGCAATATGTGGATATTTGGAAGCAACCCGGATCAATTCGTTATGCATCAGTTTTTCCCTTGCGGATTCCGGACCACAGACGCACATTCTGCACTTTCCAAATCCCAGATCCATCATTTCATAAAGATCTCTTCCTTCTTCCAGCAGGGTATCCTTTCCAACCACACCGATATCAGCCGCTCCATATTCCACATAGGTCGGAACGTCGGTCGCTTTTGACAGGAAAAACTTTAATTTTAACTCTTCATTGACAAAAATCAGTTTTCTCGTGGATTCATCTTTCATCTCTTCACAGGTGATTCCAATCTGCTCAAAAAGAGCTAATGTTTTTTTTGCCAGACGGCCTTTTGCCAGAGCAAATGTCAAATATCTCATGTTTTTTTCCTCGTTTCTACTGTTCATTCTGATCTACCTTTATGATTTCTTCTTTTCCGTCTTCTTTCAAATATATAATGGTACCAATTCCATTTGCTTTGCAATGCACCAGATAATCGGAAAGGGAACGTTCTTCATACCGCTTCATTAAAGCAATCGCATTTCCTTCTTTTCTTAATTGTCCGGCTTTTGCAATAGCTTTTTCTTCTTCGATTCGGTCAAATAACAGAAGCATTCCTTCTTCTGTCGGAATCTCTATGCTTTGACGTGACAAGGCCATCAAAAGCTCATCGACCGTAATCACAAATCCGATAGACGGTGCTTCTTTACCAAATTGAGACAAAAGTTCATCGTAACGACCGCCTTTTGCAATGGCATCTCCGGTACCATAGGTATAACCTTTAAAAATAATTCCTGTATAATAATTAAACTGAGTCAGCATTCCAAGATCAATGCTTACGTATTTTTCATATCCATATAAGGCGAGCATTTTAGATACTTTTTCCAGTCTTTCCAAAGCTTTTAAGGAACGCTCATTAGATGTCATCTTTCTTGCTTTGGAAAGGATCTCCACATCCCCATAAAGATCTGCAAAGTTGCACAGAACCTCTTTTACATCACCGGTCAGATGAAGCTTATTTAAAAACTTTTCAATCCCAAATGAATTTTTATTCTCAATAAACCCGCGAAGTTCTTCTTCATCTTCCTGGCTTAATCCTGCCTCTTCTACAAGTCCTTTGTAAAATTCCACCTGGCCAATGTCGATTCGAAACTCTGTAAGACCAACAGCCAGAAAACTGTCAACAATCATAGCAATAATCTCTGCATCCGCAGAAGAACTGTTATCATTGACCAGTTCTGCGCCGACCTGAGTTACTTCTGTTAATTTTCCCTGATAATTCGCTTTATTCAGGTAAGTATTTCCTACATAAGAAAGTCTCAACGGCAAGGTTTCCTCTTCGTAATATTTCGCCACACTTCTTGCAATGGAAGGTGTCATATCCGGTCTTAAAACAAGTGTATTGTTATTCCGATCAAAAAACTTGTACATCTGATTCGAAAGCACTGTTCCTTTCTCACGATTAAATATATCAAAAAACTCAAAGGTCGGAGTCTCAATATCATGATAGCCGTAATGGTGTAAAACCTGGTGAATCTTAGATTTCACCACATTCTTTTTCTGGCATTCGCTTCCATAGATATCCCGGACTCCCTGAGGAGTATGTAATAAACGCTGGTTCATAATAATCTCCTTTTCGTCTTTTTATAATGTATTGTTTGACTGTGATTATAACTTTTTTCCTGATAATCGTCAACTCAACCAGGTAAATCTAAACCATTTCGCTCGCTTTAGCATAGTAGCGTGCTAATTGATTAGCGAATCAAACTACGTTATTATATCCCCTTTTCTTAAGAAAGTCAAGATGTGACTTCGATCGACCGAAAGAAAAAAGGCGCTATCGCTACAAAACCTGTAAAGATAACACCTGTTCTTTTCTTTTATTCCATAAAAATGAAGACCTGTCTGCAGAACTTCAGATGAGACTTCACTCCCATCGCTTCTTTAAAATCAATCACCATTGCCAACTGCTTCGCTGACTTTACCTCTGCCCCTCACCAGCTGATACTGCTGATATTCTTCTTTATAGAAAGCAAGAATCACCATCTCAATATCATTGTTCGTAACAGGGCCGCCGCTTTCCATGACACAGTTGAACTTATGGTAACCCAGATAATTGTGCTTTAAATCTTCCTGGGTGGTTACATGAATTCCTTTCAGTCCTTTTCTGATATCCCGGTATACACTTCCTACTCCGAGAACATGGCCGAATTCATGTTTTGCAATCTTTGTCACAAGATTTGGCTGATTTAAGGTCCACCTTGCAAAATGAATGGACTTCGGAAGATGGGGTTTCCAATCCAACTCATCCGGTGCTCCTACATCGGTAAAAGTCTTACCGGAATCCAACCATAAATCTACTTCCCGGCTTACAACATCCAGAACAGTCTTTTCCACTGTCTTATCAGCAGTCCATACAAGAACAGCATCATCATAAGCATCTGTCTCTTTTATATCCAGTCGTACTTCCACCTGCTGACCGCCAAATACCTGATAATGACCGGCCCACTGACGGAACCCTTTTAAAATATTCTCTTTCCATGGATGTATTTTTACTCCAACGGGAATTTCAAACGGAACGAAAAAAATTCTGGCTGAAATCAGAAGAATATTCTTTCCATTCTCTTCTTTTAACAGAACATCTACCGGATATTCGGCACCACGTTTGTCAATCTGAATTACATTTCCCTGAAAATCCTTTATCATATAACCTGCCTCCCAGTCTTATCCTTCTCCATAGGATGATTTCCGCGTGACTGTATTTTTACACAGTCCCAATACCTTATTCCCATTATACTACGGTATAAATTGGAAGACAAGCAGTCATTTCGCCAAAAAACTGGTATTTTTTGTCCATTTATATCAGAACATAAGCTTTATTTACATCAGGGGTGCCAGGACTTTCAGGATTGACTGATAAAGTTTTGTAAAATTATCTTTCTTGCAGTCCACCCGGGTAATCTCCCGACTTTGCTCCATCGTGTGAATGGCATCTTCTTTTACTGCCATCACAGCCTGATTCTGATACAGATAAACACCACATTCAAAATGCAGATATAAGCTTCGATAATCCATATTGATTGTCCCTACTGTTGCAATTTCATCGTCACAGACAAAGCATTTTGCATGAATAAATCCGGGAGTAAATTCATAAATACGAACACCCGCATCAATCAGCTGAGGATAATAGGACTGAGTCAGTAAAAATACGGATTTTTTATCCGGAATTGCCGGTGTTACGATTCGTATATCGATTCCTTTCCGAGCCGCGATACAAAGGGCTGTCATCATTTCATTGTCGATAATCAGATAGGGGGTAAAAATATATACATAATCCGTTGCATTATTAATGATATTCAGATACACATTTTCCCCTACCAGATGTTCGTCCAGAGGGCTGTCCCCATAAGGTTGTACAAATCCATCCGAAAAAAACGGTTCCGGATGCCATACATGAGGGCGAAATGCTTCAAAAGTGTCGTCCGTTTTTTTACAGCTGTTCCACATCTGTAAAAACATCATTGTCATGTTCCAAACCGCTTCCCCTTTTAACATAATTGCTGTATCTTTCCAATAACCAAATCTTTCTTTTTTATTGATGTATTCGTCTGCAATATTAATTCCTCCGGAAAATCCTGTGTGTCCGTCTATAACAAGAATTTTCCGATGATCTCTGTGGTTCATCACAAGAGAAAGAAAAGGGACAAAAGGATTAAAAGCCACGCTCTGAATTCCTTTTTTCTCCAGCTTTTTAAAATATCCAAAAGGAAGAAGGGAAACACTTCCCACGTCATCGTACATCACTCTGACGTCGACCCCTTCTTTTACCTTCTGCTCCATGATTTCCAGAAGACTGTCCCACATCTCCCCTTCCTGGACAATAAAATATTCAAAAAAGATAAAATGTTTCGCTTTTTTCATCTCTTCTTTGATCACTTCAAAAGCCTCTTCTCCGGAAGGAAAATAGGTTGCAGAAGTATTTTGGTAAACCGGATAATGAGAAACCGAATAGGTATAGGACATCTGTCTCATCACTCTTTTATCTTCTACCTGATCAAGAATTTTTGAATCCTGATTCAGCAATGGTTCTGTTCTCGATAATTCCTGATTCATTCTTCGTCTCATCGATTTAGACGGTTTTTTATTTCCAAACATCAGGTAAAGAGCTGCCCCTACAATTGGAATAATTAAAAGAAGAATGATCCAGATTAATTTATAGGCAGGATTATCCTGTTTATTGATAATATAAAGAACCAGTCCATAACTTACCAAAAGCATAATCAGATCAAACACAAAATAATTCTGGTAAAGATGAAGGAGAGCTACAACCAGCCATGAACACTGGGCAATAATCAGAAGTCCAAAAACAAAAATACGATTTAAAAATAATTTTACTGTTTTTTCTTTGACTTTTTTTGTTTTGTCATTCATCGTATGCCCCTCCCTTTTTATTGATCTTCCGATTCATCTTTTCTTTCATCTTCTTTACTTTGCTCATTCTTTTTCTTTCCAAAAAAATTGTCTTTCGGAGGTAGTTTTTCGAATGATAGTTTAAAGAACTTAGGACGGTTTTTTATCTCTTCTTCTTCATAATAAACAAAATTCTGTCCTTTTTCTACAGATTTTAAATAAACATATTCCGAAGAATCAACCGGATACTCTTTCTTTTTCAGAATATGATCCATGAAGGTTTTTACAATATAATAGATAACCGCAAAGGTCGGAACGCCCATAATCATTCCCATTACGCCAAATAATCCGCTTCCCAGCAGGATAGAAAATACAACCCAGAAAGCAGAAAGTCCTGTGCTTTCACCTAAAATCGTTGGTCCAATAATATTTCCGTCAACCTGCTGCAAAATAATAATAAAAATAATAAAATATAAGGCTTTTAACGGATTTACCATCAAAATAAGCAGTGCGCTTGGGATGGCTCCAATGTATGGACCAAAAAATGGAATTACATTTGTCACCCCTACAATCACGCTGACCAATAAAGTATATGGCATTTTCATAAAGGATAAACAGATAAAACACAAAATACCAATAATCGCTGAATCTAAAATTTTACCGGAAATAAATCCTCCGAAAATACGATTGCTTTTTCTTGCCATATGAAGAACAACATTGGCTTTTTCCGGTGAAAAAACAGCATAAATCATCTTTTTTATCTGTCCTGCAAACATTTCCCTGCTAAATAATACATAGACTGCTACAATCAGTCCGATAATCGTGTTAAATACAACACTGACTGCCGAAATGACCCCAGTCGTTACATACCCTAAATATTTGGTAATCATTAAAAGCATATCCGATGTAATCCATGTATTAATTTTTTCAGTTGCTTCGTTGATTGCCCTGCCGGCAAATCTTTGAATTTCCGGATGATTTTTACTGATATCCATGACCCAGTCCGTGATTCTGTTTAAATACACCGGCATATCTCTCGCAATTCCATACAGGCTGGTAATTAGCTGAGGAATCATCAGACCGAATACGGTTGCAACAACGGCAACCCCAAAAGCAACGGACAGAAAAACACTAAGTCCTCTTGCAAGTTTCATTTTCTGAGGCTTTTCCAACCTTGTTTTTTCCAACTGCAGCAAAATCCGTTTTTCAAAAAAATTCATCACAGGATTGAGCAGATAGGCAATTACAATTCCGATTAAAATAGGCTCTAATATTCCTATGACCTGTCCGAAAAACGCCCCAATCTCTTTTATTTTATAAAGGAGAAAAAACAACAGAACACAGGCTGCAAAAGTGAAAAAAGCAGCAATTCCAATGCCCAGATAATTTTTCCACTGGTTTTTCATCTTATCATCTTCCTTCTCAATTTCATATTAAGAAAGGCTGCCGAAAAAATCTTCTCAGCAGCCCGATCTTTATAACATTGCTTCTAAAGTTTTACGCACTTCTTTAATAAAGTCCTCACTATTTAATACTGTCACATCAGGAAGTTTGCTGATTAAGGCTAAATCTTTGGTCATCTTGCCGGATTCGATCGTATCAATGGTTGCTTTTTCTAACTTATCTGCAAATGTAACCAAATCATCAATCTGATCCAGCTCACCACGTTTTCTAAGAGCACCTGTCCATGCAAAAATAGTTGCAACAGAGTTGGTAGAGGTTTCCTCTCCTTTTAAGTGTTTGTAATAATGTCTCTGTACGGTACCATGTGCTGCCTCATATTCATAGTTTCCATCCGGGGAAACAAGAACGGAAGTCATCATAGCCAGAGAACCAAATGCAGTTGCAATCATGTCGCTCATCACATCGCCGTCATAATTCTTACAAGCCCAGATATATCCGCCTTCAGAACGAATGACTCTTGCTACAGCATCATCAATTAGTGTATAAAAATATTCAATTCCTGCTTCCTTAAATTTCTCATCATATTCCGCATCATAAATTTCCTGGAAAATGTCTTTAAAGGTATGATCGTATTTTTTGGAAATGGTATCTTTTGTTGAAAACCACAGATCCTGTTTGGTATCCAGCGCATAATTGAAACAGCTTCTTGCAAAACTGGAAATAGAGCTGTTTAAGTTATGCATTCCCTGAATAATTCCGGCTCCATCAAAATTATGAATTAATTCTCTGGTCTCGGTTCCATCTTCTGCTGTATAGACAAGCTCTGCTTTTCCCTTGCCAGGAATCTTCATCTCACTTCCTTTATATACGTCGCCATACGCATGTCTTGCAATGGTAATTGGTTTCTTCCAGGTACGAACCGTCGGCTCAATTCCTTTTACAACAATAGGAGCGCGAAATACGGTACCGTCCAGAATGGCACGAATGGTTCCGTTTGGACTCTTCCACATTTCCTTCAAATCATACTCTGTCATACGTGCAGCATTTGGTGTAATCGTTGCACATTTTACTGCAACTCCGTATTTTTTTGTAGCCAATGCAGAATCAACGGTTACCTGATCGTTGGTTTCATTTCTGTATTCCAGACCTAAATCGTAATACTCAGTCTTCAAATCTATAAATGGATGCAGCAATTCATCTTTGATCATCTTCCAGAGAATTCTTGTCATCTCATCTCCATCCATCTCAACTAAGGGAGTTGTCATTTTAATTTTATCCATGTTTCGTCCTCCTATACCTGTCATTTCTTCCAGTATTCTTCTATTTTATCCTAGGTATCAAAAAAACTGATATCGTGTTTCATTATAACGCAACTATTTCAATTATACAAGAATAAGATGTTATCTTTTCTTTTCACTTTATTTTTGAAAGAAATTCGTCGTTTTCCCTTATCAATGATTGGATATCAAACATGATTTCGCATTATTCTGCTGCAATCTTACAAATTCAACGATAACTGTACTTCTTCTTCTGCTTCCTGTTTAAAATCATTGATTTTTGATTCAGACAGCTTTGGAAGAGCCTGTATGGAATCCACTCCAAAACACCGTAAAAACTCTTCTGTGGTTCCAAATAAAATCGGTTTCCCTATCGCATCCAACCTTCCCACTTCACAGACAAGGGAATATTCGATCAGCTTATTAATCGCATGATCACATTTTACTCCTCGGATTTTTTCAATTTCCTGCCTGGTCACCGGTTGTTTATAGGCAATGATTGATAAAGTTTCCAACATAACCTGAGAAAGATTATATTTTTTCGGTCTGGAAAGGAAATGAATCAACGTATCATAATATTCTTCTTTGGTACAAAGCTGATAGGAATTTTCCAGACGTTTGATCCGGATTCCTCTTTCTTCCTGTTCATAGGACAGCATCAGATCTTCTGTAATTTTTCGAACGGTCTCTTTATCATGCCCCAGTGCCTGGGCAATCTCGGAAAGATCTAAAGCTTTGCCGGCAGAAAATAACAAAGCTTCAATTCTTCCTTTCATTTTACTGATCTCCATATTCTGTCACACTTCCTTCTTCTTCTGAATCCATCCAGATATCTCCATGGATTTCTTCTTGTCTGACCCTTAAAAGCCCCATCTTCATCAGCTCTAAAACAGCCAGAAAAGTAACGACTACCTGAGTTTTCGAAGGCTGGCTTTCTAAAAGAGTTTTAAAATTAATATTTTTTAATCCAATCAGTTGTTTTCGAATAGAAAGAATTTTTTCCTCCACCCTGACTTCTTCTTTTTCAATTTTGTGAAACTTACTTCGAATCGGATCTACCTTATCTCTTTGTTTCTTCATCACGCTTTGAAATATTTCATTTAATTTACGAAGGGTCAGATCTCCGATTACATCTTCCGGTTCTACTTTTTCCTCATAGCTTATGACTTCTTCCGGCATTTGGCTGGTCCCATAAAACACCTGACCGGCTTCTTCCTGTAATTTATCTAATTCGCCTGCTGCATATTTATAAATCTTATATTCCAAAAGCCGGCGTACCAACTCTTCTCTTGGGTCTTCCTCTTCCTCTACTTCATCTTTTGGCAGCAGCATTCTTGATTTTATCTCAATTAAAGTAGCCGCCATAATCAAAAATTCACTAATGACATCCAGATTTTCCTCTTCCATCTGTTCCACATAAGCCAGATACTGATCTGTAATCTCTACAATCGGAATATCATATATATTTAATTTATTCTTCTCAATCAGGTGCAACAAAAGGTCCAACGGGCCTTCAAACACCGGTATTTTCACTGGAATGCTTACACGATTCATACCTGCTATATTCTCTCTTCCCTCTCTAAGGTAATCACATCCATTTTTGGCGGATTAAATAACCGAATTTTTATAGAATGACTGCCCAGTCCTACGCTAACAATCATTCGCTTTCTTCCTATTCGAAACAGTCCTGCATCATACTTTGGAAACAAATGATAGGATGGCGCAATGACCCCGCCAAGCTTTGGAAGCCGGACGATTCCTCCATGAAGATGTCCGCTTAAAGTCAAATCTGCTCCCCATGCTGCATACGTCTCAAAATAACATGGATTATGAGCAAGGAGAATGTGAAAACTATCCCGCGGGCATGGACCAAGCCTCTGATCGATATAAGACTCCGGCATAGTATGTTTTGTAAATTTATCATAATATTTTTTTGTAAGCTCTAATCCGGATAAATAGATATAGCTGTTTCCTTCCTGAATCCGGACTGTCTCATTATAAAGATGGTGGACCCCATATTCTTTCAGGGTTTTTACATATTCCCGATAGATTTTACCGGCCTTAGGGCATTCTTCCTGTTTCCACAGTAATCTTTCCTCATGATTTCCGTTTCCGCAATATACCGGATAACGGGACGCTAAAATTTTCATTAATTTTAATGCTTCTTCGGAATGATTTGATATTTTGGAAACAAGCATATCCCCGCCTGCCAGAATATAATCCGGTTTTTCCCGGTCAATTGCATCAATCAAGCGTTTATTATCTTTTCCAAGTTGGGTATTATGCAAGTCACTTAAAAAAATAATTTTTTTCCCATGAAAAGCTTTGGGAATTTTTTTCGAACAAATGATATATCTTTCTTTTTTCAGGTATCGATTACTTCTTACATTTTCAACAAAAAAGAAGGCTCCTAATGCCGACAGGCCTAACACTGCCATAGTCTGTTTTTTCATTGTTATCACACCTTATCTCAATCTTTGCACACTTATAAACTTTATCCATTGTAACTGAAAGTAAAATCCGGTGTCAAGTAGGAAGTGATATCTGTTGTTTTTCCTGAAAAATCAGGGAATCAAAAAGAAATGATGAATAATTCAATGTCTTAGAAATAAACTTGACATATAAGGAAACGACGGAGAGGAACTATGAAACAACGGACTTTTATCACGCTATTATTTCTGATTCTCCTTTTCTCTTTTTTCACCCTAAATGAATGTAAAATAAACGTCTATGCAGATGAACTTGATTTATCTGCGGAAGGAGCCATTTTAATGGAAGCTTCCACCGGAAAAATACTTTATGAAAAAAACAGTGAAGAAATGAAACCGCCAGCCAGTGTTACAAAAGTAATGACTCTGCTGTTGATCTTTGAGGCCCTGGATAAAGAGAAACTTCATTTAAACGATATGATTACCGTAAGTCCCTATGCTGCTTCCATGGGCGGTTCTCAGGTCTTTTTAGAAGCCGGCGAAACCCAATCTGCGGAAACGATGATCAAATGTATTGCTGTTTCTTCCGCTAATGATGCCTGTGTTGCCATGGCCGAACACCTGTCCGGAAGTGAAGAAGCGTTTGTGAAAAAAATGAACGAAAAAGCAAAAGAATTAAAGATGGAACACACGAATTTCGTAAATTGCTGCGGCCTGGATGCTGACGGACATGAAACCTGTGCAAAGGATATTGCACTTATGTCCAGAGAGTTAACGGTCAAACATCCAGATATTTTCACATACAGTTCAATCTGGATGGATGAATTTACCCATAAGACAAAGAAAGGAGAATCTGTTTTCGGTCTGTCCAACACCAATAAACTGCTGAGAAATTATGAGGGATGTAATGGATTAAAAACCGGCTCCACCAGTAAAGCAAAATTCTGCCTTTCTGCTACTGCAACAAGAAATCAGATTTCCCTGATTGCTGTGGTCATGGCATGTCCCGATTCGAAAGTCAGAATGAAAGATGCGGCAGCTTTACTCAATTACGGATTTTCCAATGTGACTTTTTATCAGGATTCAGATCCGGGAAAAGAAATCGGTTTGATTTCCATCCGAGGAGGAAAAGAATCCTTGGTACCCTATGAAAAACCATCTTCTTTTTCTTATGTGTTGACAAAGGGAGAAGATCCATCTGCCATTACAAAAGAAGTTCATATTGCCAAAAATTTAAAAGCACCTGTAAAAAAAGGAGAGACCATAGGAGAAGTTACCTACTCCTTACAGGGAATTCCTATTGGAGCAGTACCAATCAAAGCTTCCAGAAACATAGAAAAAATGAACTTTTTTTATGCATATAAAATGTTATGGAAAAAAGCTGCTTTTTCCTGAAAAAGAAACTTCCTTTTTCCCTGATTTCTTTTGCATCGGCGCCCTTTTTCTGATAAAATAAATTGGAACAATGGAAACCAACTATACTTAAAATAAATGAGAAAGGGTGAAGCAATTGAAAACAAAAGCAGTTCGCATTTACGGGGTTTCAGATTTAAGACTGGAAGAATTTGATCTTCCGGAAATGGGGGATGATGAAATCCAGGCAAAAATTATTACTGACAGTTTATGTATGTCCACATATAAAGTTTCCAAACAGGGAGCAAAACATAAAAAACTGCCGGATAATCTGGCAGAAAATCCTGTCATTATGGGACACGAATTTTGTGGTGTTATCGAGGCTGTAGGAAAAAAATGGCAGCATTTATATCAGCCCGGTGACAAATTTGTTGCTCAGCCAAACCTGGGAAGAGCAGATACCTTCTCTTTAGGATATTCTTTTCCATATGTAGGCGGCGAAGCAACCAAAGTAATTATTATGAATGAAGCAATTGAAAAGGGCTGCCTGCTTCCTTATAAAGGAGAAAGCTTTTTTGAAGGTGCTTTAGTAGAACCACTATCCTGTGTCATTGCAGGATTTAAAGCAAACTTTCATTTAAGAGACCGCAATGATTATGATCACACCATGGGAATCAAAGAAGGAGGTACCATGGCCATTCTTGGAGGAACCGGTCCTATGGGTTCTCTTGCGATTGATTATGCCATTCATAATGAAAAACGGCCTTCTGTTCTTGTTGTAACCGGAAGTACCAAAGAAAAACTGGAGAAAAGTAAAAAACTGTATTCTCCGGAGGATGCAAAGAAAAACGGAGTAACCCTTCATTATGTCCTGACTCCGAAAGGAAGTGATTTTACAGAAGAGTTAAAGGCTCTCACTCCGGACGGAAAAGGATTCGATGATATTTTCCTGATGGTAGCTCAGGAAGATATGGTTACAAAGGCAGAAGCTCTTCTGGCCGCAGACGGATGCTTAAACTTCTTTGCCGGTCCGGCTGATTCAAAATTCTCTGCCAGAATGAATTTCTATAATCTCCATTATAATGCAACTCATTTTGTTGGTACCAGCGGAAGTAACACACAGGATATGAAAGATGCCATTGCCTGCATTGAGAACAAAACAGTAAATCTGGCCAAAATTGCAACCCATATTATGGGACTGAATGATGTATGTGAATCCATCTTACAGATTCCATCTCTTCCAGGCGGCAAAAAGATCGTTTATTCTCAAAAGGATTTCCCTTTATCTGATGTTCAGAACCTCCAGGGTAATTCTCCAATGGAAGAAAAAATGACTGAAATTATCAGTCGCCATGATGGTCTCTGGAATGCAGAAGCAGAAGCCTATTTTCTGGAACATTGTAAAGATATTTAATACCTATAAGGATATTTCGTTTGGTCGTAAAGCATAGGAAAGGGGCAAATCTACCATATTACATATGGTGCAGATTCGCCCCTTTTACTTTTCTGACTTCCTAATCTTCCGTAATCAATGCCATAAATACAAATGGCTGATCGCTGTTATTTTCAATGCCATGGCTAAAACCACTTGGTGTGCGGGTCACTTCTCCGGGTCCAATGATTCTTTTTTCCCCATTATCATTATAGACAGCTTCTCCTTCCAGAACAAAGTAGATCTCACCGTTTCCTTCATGTTTATGATAACCAAGGGTGCTCTTTGGACCGAGAGTAATTCTGGCATACATGGATACATTTCCCAGCTTCTCTCCAGGTGTTAAAATACTTTCTTTTACTAAATAGCCGCATCCTCCCTGAGGATTGTCTACTCTGATTACTTCAGGTTTACTCATATCTGTTTCTCCTTTTTTAATTATTTTCCAAACCCACAGTTCGGATAAGTACAAATATCGCAAAGTCTGCAAAGGCCTCCTACGCCTAATTTTGCAATTTCTTCTCTCTGAATCGGATCGTCCGCCATCAGCCTTGGCAGCAAAAGGTCAAAAATAGTACTTTTGGCATACATAACACAACCCGGCAGCCCGCAGACCGGCTTTCCATCCAGATAGGAAAGTAAAAACATAGCACCGGGAAGAACCGGGGCACCATAGGTTACAATCTCTGCACCGGTTGCCTTAATTGCACCTGGAGTTCTGTCATCAGGATCTACACTCATACCGCCGGTACAAAATACCATATCACAACCCTGGTTCAAAAAATGAAGAATGGCATCTTTAATTTCATCAAGATTGTCTCCCGGGTATACCACTTCCATCACTTCTGCGTCGTATTGGGAAACTTTTCGAATCAGTACCGGACTGAATGAATCCTGAATCAGCCCCTTTTTCACTTCACTTCCGGTAGATACAATCCCGATCTTTTTAGGATGATAAGGCAGAATCTGCATCAATGGTTCTGCTCCGACTACTTCCTTTGCCTGGTTCATCTTTTCCTCTTCAATAACAAGAGGAATGACTCTGGTTCCCGCAATCTTTTCTCCTTTTTTTACCGGAATATGATTGGATAATGTCGCAATCATCATTTCACCCAAAGAATTTACTTTTAACAAACGTTCTTCATCAATCTTTAGAAGGCCATCGATGGATGCAAATAAATCAATTTTTCCCTCTTTGGGCTCTGAAGGAGTCATGTTCGGATTTTTACAAAAACTATAAAGAATCTGGGCCGCTTCATCTTCGTGAAGCATCCCTTCTTTTTTCTCCCATACATATAAATGTTCTTTTCCCATGGACAATAAAACCGGGATGTCTTCTTCTTTCACCACATGCCCTTTTCGAAATCTGGGACCTTTGGATACACCGGGAATAATCTGTGTCATATCATGGCAAAGAATATGTCCGATTGCCTCTTCTGTCTTTACTAATTTCATTTCTCATTCCCTTTCTATTATTCGAGATATTATTTCATCTGGACTAAGGTTTCTCTTGCTCATTATATCATATCTTCCTTTTTTTTACCATGGAAACCCGGATGATCCACGTAATTTCGTCTGTGAATTTCAGAGGATTCATGTTAAAATAAAAAGAAAGTATGACTTGAAAGGAGCATCTATATGCCGACTGACAAACAATTAATCAGAGATAAAGAGTATTACGGCGATTATCAGGGCAAAAGCCGTTATACCGTAGAACAATGGGAAAAGATTCTGACCAATGATTCTTTTGTAAATCCAACAGAACTTGCAATCTTAAAGGAAATTTTTGCTTCCGCCAATCACGCGGCATCCTTGTCCCAGTTATCGTTTCATCATAAAAAAGAGCCTTCTTATTTTATTGATAAAATGAATCATCTTGCCGAACATCTTGGAAAACCAAACGGCATTTCTTCTGACGTAGATTTAAATGGCAATGAATACTGGTGGTTTTTGCTTTTCTGGGGAAAAGAAACCAAATTAAGCGGCCTGGAATGGAAATTGATTCCGGAACTGGCAGAAGCAATGGAATATACCTATCCCGAACTGGAAAACCAATATATTTCTTATATGAGTGAAATTGAACACTGTGAACAAATCCGTTATTCCAAAGAGGATTCTGTCTGGATTGCTTCTTCTCTTTTACTCTATGAAAAATATTATACGGAACATCCTACCGATATTTACGATTTGCTTCTGATGCAGTATGAAGTCCAGCAAAGAGCCCAGAAAATCCATGGACAGGATGTAGATGTAGACGTCATCACAGACTCCTGTAACGCAGATTCCGACCGTTGCCTGTATCCTTATTTACGAGACATTGATAAATACTGGAGAGTCACTTATCCGGGAGAAATCGAGGATGCTATGTTGCGCCCGGAAAAAATCGATTACAACGCCTATGTTCCTTCCAGATTCGGTTATTTAAAGCTATCCGACCTTTGTACATTTCTGGAAACAGATTACTGTAAAATTGCCGATCCAAATTACATCGAAGTAGACGAATCCAATCCATTTTACAAGATGGTTTCTTTTTTGAAAGAACATGGGCATGGAAAATACATGGATCTGTCTTCCCCAACGGAAGAAGACATTGAACAATTTCTGAAAATAAAAGAGAAAGGGCAGGAAGCACTGGATGCTTTCCGTTCGATCGGTGAAATATTAACCGAGCAATATCCGTCTTTCATTCAGACAGAAAAAGCAGGTTGGCTGGAACGAGATAATACTACCATCAAAAATACCTGGCTGGATTCTTTTGTTACTTCTGAATACGAACAGGCCGGACCGGCTCTCTCTATTTTATGTGGTCAATGGGAAGAAGCAAACAATAAAATTTTGTTTTCCGTTGTCTTGTCCTTCCCGATTGAATCGCCGGAGCTTACAGAAGAGATTCTTGAAAAATGTAATAATCTGGCTGTTTTAACCTCAGCCAATTTCCAGGTAGAAAAAGCAATCCGTCTCGATACCATATTCAGCACTGCATTTGGCAATTCTATTTTAGCTTATGCAAATTTTGAAGAACAATCTGTATTAGATGGTAGTCTTTCTGATGTTATGCTTCAATTTGAAACCGCAATCCAGATTCTTGCCTCTTATTATCTGGATATTTGCGAAACCATTTATAAACCTCGCATGACCGTCGAGGAAGAAGAAGCTGCCCAGGATGTCTTGTCTCAGGAAGAAAATGCCCCTGCTTTCGGAAAAGCTTCTGTCCCATCAGGAACCGGAAGCATTTCCGTGCCAGGATTTTTGCCGATGAAAAAGAGAAAAACAAAAATCGACAATCATCCGGACCGAAAAAAAACAGAACCTTCCTATTATCCAAAAAATATCCTATTCCAGGGATCAAAAGGCTGTGGCAAGCGAAAAGCTGCCATCCAATGTACCGTTGGAATC
>JALEPU010000071.1 GCA_022766905.1 Lachnospiraceae bacterium
CTCTTTCTCCTCAATTGGCAATGCTGCAATCTGCTTCTCATAAATCTGAAAAGCAATTCGAGGTAAAGTCTGATTAGAATTTCTTTTTTCACCTTTTCCATACGCACGTTTTATTACAGTTCCATCTGCTGCAACAAAAAATGCATCCAAAGGCTTAAAGATATCACCTGCACTGATATTATCCATTGTAAAGGAATCATCTGTAGATGTTATACTATCAGCCGTAATGGTAATCTCTAATTTTTCTTGCTTAGTCTGTATTTCATATCCTCTGCCTGACAAATAATTCTTGGCTTCAAGCGCATTATATCCAGACACATCAATATCTACCCCATTTTGTAAATGGTTCGCAACAGCAATCACATATTTAGGCGGATATGTATTTCCATTTTTCCATAAAAGTTCATACTTTGTACTAGTGTTATGCCACGGAACACCATTCTCATCGATATATTTGATAGCTTCTGCAATATACTGTTCTTCTACTTTTGGTACTGCCATGCTAAACCTCCACTCAAATATGTCTAATTAAACTTTATTATAATACCAATAGAGTCTATTTTACATCCTCAATCGATAAGATATAACAGCACCTCTGCGCAACATGATTGAAACGATGCTACTAGTCGTACTCTCAATGCCACCTCAGTCTTAGAAACCATTGAAAAAATCAAAGCAGATAATTCCTGATCAAATCGATACAACTTTAAAATATCTTCAAACTTTGTCGATTATTGTATTTCTTCAGTTATAACTGAAAAAACTGCATTTTCTTTCTTGTTTTTAATTTATAAATATGTTATGCTTTTTTACAGCAACAAAAAAAGGGGGTCTGTTTTACATGATCAAGCGAGAAATGTACATGAGCCGTATCCGTCCATTTATCGGAACGGAATTGATAAAGGTTATGACCGGTATTCGCCGCAGTGGAAAATCCGTTATGCTGGAACTTATTAAACAAGAACTTATAGAGTCCGGAGTAAATCCTGCACAGTTTATCGCAATCAATTTTGAAGATATGAACTATGCCCACCTGCAAACTGCAAAAGCTTTGCACGACGAAATCACAAAAAGAGCTGCCGCTATTGACGGCAAGTTTTACCTTTTCTTCGATGAAATTCAGGAAGTGAAAGACTGGGAAAAATGTATCAATTCATTTCGAGTATCTTTGAATTGTGACATCTACATCACCGGTTCCAACGCTAAGTTATTATCCGGTGAGCTGGCCACATACCTTGGTGGACGTTATGTTGAATTTATTATCTATCCTTTCTCTTTTGCAGAATTTATAGAATTATATAAAACGGTTACTCCTGATGAAACGATCCCGAAGTGTTTTCAGAAATATCTTCTGGCAGGAGGTATGCCTTACCTTGCAAACATCCGATATGCTGATGAACCATCCAGGCAGTATCTTCACGATTTGTTCAACTCTGTTCAGCTGAAAGACATTGTAAAACGCAACAAAATTCGTGATGTAGATTTGTTGGAACGCATCATTGCTTATGTGATGGCTAATGTAGGAAATACATTCTCAGCTGCTTCTTTAGCAAAGTTTCTCAAAAGCGAGCAACGCACCGTAGCTCCGGAAACAATCCTGAACTATATCAAATATTGCTGCGATGCGTATTTGTTCTATCAAGTTAAGCGTGAAGATTTACAAGGAAAACAAATCCTTGCATCCAACGAAAAATATTACATTGCTGATCACGGTATCCGAGAAGCAGTTTTGGGCGGTAATATGAAAGAAATCAATCTTACTTTAGAAAATATTGTGTATCTGGAACTTCTTCGACGTGGATATGAAGTCACAGTCGGAAGATATGGTAATAAAGAAATTGATTTTGTCTGCCACAAACGAGATGAAAAGCTGTATGTTCAGGTTACCTATCTGCTTGCCTCTGATGAAACCATCCAACGCGAATTCGGAGCATACGATAATATACGGGACAACTTCCCAAAATATGTCGTTTCTCTGGATGAGTTTGACATGAGCCGGAATGGTATCAAACACCGTAATATTAGAGATTTCCTTTTAGCCGAGGAATGGAACTAAATGGCTCTGCCCGTCACAGGTTCAAAAATGTGACGGGCATTTTTTTAGTTCTATTTCGTTGTAAGCCAAATAGGTTCCATTTTCATCGCATCCACATATGCTTTTACCGTTTTTTATATTTCACATAAAGATATTTCACATAAAGAAAGCCGCAACTTTCGCTGCGTAAACGCTCAATAGCGAGTACCTTGAAAAATTAAGAGCTGCCTCACGGCAGCCCTGGTTATCAGTTCTTTCGAATCCCGTCCGGCAGATTTGGTGACCACGGTAACAGATCATCCAGAAAGGACCGGTCGGTATCATCCATATGTTTCGGAATCTCTTCTAAGAGATATACGAAGTAATCATACGG
>JALEPU010000096.1 GCA_022766905.1 Lachnospiraceae bacterium
GAGAATGGGATGAAAAGAGAGAACAGGACTGGTTTATGAGAGATTATCCGAAACATGATATGTTTTATCATTTTATTCAGGATTTGAATCATCTTTATTTGTCCCAGCCGGCTCTTTATGAGACAGATTATGATGAAAGATGTTTCAGATGGCTGGAAATTGAGACCGTACAGGAATGTGTCTATGTATACGAGAGAACAACGGTTGATAAGAGCAATCGTATTATCACAGCTCTTAATATGCAGAATGAACACCACAAAGAATTAAAAATCGGAGTTGATGAGCCACTTACCCTGATTGAATTGTTAAATACAGATGATATAAAATATGATGGACCGGGGAATGTGAACGGAACCATTGAGACAAAGAAAGAAGAGTATAAGGGTCATCCATATTCCTTCACGATTCAGCTGGCACATTATGCAAGCTGTGTCTTCCAGGCAATTCCAAAGGAAGAAGAGATGGAAACAGAAGAAATAAAAGCAGAAGAAACCCAAACAGAAGTGACGGAAAGAAAAGATATTCCGGTGAAGGAAGAAGAATAAATAAATGATTCAGACAGGGATTGGAAAAGTTTTTCCGTCCCTGTTTTTTTGAAAAACTATGCAATAAAAAAAAGAACAGGCAGTAGAGGGAATGGGAAGCCTGTCCTTTTTTTGTATATAGTATGATTGAGAAGGATATTGCTTTAAGAAAAAATGATTTGCTTGAAAGGATTTTTTAATTATATAAATATAAAAATGTATTTTCAATATATAAAGTCTTAAAATTATTAAATGTTTATAAAATATTACATTTTTTCGGAAATAAGGCGGCTAAGGATAAAAATTAGACTGGAATTAGACTGGAATATGTGAAAATCGACTGTAACCAGGAGGAAAAACAAGAGGGATAACTTTTGAAAAGAAAAAAGATAGTTGCCTGGAAGTCCAAATTAGGTTACAATAGATGGAAATAAAAAATCAAGGAAAGGACATCATTTATGAAAAAAATTGCGATAGTAACAGACAGTAATAGTGGAATTACCCAGGAACAGGCAAAGGATATGGGAATTTATGTTCTTCCAATGCCTTTTTATATAGACGGTGAATTGTTTTATGAAGGTGTAACCTTAGATCGAGAGACTTTTTTTGAAAAACAGGAAGCGGATGCAGATATTACCACATCTCAGCCATCTCCGGGAGAAGTGATGGATTTGTGGGATAAAATATTAAAAGAAGATGGATATGCAGAGATTGTTCATATTCCGATGTCCAGCGGGTTAAGCGGTTCCTGTGAGACGGCAATGACGTTGGCGGAAGATTACGAAGGAAAAGTTCATGTAGTGAACAATCAGAGAATTTCTGTGACCCAGAAACAATCAGTTATAGATGCTATTAAGCTGGTTGAAGAAGGAAAAAGCGGAAGCAGAATTAAGGAAATTCTGGAACTGGAAAAGATGAATGCGAGTATTTATATTACAGTTGATACATTGAAATATCTGAAAAAGGGAGGAAGAATTACTCCTGCAGCAGCAGCGATTGGAACTGTTCTGAATCTGAAACCTGTTTTACAGATTCAGGGGGAAAAGCTGGATGCCTATGCAAAGGTGAGAGGAGAAAAGAAAGCAAAAAAGACCATGAAGGAAGCAATTCATAAAGATATTGCACAGCGTTTTTCCGAGGCTGAAAAAGCAGGGAGACTTGTGATTCGGGCTGCCCATACGACTTCGGAAGAAGAAGCCAGAAAATGGGAAGAAGAATTGATGGAAGAGTTTCCTGGTTATACCATTCAGTCGGATCCTTTGTCTTTAAGCGTCAGCTGCCATATTGGCAAAGGTTCTGTAGCTGTTACAGTGATACAACTGGTAGGAGAGTACGACGGATAGGAGTGAGGACAACATGGAACAGTGGGTGGATGCCGGATTGGTGTTAGAAGGCGGCGGTATGCGGGGAATTTATACCGTTGGAATTCTGGATTATTTTATGGAGAAAGATCTTTATTTCAAAAATACGTATGGAGTATCCGCAGGAAGCTGTCATGCCTGCAGTTATCTGGCAAAGCAGAAGATGAGAGCTTACCGAATCAGTCTGAATTATTTAAATGATAAGCATTATTGCAGCTTGTACAGTCTTTTGACCACCGGGGATTTGTTTGGGGCAGATATGTGTTACCGTCAGATTCCGGATGAACTGGATCCTTTTGATTATGAAGAATATGAAAAAAAACAGGGTACATTTTATAGTGTTGTAACCAATTGTAAAACAGGAAAAGCGGAGTATCTTCCGATTGAAAACATGAAAAAAGACATAGAAATCGTGAGGGCATCTGCTTCTTTACCCGGAGTTTCCCGTATGGTGGAGGTTCAGGGAGAAAAATATTTAGATGGAGGCTTAAGTGATTCGATTCCGGTAAAACAGGCAAGAAAAGATGGGAATGAGAAAGTTGTGGTTGTTTTGACCAGAGATCCGTCATATCGGAAAGAACCAAATTCTCTTATGCCATTTTTTAAAATCAAATATCGAAACTATCCAAAATTGATACATGCCATGGAGCAGAGACATATTATATATAATAAAACCCTGGATTATATTGCCCGGGGAGAAGAAAGTGGTAAATTTTTTGTTCTTCGGCCCCAGGAACCGGTGTCAATCGGACGTATTGAAAAAGATCGAACAAAATTAATTGCTCTTTATCATCAGGGTTATGAAGATGCAAAAAATCTATTCGAATCGATGATGGATTTCCTGGAAACCGGGCAGAAGAAGACAGATTAGAAACACGCAAAGAACCAAACAAAGGAAAAGGAGTGAGCTTATGACAGAGACATCCTCAACTCTTGCCTGGATTTTATTTTTTTATGTTTATTGTTTTCTTGGATGGTGCGTGGAATCTTGTTATGTATCGTATTTTCAAAAAAAATGGGTGAACCGGGGCTTTATGAGAGGACCTTATATTCCCCTTTATGGAACCGGAGCCCTGATGGTTACCTATGTGACTCTGCCAACCAAACATTCGGTGATTTTAACATTTTTTGCCGGTGCATTTTCGGCATCTGTCCTGGAATATGTCACAGGAGTTTTGATGGAGGCAATTTTTAAAGTACGGTATTGGGATTATTCGGATCATAAATATAACATCAATGGGCATGTATGTCTTTTGAATACAGTGGAATGGGGCTTTTTGACTCTTTTCCTTGTCTTTGTTCTGGATAAGCCGGTAGCAAAATTGGTAAATGGCTTAACAGAGCCGGTTCAATTGGGACTGGCAGTTTTAATCAGTCTGATTTTCTGGACCGATTTTATCCTTTCTGTCAAAGCTGCTTTCGATGTCAGAGATATGATTGTCAAGATGGAAGAGGCCAAAGAAGAAATTACCCGCTTGCAAAGAAGGCTGGATGTATTGATTGCAGTTGCTGATGACTCCATCGAAAACTGGAAAGAAGAACATCTGGATATGATGGAGGGCAAACTGGAGATTCTGGAAGAAAAATTGGCGATCAATTACGAAGAAAGAGAAGCAAAAAGAAGAGAGAAAAAGGCAGAACGAAGAGCAGAACTTCAGAATATATCAGACAGATTCCATGCCCTTGTTGAGGAAAACTGGGAGAGAAAAGAAGAAAAAATCAAGTTTATGGAAGAATTTAAAGAAGAACTGGATGGATTCCGGGAAAAACATGCTTTGGCAAGAAAGAGGGAAGAACGGCTCAGTCGTCCTTATGATTTCTGGAAAAGCAATCTTTTGTTAAACAGCCCGACAGCAACATCCAGAAAATTCAAAGAATCTTTTGAAGAAGTATTAGAACATGCCAAAGGAAAAAAGAAGGATAAAAAGAGAGGGTGATGGGAATGGCACAATTGATTTTTATGATTGTAATCCTTGTTGTCATACATAATTACAAAGAAGAAACCAGAAGAAGAAAACAAAGAGAAAACGGAACTTCCGGTCAGCCGGTAAGAACACCGGTACCTCGCCCTAAAGTACAGAAGAAAACTGCTTCTGCAAAACCAAATAAACCGCAAAATAAGAAACAGAAAAAAGGAGCGTCTATTCAGGATATTCTCAATGAAAACAAAAGAAAGCAGGAACTGAAGGAAGCTCAGTTAAGACAGCAGCAGGAACAAAGAAAACGAGAAGAAGAGCTTAGAAAGAAAGAAGAAAAACGACGGGAGCAGCTTCGAAAAGAGGAAGAAAGACAAAAAAAAGAAGCTGCTGATATAGCAGCGTCAAAAAAAGCAGAAATCCAGTTTGAGCAGGCGGCAAAAGAAAAAAGACCAACAGCTCAAATAGTAAAAGATGCCATAAATGCGAAGGAAGAAAAAAAGCAGGAATTTGTGATCGAACATTATTTAGATCCACTCACTGCCCCATTCTATCCGGGAAATGAAAAGAAAGAGGAAAAAAGTTTTCACGTAGACGACTATTTATTACCAACCATGTCAACTTTCTATGAAAAAATCTGTCCATGGTAATCTTTTTTACGATTGACCCTTTTGGAAATCCCACCAAAATTGTCAAATGTAAAAAAGAATTAACCATGGACAGAATCCAGAATCTATGTTATGATTATCATGATGTTTAAAGTAGAGGTAGTGTATACTGCCTCTATTTTGTTGAGCGAATAGAAATGAAATTGAACTGGTAAGAGAGAGAAAGCAGGGAGAAGCAGTCATGGACATTTATTTTGACAATGGAGCGACGACCAGAGCATTTCCGGAAGTAAGGGAAATGATGGATAAAGTTCTGGAAGAAGAATACGGGAATCCTTCTTCGATGCATAAAAAAGGCCTTACGGCGGAACATCATCTGAAAAAGACAAGGGAAATCATTGCAAAAAGTCTTCGGGTTGACCCGAAAGAGATCTTTTTTACTTCCGGAGGAACAGAATCCAACAATCTGGCATTAATTGGAACGGCGCTGGCCAATCAGAGAGCCGGGAAACATATTATTTCCAGCACCATTGAACATGCATCTGTCTATAATCCGTTGTTTTTCTTAGAGGAAATGGGATTTGAAGTTACCTTTGTTCCGGTGGACGAACATGGAATTCTACGCCTCGATAAACTGAAAGAAGCGATTCGGGAAGATACGATCCTGGTGTCTGTTATGGCTGTCAATAATGAGATTGGTTCTGTTATGCCGATGGAAGAGATTGGAAAGCTGATTAAAGAATTGAACCCTAAGACCCTTTATCACGCAGACTGTGTACAGGCCTACGGAAAGATGAAACTGTTTCCAAGAAGATGGAAAGTGGATATGATGTCTATCAGTGGACATAAGATTCATGGACCAAAAGGAAGCGGTGCCTTATACGTAAGAAACGGAGTAAAAATCAAACCAATTTTATATGGAGGAAACCAGGAACAGGGGTTGCGGTCCGGGACGGAAAATGTGCCTGCGATTGCAGGTCTTGGTGTGGCAGCCCAAAAGATTTACGAAGATCATGAAGAACGGATTGCCCATCTTAGAAGGATAAAAGAATATTTTCTGGAAAAAGTAATGGAACTTCCGGATACGGAAAATCACTCCGGGGACGCACCTCACATAGCCAGTGTCACTTTCCTGGGTGTAAGAAGCGAGGTTTTGCTTCATGCTCTGGAAGATAAGGGAATCTGTGTATCAGCAGGATCTGCCTGTTCTTCCAATAAACCGGCAGTAAGTGGGACTTTAAAAGGAATTGGATTGAAAAAAGAAGAATATGAATCAACCCTTCGATTTACATTTTCCTGTTATAATACCATCGAAGAAGTAGATTTCGCAATTGAAGAATTAAGTAAATTATTACCAATGTTAAGAAAATTTATCAGAAGATAATTTTGAAGAGTTTGGTATAAGAATATGAAAAAGAAAAATGGAAGGAGAAAAGCATGAAATACCATTGTTTTTTAATTAAATATGCAGAGATTGGTATTAAAGGCAAAAATCGATATTTGTTTGAAGATGCACTGGTACGTCAGATGAAGTTTGCCCTGCAGGATGTAGGTGAATTTATGATCTGGAAGGAATCCGGACGTATTTTTGTGAAAGGTGCAGAAGGAGAAGAATTTGACCAGGACGAAGCGATAGAGGCATTAAAGAGAGTATTTGGAATTGCTGCAATTTGTCCAATGATTATGGACGAAAACAAAGAATATGATCATTTGGTAAAGACTGTAGTCCAATATATTGGAGAATGCTATGAAGATAAACATCTTACCTTCAAAGTAGAAGCAAGAAGAGCAGATAAAAAATTCCCAATCCGGTCTATGGAGCTTTCAGCTGCTCTCGGACATGAGCTTTTACAGGCATACCCTGAACTCTCAGTCGATGTACATCATCCGGATGTTATGCTTCGGGTAGAAATCAGAGATCAGGTTTATATTTATTCTGAAGAGATTCCGGGTCCGGGCGGAATGCCGGTTGGAACCAACGGAAAAGCAATGCTTTTGTTATCCGGAGGTATTGACAGTCCGGTAGCCGGATATATGATTGCCAAACGCGGTGTTCGCCTTCAGGCAACTTATTTCCATGCACCGCCATATACAAGTGAAAGAGCAAAAGAAAAGGTGGTAGAGCTGGCTAGACTGGTAGCCAGATATTCCGGTCCGATTGATCTCCATATTATTAATTTTACCGATATTCAGATGGCAATTTATGAAAAATGTCCTCATGACGAGCTGACCATTATTATGCGACGTTATATGATGGAAATCGCAGAGCATATTGCGAAAGAAAATGGAGGACTGGCGCTGATTACAGGAGAAAGTCTGGGACAGGTGGCAAGTCAGACAATCCAGAGCCTGGCTGTGACCAATGAAGTTTGTACCCTTCCTGTATTCCGGCCCTGTATCGGTATGGACAAGCAGGAAATTGTAGATATTGCAGAGAAAATCGGCACATTTGAGACATCAATTCTGCCTTATGAAGATTGCTGTACGATTTTTGTTGCAAAGCATCCGGTGACAAAACCAAATCTGAATGTGATTAAAAAGTCAGAGCGAAAACTGGATGACGTAATAGAAGGACTTTTAAAAGAAGCCTATGAATCCGATGAGGTGATTAAGATTCGTTAAGAATTGATTGACAAAAGAATGTTGAGTGTTTTTACTTTCTTTTGCAGAAACTAAAAAAGAGGGGTTTTCATACTCCTCTTTTCTAATGAATTCTATGTATTTGATTATTCTACGATATATGGAGCTAATTTCTCAAGAATTTCATCTAAATCATCGCCTTCGTTATGGATGTTCAGATCGATTGGTTTGGAAATATCCAGACTGAAGATACCCATAATGGACTTTGCATCGATGACGTATCTTCCGGATACTAAATCAAATTCTGCATTAAAACGATTGATCTCATTGACAAAAGTCTTTACCTTGTCGATAGAATTTAAAGAAATTTTAACAGTTTTCATATAACGTAATCCTCCTTTGGTTATTGCTGTTTCTATGCTACAATAGTACCTTTTTGGAAAAGAAAAGTCAATAGCCAGATAAAGAAAAACAGAAAGGAAAGGACCATGTATCGAACATTTGCAACCTGTACCCTGGGGTGTAAGGTGAACCAGTATGAGACAGATGCTATGGAGCAGATGTTATCAAAAGCAGGGTATTTACAGGTGGATTTTAAGGAAAAAGCAGATATCTATATCATTAACACCTGTTCGGTAACCAATATGGCGGACCGGAAAAGCCGTCAGATGATTCATCGGGCGAAGAAGCTTAACCCGGATGCAATTGTGGTTGCAGCAGGCTGTTATATTCAGGCACAAAAAGAGCATAACGAACTGGTAGATGAGAATATTGATCTGATTATTGGGAATAATAAAAAGAAAGATATTGTGACAATTTTGAATGATTATTTTACAAATCAGGAAAAAGAAGCGGTCATAGATATTAATCATACCGATGAATACGAGGAGATGATGCTGGAAACCGTTCATGATCATACAAGAGCATACTTAAAAATCCAGGATGGCTGTAATCAGTTTTGTTCCTACTGTATTATCCCTTATGTGAGAGGAAGAATCAGAAGCAGAAAACCGGAACATGTATTGGAAGAAGTAAAAAATCTTGCCCAAAATGGTTATCAGGAAGTAGTTCTTACAGGTATTCATGTGAGTTCTTACGGAAAAGATCTGGAAGGAGTAACATTGATTGATCTGATAGAGAAAATCGATGAGATAGAAGGGATTTCCAGAATCCGATTAAGCTCTCTGGAACCAAGGATTATCACAGAAGAATTTGTCGAAAGGCTTTCGACCCTTCCCAAAATCTGTCCTCATTTTCATCTTTCCTTACAAAGTGGGTGTAATGATACCTTAAAGAGAATGAACCGTCATTATACCATTGAGGAATATGAGCACAGTCTGAAACTTTTACGCAGTGCTTTTGATGAGCCTGCACTGACGACAGATGTGATTGTAGGATTTCCGGGGGAAACAGAAGAAGAATTTGAGAAAACAGTGGAAGCTCTTACCAGAATGAACCTGTATGAAATGCATATTTTCAAATATTCTGTTAGAAAAGGAACCAGAGCAGAGAAGATGCCTAATCAGGTTCCGGAGCAGATCAAAACGTTAAGGAGTAATGTTCTGCTAGAACTTAGCCGGAAAAATCAGGCTGAATATGAGAAAAAATGGATTGGAAAAGAGGAGGAAATCCTGGCAGAAGAGATCAGTGAACAGGATGGTAAAACCTATCTGACCGGACATACAAAACGATATGTAAAAGTAGGAATTGAAAATCAAAAGAATATGTCCGGACAACTTGTAAAAGTAAAGATTACAGGGCAGAAAGAAGGGAATATGCTCCTTGGCCAAATTTTAGATTGAAATTTATAGCAAATTATATTAGAATGGAGCTATAAGCGAAAGGAACGTGATAAACATGAATCGTAATAATACACAATTTTTTGATGTTGTAAAAGAGCCTGTGTACGATGTCCCCTCAATTTTGAAAGATGTCTACGAGGCTTTAAGTGAGAAAGGATATAATCCAGTGAACCAGATAGTCGGATATGTAATGTCCGGAGATCCAACTTACATTACCAGTTACAAGAATGCCAGAAGTCTGATCATGAAAGTGGAACGGGATGAGATCATCGAAGTACTGTTAGAAAACTATATTGATACAAGGCTGAAGAAGTAATATGAAGCGGATACTTGGTTTGGATTATGGAACGAAGACTGTTGGTGTTGCCGTAAGTGATGAATTATTTCTGACAGCGCAGGGGTTAGAGACGATTACCCGAAAGGATGAAAATAAACTCCGTAAGACGTTGGCCCGGATTGAAGAACTGATTCGGGAATATGAGATTGATGAGATTGTTCTTGGATATCCGAAGAACATGGATAATTCTGTAGGAGACAGAGGCAAAGCAACAGAGGAATTTCGTGATCGTTTGGAGAAGAGGTTCGGCCTGCCGGTTATCCTTTGGGATGAACGGCTGACAACCATGGAATCAGAACGGATTTTGATGGATGGAGGTATTAGAAGAGAGAACCGGAAGAGTCGGATTGACTGGATGGCAGCTTCTCTTATTTTACAGTCATATATGGACGCAGTAAGAGAGAAGGAGTAAAAGTCTGCATTTTTCAATACAGACTTTTCTTTGTGTGGGAGGCGTAACAAAACATGAGTCAGTATAAGACAATACCTTTTTTGACAGAAGACGGAGAAAAAGTTGATTTTTATATTTTGGAGCAGACGATGATAAGCGGAATTAATTATCTTCTTGTCACCGATGATATTGATGCAGATGAGACAGAAGTTATGATGATGAAGGAAGATCCGGATTCAGACGGAGTCTATGCATCCTATGAATTTGTAGAAGATGAACAGGAATTGATGGCAGTATCCGCAGTATTTGAAGAGTTGATGGATGATGTGGATATTGAATTGTTATATGATTAGGTAATTATGTGCAGACATAGATGGATGGGGTTGTAACATGCAGTTTGAGGAAGGATATTTAAAGGATTTGTTAAAAAACAGAGGGCTAAAGATGACCAATCAGAGACGGGAAATACTGGCGGTCTTTGAGAATCAGCCCAACAGGCATTTTACAGCGGAAGAGATCTATGAGCTGGTCAGGGTCAAATGTCCGGAGATTGGATTGGCAACCGTATATCGGACCATACAGCTTTTTTCGGAACTTCGTTTAATTGACAGGTTGAATCTGGATGATGGATATGTTCGTTATGAAATCGGAAAGAATAATATGGGAGGACACCATCATCATCATATTATTTGTTTGAATTGTGGTAAAGTAGATATGTTTGAAGATGACTTGTTAGACAACCTGGAGAATCGGATTTATGAGCAGATGGGTTTTCAAGTGACGGACCATGAAGTAAAATTATATGGATATTGTAAAGACTGTTTAAATAAGACTGGCAAATAAGCACAATAAAATAAAGTTACAACTATGAAGAGCATAATCGTGTTTTTTATAGTCTTATTGGAGGAATCAGTTTGAAAAAAGAAAACCAGACAGTCAAGATCATTCCTTTAGGAGGAATGGAACAGATCGGAATGAATATTACAGCAATCGAATATGAAGATAGCATTATTGTGATCGATTGCGGTCTTTCTTTCCCAAGTGATGATATGCTTGGAATTGACCTGGTCATTCCGGATACCACTTATCTGAAGGAAAATGTGAAAAAAATCAAAGGATTGGTGATTACTCATGGACATGAGGATCATATCGGCGCCATTCCTTATGTGTTAAAAGAAATCAATATGCCGATTTATGCAACAAAACTGACGATGGGACTGATTGATTGTAAGTTAAAGGAACACAATCTATCCCGTTCCATTCGAAAAAAAGTAGTGAAACATGGGCAGTCTATTAATTTAGGATGTTTCCGGATTGAATTTATTAAAACCAATCATTCGATTGCAGATGCAGCAGCACTGGCTATTTACACGCCTGCCGGAATTATCGTTCATACAGGTGACTTTAAAGTGGACCACACTCCATTGTTTGGAGAGGCAATTGATCTGGGACGATTTGCAGAACTGGGAAAGAAAGGGGTTCTTGCTCTGATGGCAGACAGTACCAATGCAGAACGGCCTGGTTATACCATGTCGGAGCAGACGGTCCGGGTTACATTCGAGCATCTTTTTCAGGAATATAAAAAGTCCAGAATCATTATTGCTACCTTTGCATCGAATGTAGACAGAGTTCAGCAAATAATTAATACAGCGTACCAGTTTGGAAGAAAGGTAGTGGTAGAAGGACGGAGCATGGTCAATACCATTGAAGTTGCTTCGGAACTTGGTTATCTGGATATTCCGGAAAATACGCTAATTGAAGTGGAACAGATGAAAAACTATGTGGATGAACAGATTGTTCTGATCACGACAGGAAGCCAGGGAGAGACGATGGCTGCACTTTCCAGAATGGCAGCTTCTGTCCACAAAAAGATTTCCATTAAACCGGGTGATACGGTTATTTTCAGTTCTCATCCAATTCCCGGAAACGAAAAGGCAGTTTCCAAGGTGATGAATGAGCTTGCCAGAAAAGGAGCAAAGATTATCTTCCAGGACACTCATGTATCCGGCCATGCCTGCCAGGAAGAGATAAAACTGATTTATGCTCTGACAAAGCCACAGTATGCGATTCCGGTTCATGGCGAATACAGACATTTAAAAGCTCACAGAGATCTGGCTCTTAGTATGGGAATGGACAAAAAGAATGTTATTCTATTAAGCTCAGGAGATGTACTTTCCCTGAACAAAGAAGAAGCCAGAATCACTGGAAAAGTACCGGCTCATGGAATTATGGTAGATGGACTTGGAGTTGGTGATGTGGGAAATATTGTTTTAAAAGACAGACAGCAGTTATCACAAAATGGTTTGTTAATTGTAGTAGTTACTCTGGAAAGACACTCCGGTATGTGTCTGGCCGGACCTGATATCGTATCAAGAGGTTTTGTCTATGTCAGGGAATCAGAAACACTGATGGAAGATGCCAGACATGTTGTTGCAGAAGCTTTAGAAGAGTGTCTGAGCAAAAATGTGACCGACTGGAGCAGAATCAAAGCAGCGATCAAAGATGCTTTAAGTGAATTCCTCTGGAAGAGAACAAAGAGAAATCCAATGATTCTGCCGATTATTACAGAGGTATAGGTAATGTTAGAATTGGAGGAAGCACTGCAGAATTTATTATCTGTTCTGAAAGAGCAGGAATGCTGCCAAAAATATCAGGAAGCACTGCAGGAATTAAAAGAAGACAAAGAACTGTTTGCGAAATTCAATGAATTTCGCAAAAAAAATATAGAACTTCATATCAAAAAGAACACATTAAAAGAACAGACGGCACTGAGAAATGAATACGAAGGTCTTCTGTTAAAAGAACCGGTGAATCATTTCCTTTACTGGGAACAGAAGACAACGGAACTTTTTCGCAGCGTCTTTGAGTCAATTGCGGATGATATGGAGTTTGATTATAGTTTTCTCGATTAGAAAACGGATATGGTCAAAGGGGACGGTTACCGATGAAGATGTTAAAAAAGATAGGCTGGTGGGTGTTTGATTGCCTGGTCCTGGCAGGTCTTGGTGTGATTTTTTACTTCTCTTATCAGTTTAGCTATGGAGCTTTTGCCAATGAACCAATGGGAAGCAATGAGGAATATAAAGTGGATGTGGTCGTTGAGGAGGGAGATTCCGTAGAAGAGGTTGCAAAAAACTTATATTCTCTGGATTTGATCCGAAGCGAGAAACAGTTTTTATTCCGAAACAAACTTTCAGAGTATGATGGCAAGATCAAAGTAGGAAGTTACGAACTGAACCCTACCATGGGAATTGATGATATTTTACAAACTCTGACTCAGACAGAGACGACACAGTATTGAGAAGAGAATAAGAAAAAATGGGTCCTCCCTTGTCTTTTCCGGCAGAGGAGGACCGTATTTGTGTAAAGGAGAAATTCATGATTGTCAATGAAAGAGTAACCGATTTTATTAATTCCATGAATCAGGAAGAGGAAGACTGGTTATTTGGATTGGAGGAAAAAGCCAGAAAAGAAGAAGTTCCGATTATTCGAAGAGAAACAAAAGAACTTTTAAAATCAATGTTGCGGACGGTAAGACCTAAAAATGTATTGGAAGTTGGAACAGCGGTAGGCTATTCTGCTCTTTACATGAAACAGTATCTGGAATCCGATGCAAGGATTACAACCATAGAAAATTATCCACCCAGAATTGAAGAAGCATCTAAAAATTTTGAAAAATGGGACAAGAATCGCTGCATTACTTTACTTCCGGGAGATGCGGCAGAAATTTTAAAAAGCTTAACCGGCCCTTATGACTTTATTTTTATGGATGCGGCAAAGGGACAGTATATTCATTTTCTTCCGGAGATAAGCCGGCTGCTTTCAAAGGGAGGTCTTTTGATTTCAGATAATGTTTTGCAAGATGGTGACATTATAGAGTCCCGTTATGCCATAAAGAGGAGAAATCACACGATACACAATCGAATGAGAGAGTATCTTTACGTCTTAAAACATTCAGAAGAGTTTACAACGTCAATTATTCCCATTGGCGATGGAGTAGCCTTAAGTGTAAAAGAATAGAAAGGACACGACATGAGAAAAACAGAATTATTGATTCCGGCAAGCAGTCTGGAAGTATTAAAAGTAGCTGTCACTTATGGGGCAGATGCCGTTTATATTGGCGGTGAGATGTTCGGGTTACGGGCAAAGGCCAGAAACTTTTCTCTGGAAGAGATGAAGGAAGGCATTCTGTATGCCCATGAGAGAGGTGTGAAAGTTTATATTACGGCAAATATTGTAGCCCGAAATGAAGATCTTCCCGGTATTCGGGAATATTTCAGAGAATTAAAGGAAATTGGTCCGGATGCATTGATTATTTCAGATCCTGGTGTATTTGCCATTGCAAAAGAAGAAGTTCCTGAGATTGACATTCATATCAGTACCCAGGCAAACAGTACCAATTACGGAACTTATAATTTCTGGTATCAGCAGGGCGCGACCAGGGTAGTCGCTGCCAGAGAATTGTCTCTAAAAGAAATTGGTGAAATCAGACAGCAGATTCCGGAAGATATGGAGATTGAATGTTTTATCCATGGAGCCATGTGCATTTCCCATTCCGGCAGATGTCTCCTTAGCAGTTATTTTACTGACAGAAGTGCCAATATGGGAGCTTGCACCCATCCATGCCGTTGGAAATATTATGTGATGGAAGAATCCAGACCGGGAGAATACCTGCCTGTGGAAGAAAATGAAAGAGGCACTTATATTTTTAATTCCAAAGATTTATGTATGATTGAGCATGTGCCGGAGATGATAGAAGCAGGAATCGATAGTTTTAAGATCGAGGGAAGAATGAAGACGGCTCTTTATGTGGCTACAGTAGCCAGAACATATCGTCAGGCCATTGATGATTATCAGAAATCCCCGGATTTATATGCATCCAGAATGGATTATTATCGGGAAGAAATTGCAAAATGTACCTATCGTCTGTTTACTACAGGATTTTACTTTGGAAAAACAGACGCAAATGCCCAGATTTACAATGAAAATACCTATGTGAAAGAGTATACTTATATCGGGATTGTAGAAGGTCATAATGAAGCAGGATATGCCTATATGATGCAGAGAAATAAATTATCTAGTGGAGAAGAAGTGGAAGTGATGAATCCGAACGGAGAAAACCTGGCACTTACCGTAAAAGGAATTTACGATGAAGAAGGAAATCGGATGGAATCAGCTCCCCATCCAAAACAAATGCTTTATGTAGATTTTGGAAGGAAGATTTTAGAAGGTTGGCTGGTCCGCAGAAAAGAAGAAAAATAAGAAAAAAAGATAGAAAAAAAGCGGGACGGTCTTTTCGAACAATGGAAAACCCCTTTGCATATATTAAATAAAAACACAGGTTTCGGGGTGTTTCATGCAGTCCTTTCTAAAACCTCTGTCGAAAGAGGAAGAACATGAGTACTTGCAGCAGTTAAAAGGTGGAGATCTGGAAGCAAGAAATAAACTGGTGGAGCACAATCTGAGGCTGGTTGCTCATATTGTCAAAAAATATAATAATCTGGAACGGGATATGGATGATCTGATTTCAATCGGAACCATAGGACTGATTAAAGCAGTAAACACTTATGATGAATCAAAGGGAAACCGGCTGGTTACCTACGCATCCCGCTGTATTGAAAATGAGCTTCTGATGTTGCTTCGAAGGGAAAAGAAGTGTTCAAAAGAAGTTTCTCTTTATGAACCAATCGGGACAGATAAGGAAGGAAATGAAATCAGTCTTTTAGATATTATCCATTGTGAGGATGAAAATATCTTAAATCTTCTGGTCTATTCCAGCAATGTAAAGCGGTTATATGAAGAAGTAGCGGCTCTTCCGGATCTTCGGGAAAAGCAGGTTTTAATTTTTCGTTACGGGTTATATGGAGGAGAAGAGATGCCTCAGAGAGAAGTTGCAAGACTTCTGGGCATTTCCAGATCCTATGTTTCAAGAATTGAAAAGCGGGCACTGGAGCATCTTAGAAAACGATTTAACCATGTCAAATAAGTATTTTCAGATAAGAATTTAGGAAGAAGCTGTTTTGACGAGAAAAAAAGAAAGAGGGAAGACGATGTATCATCAAATGAGAAAATCCGAAAGAGAGCTTTCAAAAGAAGAGGCAATGGAAATTTTACTTCAGGGAGAATATGGAATTTTATCTACGACAGGAGAAAATGGAATTCCTTATGGAGTACCGGTAAGCTATGCAGTGAAAGGGAAAAAAATCTATTTTCATTGTGCAAAAGGGGTTGGACATAAGGTAGAAAACATGTATTATCAGGAACAGGTTTGTTTTACTGTGGTTGGAAAAACGAAAATTCTACCGGAAAAATTCAGTACCTGTTACGAAAGTGTCATTGTCTTTGGCAGGGCAAGAGAAATTCTTTTAGGAAAAGAAATCGCCCTGATGGCATTGATTGAAAAATATTCCCCGGATTATCTGGAAAAGGGCAAAAGATATATCGAAAAGGATGCTGGAAAAACAGGGGTATATGAGATTACGATTGAAAAGATAAGCGGTAAAGCAAGAAGATAAAATATTTTTGTATAAAATCTGTATTTTTCCATATCCTATTTTTATTTCATAGGAAAATATTTTATTTCTTCTGTGAAATAAAAATAGGATATGGAAAGGATGATACTATGAAGCTTCAAAGAGGCCGTCAAAGCCTTCTTCTTGACCATCCTGTTTACATCAGGGGACGAGGATCGATCGTTGGAAAAAAAGAAGGCGAAGGCCCTCTTGGCAAATTGTTTGACCAGGTGATAGAAGATCCCTTGTTTGCGATGGAGACCTGGGAGGAAGCGGAAAGCAAATTTTTAAGAACGGCAGGAGAACTTGCCATAAAAAAAGCAGGATTGTCCAGTGAACAGATTCGATATGCTTTTGCAGGGGATTTACTGGGACAGTTGATTGCCACATCTTTTGGTATGGCCCCGCTTCACATTCCATTGTTTGGCCTTTATGGGGCATGTGCCAATATAGGCTCTGCATTATCCTTGGGGGCCATGACGGTGTGTGCCGGTTATGCCGATCATGTACTTGCTCTGGCATCCAGCCATTTTGGCAGTGCGGAAAAACAGTTTCGTTATCCCTTAGAATATGGAAATCAAAAGCCTCTTTCTTCCACTTATACTGTTACAGGAAGCGGAGCTTTTGTATTATCCAAAGAAAAACCGGAACCAGAACCAGATACGAAACAAATAAAACCGGTTAAAATTACAGGAATTACAACGGGTAAAATTGTTGACTATGGTGTCAGAGATGCACAGAATATGGGAGGTGCCATGGCCCCTGCTGCCAGTCATGTGATTTATCAGTCTTTTCGGGATTTTTCTATGTCAGTCAGGGATTATGACAAGGTTGTAACCGGAGATTTAGGGGAAATCGGACAAACGATTCTTCTGAAATTATTAAAAGACAACGGATTGGATATTTCCGAAATTCATTTAGACTGTGGAATGGAAATTTTTGATAAGGAAAAACAGGATACTCATTGCGGAGGCTCCGGGTGTGCCTGTTCTGCGTCTGTCCTTGCAGCTTATCTTTTAAAGAAGCTGGAAGAAGGAGAATGGAAACGGGTTCTGTTTGTACCGACCGGGGCATTGTTTTCAACGGTCAGCTTTAATGAGGGAAAACCGGTTCCGGGAATTGCTCATGGCATTATTCTGGAAAGGGAAGATTGAGGTGAGCCTATGGAATATATTAAAGCATTTCTTGTTGGAGGAGGAATCTGCGTCCTGGTGCAGCTTTTGTTAGATCATACAAAACTGCTTCCCGGACGGGTTATGGTACTTTTAGTGGTATCCGGTGTAATATTAGGGGCATTGGGAGTCTATGGACCTTTGGCAAAATGGGCCGGTTGCGGAGCAACAGTTCCCTTATCCGGTTTCGGTTGGCGTCTGTTTGATGGAGTGAAAAAAGCAGTAGACCAACATGGATTTTTAGGTCTGTTTGAAGGAGGACTGAAGTCTTGCGCAGTGGGAATATCGGGGGCATTGGTTTTCTCATATCTTGCAGCCCTTATCTTTAATCCTAAAATGAAAAAATAAAGGAATTATGGTTTCAAACCGGGCTCGGAATGAATATTTCCGGTCCGGTACTTTTTTTCTTAAGTTAGAGTTGTAACTCTTGTCACATCAGGTAAAACTGTGATACAATGACACCATTAGGTTGCTATTCTATAAGTATGAATAAATATACATTGTGACAGGAGGAAATAAGATGATTCATGTATTTGAAGGAGGAGCCTATCTGTTAAACGGGACAGAAGTCATTGCAGATAATCAGGATGCACCAGCTATTTTAAAAAGTAAACTGGGCGATCAGGTTCCAACAAAAGAAGAAGCGGCAAAAGAAACCATTGCCTATGGAATTTTAAAAGACCATAATACTTCAGGAAATATGGAAAAGCTTAAGATTAAATTTGATAAGCTGACTTCCCACGATATTACCTTTGTCGGAATTATTCAGACAGCAAGGGCATCAGGACTGGAAAAATTCCCGATTCCTTATGTTCTTACAAACTGCCATAACAGTCTTTGTGCGGTAGGTGGAACCATTAACGAAGATGACCATATGTTTGGTCTTACCTGTGCGAAAAAGTACGGTGGAGTATATGTACCTCCTCATCAGGCTGTTATTCATCAGTATGCAAGAGAAATGCTGGCAGCAGGCGGCAAGATGATACTTGGCTCTGACAGCCATACCCGCTATGGTGCTTTGGGAACTATGGCTATGGGTGAAGGAGGACCGGAGCTTGTAAAACAGCTTCTTTCTCAGACCTATGATATTAATATGCCAGGTGTTGTTGGGGTTTATCTGACTGGAAAGCCGATTCCGGGTGTTGGACCACAGGACGTAGCTCTTGCAATTATCGGAGAAGTATTCGCAAATGGTTATGTAAATAATAAAGTCATGGAATTTGTTGGTCCTGGTGTTGAAAACTTAAGTGCAGATTTCAGAATCGGAATCGATGTTATGACAACAGAGACTACCTGTCTTTCTTCCATTTGGAAAACAGACAATGAAATCAAAGACTGGTATGATATCCATGGAAGAAGTGAAGATTACAAAGAATTGAACCCAGGTTCTGTGGCATATTATGACGGCATGATTACCATTGATCTTAGCACGATCCGTCCAATGATTGCAATGCCGTTCCACCCAAGCAATACTTATACCATTGAGGAGCTCAATGCAAATCTGATGGATATTCTGGATGACTGCGAGAAGAAAGCATTAGTAAGCTTAGACGGACAGGTTGAATTTACTTTAAAAGATAAAGTAAGAAACGGAAAACTTTACGTAGAACAGGGTATTATCGCAGGATGTGCCGGCGGCGGATTTGAAAATATCTGTGATGCTGCAGATATCTTAAAAGGTGCAAGCATTGGCCCGGATGAATTTACATTAAGTGTATATCCGGCAAGTACCCCAATCTTTATGGAACTGGTGAAGAATGGAAAAGCAGCCGCATTGATGGAGACCGGTGCGATTATTAAGACAGCATTCTGTGGTCCTTGCTTTGGCGCAGGAGATACTCCATGCCATAATGGTTTAAGTATCCGTCATTCTACCCGTAACTTCCCGAACAGAGAAGGTTCCAAGTTACAAAATGGACAGATTGCATCTGTAGCCCTTATGGATGCCCGCTCTATTGCAGCAACAGCAGCAAACAAAGGTTATCTGACTGCAGCTACCGATGTGGATGCCAACTTTTCTCATCCAAAATATTTCTTTGATAAGACGATTTATGAAAATCGTGTCTTTGACAGCAAGGGAGTTGCAGACCCTTCTGTAGAGATTAAATTTGGGCCGAACATTAAAGATTGGCCTGCAATGCCGGCTCTTCCGGAAAATATGGTATTGAAAGTAGTATCTGAAATCCATGATCCGGTTACCACAACAGATGAATTGATTCCATCTGGTGAGACATCTTCTTATCGTTCCAATCCACTTGGTTTGGCAGAATTTGCATTATCCAGAAAAGATCCTGCATATGTAGGAAGAGCAAAAGAAGTTCAAAAAGCCGAAAAAGCCATTGAAGCCGGACAGTGCCCGTTAGATGTCCTTCCTGAATTAAAACCGGTAATGGAAAAGATTCAGACCCTGTATCCGGAAGCAGGAAAAGGCAATCTGGGCATCGGAAGCACCATCTTTGCAGTAAAACCGGGAGATGGTTCAGCCAGAGAACAGGCTGCATCCTGCCAGAAAGTATTAGGTGGCTGGGCAAACATTGCCAATGAATATGCCACAAAGAGATATCGTTCCAATCTGATTAACTGGGGTATGCTTCCATTTATCATTGATAAAGGTGAGCTTCCGTTTACCAATGGAGATTATCTGTTCCTGCCAGATGTGAGAAAAGCAGTGGAAGAGAAAGCTTCTGAATTTGAAGCTTATGTTGTGAAAGAAGACGGTCTCCATAAGATTACTTTGAAAATGGGTGAGATTACGGATGACGAGAGAGAGATTATCTTAAAAGGATGTCTCATAAACTTCAATCGAATTGAAAAATAAAGTGCAGCTTTCATAAGTTCATATTCTGAGGAGTTGTTGCAAAACGTGGTGAAAACGGAATAATTTCACCGCTGGAGCACAGCTCCTTTTTCAATTTTCTTGCAAGCTGCTTTTCAAACCTGACAGTAGAATAAAAATTAAATCACATTAAACTCATTTAAAAATATTAAAATAACCTCTTTTTCTATTGAACTTTCCTCAAACAAAGGAAAAAAAGGAGAATAAAGGAGGAATCAATTTAATATGAAGATGAAGTATGGAATCAATGACAAAGTCCCGATTGCGAAAGCAATTCCACTTGCGCTCCAGCATGTATTTACGATTTTTACCGGAACAATGGCCGGAAATATTATGCTGGCAACAGGAGCCGGGCTGGATGTAAATGATACAGCCCTGATTATTCAATGCGGAATGCTGATTAGCTGTGTTGCCAGTCTGATTCAGTCTCTTGGTGTGTTTGGACTTCCGATCGGATCAAAGCTTCCAATCATTACAGCAGGGAGCTACACTCTGATTACGCCTCTTGTTGCTTTTGCAGCAGATCCGGAAATTGGTCTTTCCGGTGCATTTGGTGCGGCTTTTGCCGGAAGTATTGCTTTATTTCTTTTGGGACCATTGGTGATAAAATATCTGCATAAATATTTTACGCCTGTGATTACCGGAAGTGTTGTCCTGTCTGTTGGCATGTGCCTTCTTACAACAGCTTATGGAATAATGGTCAATTATGCACCGTATGATCCTGATGTTAAGAAGTATTTTGTCATTGCCATTGTCATCGCCGTATTAACATTGGTTTTGGATTCCTTCGCAAAAGGATTCATTCAGTCTTTATCGGTACTGATTGCCATGTCAGGTGTTGCCAGCCGTTATGTAACAGCATTGGGCTCTGTCATTTTTGGGTTTCTGGCATTTTTTCCGAAGTTTTCCCAGATTCTTGCTTTACTTCCATCTCCTGTTCTCGGCGGCGTTTTGCTTGTTATGTTCGGAACCATAACATCAAGCGGCATTCGTGTGATTGGAATGGGTAATCTGACAAAGAGAAATATGACCATTGTGGCTATGGCTATTGCAGTCGGAATTGGCGGGAACTTTGCGGTGGAAGCCGAATATTTATCTTTCTTACCATCTACAATCACAACTCTTTGTACGGGAATTCCCGGTACTGCTCTTACCGCTTTGATTCTGAATTTTGTATTACCTAAGACAGAAGAGGACAGAAAGTGGGAAGCAGAGTATGCAGCATCTTTGGTGGAAAAATAAGAAAGAATTCTGCTTTGCAGGAATATTTAATGATATTAAATTTTTTTTACTGATATACTTGACCTTATAATTTCTTTATTATAAAATAAGGTACATAAAGTGACAGACACCCCCATTTTTTGGTAGATAGTTTGTGAAGACCCGAAGAAGAGATTATCTGATTCGGGTCTTTTAAGATTATAAGGGTCGGCAGGAGCAAAATGTGACAGACGAAAGGATGAAGAAGATGGAACAGATACAGCTTAGAATCAATGGAGAAGGGTATGATTTTCTGGTTGAAAAAAAATGGAATTTGCCTTATGTGTTAAGAGAAAAACTGGATTTGACAGGAGCAAAATGCGGATGCAGCACAGGTGATTGTGGTGCCTGTAAAGTAATCATAGATGGAGAAGCAGTGAATTCCTGTGTAATTCCTGCATGGAAGGCACAGGGAAAAGAGATTATTACAATAGAAGGATTATCAGAAGGAACCAGACTTCATCCGATTCAACAGGCTTTTATTGATGCAGGCGCAGTACAGTGCGGCTATTGTACCCCGGGTATGGTAATGTCAGCGAAAGCACTTTTAGACAAGAACCCGGATCCGACGGAAGAAGATGTTCGCCGTAGTATTTCCAATAATCTGTGCCGCTGTACCGGATATGTGAAGATCGTAGATGCAATTTTACTTGCCGCAAAGCGGATGAAAGTGGAAAAGGGGGAGGAGTAGATGCTGGATCCGATTCGCAATGATATGATAGGAAAGAAGTTTGTTATAAAGATTCCCCGAAAATCCGCTATAATGGAAATGGAGAAGATAAAGATATTGCGAAATCCGAACTGGTTTTTGATCAGGTTGTCCGCTATGTAGGAGATAAGGTCGCAGCGGTTGCTGCTGAGACAAAAGGAGGCGGCAGAACAAGCAATTCGCTTAATTCAGGTGGAATATGAGCCTCTTCCGATCTATACGGACCTGGAACAGGCAATGGAAAAAGATGCATATCCGATTCATGAAGGCGGAAATATCATTGAGGAAGTGAATATGAGCGCCGGTGATGTGGATAAGGCTATGGAAGAAGCAGATTACATTTTTGAAGGACGTTATCAGGTGCCGCAGATTCATCATGGTGCCATAGAACCCCATGGAGCAATCGCTGATTATGATGCTCTTGGAAAATTGACGATCTATACCCCGACTCAGGATGTTTTTGGACAGAGAATAAATTTATCCAGAATTTTTCAGTTACCAATGAATCGGATTCGGGTGATCAGTCCTGCCATGGGAGGCGGATTCGGTGGAAAAATAGATTTAATTGTAGAGCCTGTTGCAGCTTTACTGTCTATGAAAACGGGAAGGCCGGTAAAGATTGTTTTAAATCGAAGAGAAGATATGGGATCAAAAGAAAGTTTCGGAAATTCCCGTCAGAAAGATTGTGTAAAAAAAGGTTGTGAACTCTTTGAATGGGAAGAGGGAAAAAGGGAACAGGAAGAATCGAAAAAAGCAGGCGACAGGTACCGGGTGGGGATTGGAATGGCAATTGCACCTCATGGAAATGGTATTTACGGGGTTATGCCGGATACAACAGGGATTATGCTAAAGATTAATGAGGACGGTTCCCTGGTTCTGTTTACCGGAGTCAGTGATATGGGAAATGGTTCTCTGACTCTTCAATGCCAGATTGCTTCAGAAGTACTTGGAATTACCATGGACAGAATTACAACTGTTCATACAGACACAGATACCACACTGCCGGATTTAGGAGCCTATGCAAGCCGGGGCACCTATGTAAGTGGAGGAGCAGTGGTCAAAGCTGCCAAGCATCTTCGCGGTCTTCTAGCACAGGAAGCGGAAGAGATGCTTCATGTGCCGAAAGAACAGATAGAATTTTCCAATAATCATGCGTTTGACAGAGAAAATGCGGGGAATTCGGTAACCATCGAAGAGCTTGCTGTACATGCGAAAGATACTCATGAAAATGATTTTTGCTGTAGCGATACCTTTGGATCATATGCTTCCCCAATTTCCTATGGCTGTCATTTTGCAAAAGTATCGGTTGATACTCTGACAGGAGAAGTAAAAATGCTTTCTTATGCTGCAGTGCATGATGTGGGAAAGGCGATTAATCCAAGATCGGTAGAAGGGCAGATTGAAGGCGGTATTCAGATGGGAATCGGATATGCTCTTTCAGAAAGCTTGATTTACGATGAAGAAGGCAAGGTGAAAAATAATAGTTTCCGTAATTATCATATGTATCAGGCAGATGAAATGCCAAAAACAAAGATTGCCCTGATTGAAAAACTGGAAGAAACAGGACCTTATGGAGCAAAAAGTATAGGAGAGTGTGCAACAGTACCTTCTGCAACAGCAGTAGCCAATGCGGTATCGAATGCGTTAGATATTACTTTCTGCCAGCTTCCGATTACCGCGGAACGGATTTTACAGGCTCTTTCAAAATAATAAAAAATATCCATAGATAAAACTTATAGATTTCACAAGCAATTTGATTGGATGGCCTGATTTTACTATGATAAGATAAAAAAAATACCAGGTCAAAAAGTTGTGTATTTTCTGCAATCAGGGAACCCATAACTTTGACAAAAATTGAAACTAATCAAAATTTAGCTTAGGAAAAGGAAGGAAGTTATTATGGCAACAGTGGATATTAACACAAAAATGATTACATTATTAGGTGATCCGTTAAAACAATCTTTTGCTGCACAGATGCAGAACTGCGGATATGAAGCTGCAGGGCTTAACATGATCTATTTTTATACAGAAGTAGGAAATGATCACCTTGCAGATGTAGTGAACGGAATCCGTTACATGAATTTTGCAGGATTTGCTGTAACAAAACCAAACAAAGTAAAGGTTCTGGAGTATTTAGACGAATTAGATCCGTTATGTGAAAAAATGGGAGCCAGCAATACCGTTGTAAAAACTCCGGAAGGCAAATTAGTAGGTTATAATACAGATGGTATCGGATTCATCAGATCCATTGAACGCGATGGCGGAATCAAGGTAGATGAAAATACATACTTCTGTATCGGAAGCGGCGGAGCAGGACGTGCTATGTGTTCTGCATTAGCTTACTACGGAGCAAAAAAGATTTACATCACAGATCTTTTTGAAGAATCAAGCAAATCCCTGGTTGAAGATATCAATAAAAACTTCGCTCCTGTAGCAGAGTTTGTACCATATGGCGACTTTTCCAAAGTAGGAGAAGTAAGTGTTGTCATGAATGCCAGCGGTATTGGAATGGGATCCCACATCGGAGAAAATCCTATGCCGGTCGAATATATGAAAGCGGATCAGTTCTATTTTGATGCTTGCTATAATCCTGCAAAAACACAGTTCCTTTTAGATGCAGAAGCAGCCGGAGCGACCATCTTAAACGGTCTTGGCATGTCATTATATCAGGGTGCTGCACAGATTGAATATTGGACAGGAAAAGAAGCTCCGATTGAAGCAATGCGTCAGAAGTTATTAGACATTATTTCTGAAAAATAATCAGAAGTATACCAGGAGGTTATTATGAATTCTGTAGTAGTTAGAAATGTTGCGATTGGAGAGGGTATGCCTAAAATCTGTGTTCCAATCGTTGGAAAAACAAGAGAAGAAATTTTAGAAGCAGCGAAAAAAATCGTTCCAATCGGCGCAGATGTTGTGGAATGGCGTGTAGACTGGTATGAAGATATTTTTGATTTTGTAAAAGTAGAAGAAACCGCAAAGCAGTTAAGAGAAGCACTGGGCGAAACACCAATCCTTTTTACCTTCCGTACATCAAAAGAAGGCGGAGAAAAAGCTATTGAAACGGCTGATTATGTAACTTTAAACCAGAAAATTGCAGCAACCGGATATGTTGATCTTGTAGATGTGGAAGCATTTACCGGAGATGATGCGGTCAAAGCTGTAATTGAAGAAGCACACAAAAATAATGTAAAGGTTGTTGCTTCCAATCATGATTTTGACAAGACCCCTGCTAAGTCTGATATTATTTACAGACTTCGTAAAATGCAGGATCTGGGTGCAGACATTCCTAAGATTGCTGTCATGCCACAGAATAAAAAAGATGTACTGACTCTTCTTGCAGCAACAGAAGAGATGGTAAGTCAATATGCAGATCGTCCGATTATTACCATGTCCATGGCTGCAACAGGTGTTATCAGCAGACTTTGTGGAGAAGTATTTGGCTCTGCATTAACATTCGGTGCAGTAGGCAAAGCGTCAGCTCCAGGCCAGATGGGGGCAGAAGACTTAAAAACAGTTCTTTCTGCATTACACGCAGCATTATAAGAGTTTTTCTAAAACGCATCAGAGGGGCGAATCTACAACATAAAATGCTGTAGATTCACCCCTCTTGCGTTTGTTTGAATTATTTCAGTTGTAAAGTATCTCTTTAGTAAGGTACATTTTCTGCCACATCAGCCAATACTTCAAATCCTTCTTCTTCCCGTTTTGCTAAAAATTCTTTTAATTCTTGGGCAGGCATATCATATCCGGTGTATAGTTTGAAAGCACCGGCTCCCTGCCAGAGAAGCATACCTTTTCCTCCAATGACATTTACTTCTTTACATCCGTTTGCCAAAGCATCTGACATCAGTTTTGTTACCAGTGGGTGGTAAATGACATCATATACGACAAGATCTTCATGGAATACGCTAAGATCTGTGACAAGGGAAACCCCATCTAAAGCAGGTTCCATTCCAACACAGGTTCCATTGATTAAGATATCGCAATGACGGATTCTGTCATGCATGGTATCCTGTTCTGAAAGGTTAAAGAATTCCAATTTACAAGGAACTCCATCAGCCATCATCGTTTCACCGATTTTCTGAACTTTCTCTAAACCTTCCTGGCTTCTGTTAAAAACAGTGATTGATTTGGCACCATCCAGAGCACATTGCACCATGATTGCGGTTGCAGCGCCGCCGGCACCTAATAAAACAATATCTTTATCCACGATAGAAATGTTGTGATCCTTTAAAT